>NZ_CAXQQP010000007.1:0-389648 GCF_964226795.1 Mesoflavibacter sp.
ATGGTAGTGGCATCCTTTTTTTGCTTCCATATAAGGCAAAAAAAGATATAACGAACAGCCTGTTAAAACGCCCAAATCTTTACAATAAAAAAAGCCTCACTAATTAATTAGCAAGGCTTTGGGTTATTTTATTAAATCACCATTTTTATCGTAAAAATGATATTCTAAATATGTGTAAGCATCTCTAGGTTGTATTTTTACCCATTTTTTGTGTTCAAAAAACCATTTTGAACGTACAGATGGAAAACCTTTTGTTAAAAAGGCTGCTATAAAAGGATGTGTGTTTAAGGTCACCTTTTTATAGTCTTTTTTAAATAGTTGTTCTAAGTCATGAGTTATTTTTTGTACCAATACTATTGGTGCTTCGACCTCTTCTCCATTATCACCATTAGGGTTAACTTCTCTGGTTTTAATGTTCATTTCTGGTCGTACTCTTTGACGTGTTATTTGAATCAATCCAAACTTACTAGGAGGTAATATTTTATGTTTGGCTCTATCATCTTTCATTTCTTCACGTAAGTGATTGTAAAGTTTTTTTCTGTTTTCGGCAGAGTTTAAATCTATAAAGTCTACTACAATAATACCGCCCATATCGCGTAATCTTAACTGTCGTGCTACTTCTGTTGCAGAGATAAGATTTACTTCTAGCGCAGTATCTTCTTGTGAGTTTGATTTGTTAGATCTATTACCGCTGTTAACGTCTATTACATGAAGTGCTTCAGTATGTTCTATAACAAGGTAGGCACCTTTAGCCATAGATACTGTTTTTCCAAAAGAAGTTTTTATTTGTCGTTCTATCCCAAATTTCTCAAAAATGGGAACTTTAGATTGATAGAGTTTGACAATTGATTCTTTATTTGGTGCAATTTCTTGCAAATAATCTTTTATTTGAAAATAAAGCTCTTCATCATCTACATGTATACCTGTAAAAGTGTCGTTAAATATGTCTCTTAAAATTGAAGAGGCTTTATTTAATTCTCCTAATACTTTGGTAGGATGATGGGCTTTGTGTAGCTTTTTACACATTGTTGTCCAACGACTTAACAAATGCTGTAAATCTTTGTCTAGTTCGGCTACTTTTTTGCCTTCAGCTACTGTTCGTACAATAACGCCAAAACCTGGTGGAGTTATACTTTTTACCAATCGTTTTAAACGGTCTTTTTCTTCTCTATTTTCTATTTTTTGAGAAATAGATATACGATCAGAAAAAGGGACTAAAACAATATATCTACCGGCAATAGAAAGCTCTGAGCTTATTCTTGGACCTTTTGTAGATATTGGTTCTTTTACGATTTGTACTAAAATAGACTGATTTGATTTTAAGACGTTGTTTATTTTACCGTCTTTATCAATGTCTTTTTCAAATGGGTAATCTTTTAAAGAAAAGTCTTTTAATTTACCTGTGCTTACACGTTTTGTGAATTTTAAAAGTGAAGAAATTTTTGGTCCTAAATCATGATAATGCAAAAAGGCATCTTTTTCATATCCTACATTAACAAATGCAGCATTAAGACCTGGTACAGCTTTTCTTATTTTGGCGATAAACACATCGCCAACAGCAAACTTATTACCATCTTCATCTTTATGTAATTCAATTAGTTTTCCATCTTTTAATAAGGCAAAATCAACAGCTTCTGGACTAGACCTAATAATTAATTCTTTATCCATTTAGGTTAATTTTTATCCATACGATTAAGTATAGATGGATTATACAATTTTCACAGGATTTTTAATCCGGCTGAGTTTATTTTTACGCAAGGTTATAACGTAATTTTTTAAACTCTATTTTCAAAGAACGAAATTTTAAAAAACCAAAAAAGTAGTTAAAAAACTACTTTTTGGAATTATTTTTTCTTTTTGTGACGGTTAGCGCGTCTACGTTTTTTACGCTTATGCGTAGCAACCTTGTGTCTTTTACGTTTCTTACCACTTGGCATAGGTTAATGTTTTTAAATTAATAATTCGTTTAAATTTTTACTTTACGTCAACATTTGTCTTAACGCCTTCTACAAATACTTTTGCTGGCTTAAATGCTGGAATATTGTGAGCTGGAATCTTTATTGTTGTGTTTTTAGAAATATTTCTTCCAGTTTTTTCAGCTCTAGTTTTGATGATGAAGCTACCGAATCCTCTTAAGTACACGTTATCTCCACTCTCTAAAGATGTTTTTACTTCTTCCATAAAAGTTTCAACAGTCGCTTGAACATCTCCTTTTTCAATTCCTAATTTCTCAGAAATTTTTGCTACTAAATCAGCCTTAGTCATTTTCTTTTATTATTTGGGTTATTATATTTTTTTTAAGGGTTGGCAAATATAGGCATTTAATATTCAATATTTCAAACCTAATTCATTAAATTTTAATGCTATAAACTTTACTTTTGCATTTCTTGTAGTTTTTAGCCCTATGAATTTTTCAACAAAGTTAATTAATTGGTATACAGTAAACAAACGCGATTTACCTTGGCGTAGTACGAATAACCCTTACTATATCTGGCTTTCTGAAATTATCTTACAGCAAACGCAAGTTGTTCAAGGTACACCTTATTACCATGCTTTTACAAGTCAATTTCCGACAGTTTATGATCTTGCAAAAGCTAATGAAGAAGACGTTTTAAAATTATGGCAAGGATTGGGTTATTACTCACGCGCACGAAATTTACATTGGTCTGCAAAATATATAGTAAACGAGCTTGATGGTGTTTTTCCTGATACATATAAAGATATTTTAAAGCTAAAAGGTGTTGGAGATTATACTGCTAGCGCAATTGCTTCTATTTGCTTTAATGAAGTAACTGCAGTGGTAGATGGTAATGTTTATAGAGCTTTATCAAGAATTTTTGGAATCGAAACACCAATAAACTCTACGTCAGGACAAAAAGAGTTTAAAGCGTTAGCACAACAATTAATAGATAAGAAGGAACCTGCTATTTTTAATCAAGCTATAATGGAGTTTGGCGCAAGACAATGTAAACCTAAAAATCCAGATTGTAGTGTTTGTCCTTTTAAAACAAGTTGCTTAGCATTAAAAGAAAAAAAAATTGATGTATTACCTGTTAAGCTTAAAAAAACTAAGGTTACTAAAAAGTACTTTAATTTTATAGTTATTATTTCTAAAAACGAAAAAACTATTTTAGAACAACGTATTGGAAGCGGGATTTGGCAAAACTTATATCAATTTCCTTTAATTGAAACTGAAAAACCTTCAACTTATAATAATATAAAGTCTAAGATTGAAAATTTAGATGTTTTAGCAGATATGAATTTTGATGTTCATTTATATAATGATACAGATATAATACATAAACTATCGCATCAACATTTGTACACAAAATTTTGGATAGTTAGTATAGATAAAAGTATTGAAAATGGTATTGATATTTCTAATATAGAAGACTTTCCTGTACCTATTCTAATAGGTAACTTTATTGATAAATTTAATTTTTAAAATTTATAATTCATTCACTTCAAAAAAAATTATTAATTTTAATAACATACAGACGCAATTCTGTAATTTTGCGTCCTTAATATTAAATAATTATGTCAGGAACACTAAATAAAGTAATGCTGATTGGGCATTTAGGAGACGAAGTAAAAATGCACTATTTTGAAGGTGGTGGCTGTGTAGGACGTTTTCCTTTAGCAACTAACGAAACTTATACCAATAAGCAAACTAACGAGCGTATTAGTAATACAGAATGGCATAATATAGTTGTACGTAATAAAGGTGCAGAAATCTGCGAAAAATACTTGTCAAAAGGAGATAAAATATATGTTGAAGGTAGAATAAAAACTAGAAAATGGCAAGATGATTCTGGTAACGACCGTTATAGTACCGAAATACAAGTGACAGATTTTACGTTTTTAAGTAATAAAAACGAATCTGAAGCTATGCAAGGTAATGCACAAGCAAAACCGATGCAACAACAAGCACCAAAACCTGAAACACCAAATACACAAACAGTAGAAGACGATAATGACGATCTTCCTTTTTAAGTAATATTATATGGATCCTGAACCCTCGTGTTTTATCTTACTTTTAGCTAGTACTAATATAAATATAGTACTAGGATTTGTACTTTTAATAGTTCTTTTAATTGGTTCTGCATTAATTTCTGGAGCAGAAGTTGCTTTATTTTCTCTGTCAAGAACAGACTTAGAAGACGAAGAATTAGCTGCAAAAAACCAAATAAAAATAATTACCAAGCTTTTAGAACGACCAAAAAAACTACTGGCAACCATATTGGTGGCAAATAATTTTATAAATATTGGTATAGTAATTCTGTTTGCTTTTTTAAGTGAGTTTATGTTTAAAAGTATTACATCTACTTTAATAAAATTTATAGTTGATGTAGTAGTTGTTACCTTTCTAATATTACTTTTTGGAGAAATTTTGCCAAAAATATATGCTAGCCGTAACAATTTAAAATTTGCCACTTTTATGGCATATCCTTTACGTGTTTTAGATGTTGTTTTTTCTCCGTTAAGCCTACCAATGCGTGCTATAACGCTAACAATACATAGCCGATTAGGAAAACAAAAATCAAACCTTAGTGTAGATCAATTATCTCAAGCATTAGAGCTAACAAGCGAGCATGATACAACCAAAGAAGAGCAAAAAATACTACAAGGGATTGTAAGTTTTGGTAATACAGATACCAAACAAGTGATGCAGCCACGTATTGATGTGTTTGCATTAAGTATAGATCAAACTTATGCTGAAATTGTAGAAGAAATTGTAGCCAACGGTTACTCCAGAATACCAGTTTACCAAGATAATATGGATAACATAAAAGGTATTTTGTACGTAAAAGACTTGTTGCCTTATTTAAATGAAAAAGAATTTGATTGGACATCGCTTTTACGTGATCCATTTTTTGTGCCAGAAAACAAAAAATTGGATGATTTAATGTCAGAGTTTCAAGAGAAAAAAGTACACCTTGCAGTTGTAGTTGATGAGTATGGAGGAACTTCAGGTTTAGTGTCTTTAGAAGATATTATAGAAGAAATTGTTGGTGATATAAGTGACGAGTTTGATGATGAAGACCTAATCTTTTCTAAATTAGATGACAAAAATTATGTCTTTGAAGGCAAAACAGCATTAAAAGATTTTTATAAAATTATAAAACTTGAAGACGATACCGTTTTTGAAGACAATAAAGGTGAAGCCGAAACTTTAGCTGGGTTTATTTTAGAAAACTCTGGAGGTTTTCCTAAGCGAAATAGTAAAATAAAATTTGAAAATTACGTTTTTACTATAGAGTCTTTAGATAAAAAACGAATTAAGCGTGTTAAGGTAACTTTACCCTAACCAAAATGTAGAATTGATGATACAAAAACTAACATATTTACTTTTAGGTTTACTCTTATTAACCAGTTGCGCAGAAGATCCTGTACCAAAACCAAAAGGATATTTAAGGTTAGAGTATCCTGAAGCTACTTATAAAAGTTATAATAAACAATTACCGTTTTCTTTTGAAAGAAATAAGCTTAGTGATACCGTTAAAATTAAAACCATTCCTAATGATCCTAGTAGTTTTGGATTAAACTTAGAGTATGAAAAATTAAAAGGAACAATTTATCTTACTTATAAAACCATACACGACGAAGATGAATTAACTAAGTTTTTAAAAGACGCACAAAACTTTACACAAGAACACACACGCAAAGCTGATGAAATTGTAGAGCAAGTTTATGATAATAAAGAACGAAAGGTTTACGGAATGTTTTACGAAGTTGGTGGTAATGCAGCAAGCCAATCACAATTTTATGTCACAGATAGTACAAAACACTTTTTAACAGGTTCTTTATATTTTTACGCAAAACCCAATTACGATTCTATCTTACCTGCTGCTAACTATCTGCAAAAAGATATTAAACACATTATGGAAACTTTAGAGTGGAAATAATTTATTTTTTAGAACTATAAATTTTCTCAAAAGCATCATATACTGCAATATGTAAAGCATCTCCGTGAGTTTTGTTTTCTAAAAAGTTAAAAAACAACCTTGTGTTTTGTTTTTTATTAGAGTTTAGTTTTTCGTAAAGTTGTTTGGCTGTACGTTCCATAACTTGCCCTTCTTTACCAACTGCTATGTAAATAGCTTTATTATTGTTATAATTAATAGGTTTGAAGTTTAATAAATTTTCATCATCCCACCACAAACTAGGACTAACAATAATATAATTGTCAAAAAGATCTGGTTTTTTAAATAATATTTCTGTTGCTAATAAGCCGCCTAAAGATTGACCAATAATTGTTTTTTCTTTACTAGTTTTAAATTTAGAGTTAATGTAAGGCTGAAGTTCTGATTCTATAAAACTTATAAATTTTTCAGATTTTCCAGATGAAGGAAATTCTTTTTGATCAAGTTCATTTTTAGATGGGTAAGTAAAATCTCTTTTTCTGTCTACATTAGCAATTCCTACAACAATAGACTCTGGCAACATATTAATCCAAGAAAACGAACCAAATTGTACAATTCCTGAAATATGTATAAAATCTTCGTCTTTAGAACCGTCTAATAAATAGATTACAGGATAGGTCTTTAAACTGTCTAGATTATAAGATGCAGGTAAATAGATATTTAATTCTCTGTTTTCGTTTAATATTTTAGACTTAATTTTTACTGTTTTACCAATTGTAAAAGTTGTATCGCTAATGGTTTGAGGTAATGTTTGAGCTTTTATAAAATAAGCACACAAAATTGTAATGAATAAGAGAATTTTATTTTTCATCTTTAATAAATTTTATCCAAAATATGAATATTTAATGATTTTAAAGCATAAAAAAGCCTCGAATAATCGAGGCTTTTTTTAAATATTGATTAATGGCTAGGTTCCCAAATAAGTCTTAGAAAAGAACTAAATCTTTCATTTTCTCTACTAACAGGTATACCTGCAATAATTCCTATTAGTAAGTTGTCTGCAACGCTTACACGCATTTGAGGTCTAATAGTCATATCAAAATCTTTATGATCTAAAGTCTTATTAAACTCGACACCAATAAAATTTCTAGTATCACTAATCATATAGTGGAAACTTGTGTTTATATCATAAGTAGTATGAAATTTATTGGTTATAAAGTTTTGTTCAATCATTGGTCCAGTATAAATTAAGGAATGAAAATTACTGCCTAATCTTTTCGCTACAACTAAAAACGGATTGTATACATTGCCTTTTATAAGAGGTTTACCGAAGTCTCTAAAACTAGATAGTTCAAACTCGTTGATATATCCAATAGCCATAGATGTTGCTGCTACTTCATTAACGTAAAACGACCATTGTGCTGCTACTTTTATACTATTTAATTGGTTGGAAGGGATATCTGCTTTTTCTGTTCCATTAACTGGAGAATAGAAGGTAAAAGGTAATTCTACTTCTAAACCTAATCGATCTGCAGGAGCCCATTCGTATTCAATTAAAGCTTCATAACTATCAAATTGTAAATTGTCTGTTAGACCTAATCCTAAGTTCCATTCTTTTTCGCCTTTTCTTGCACCGAGATCCCTTATGAGGTCAATATATAATGGTTCTGCATGTAGTACTTTTGCAGGTTTTTTATCATTTTCTACTTCTTTAATATATAAACTGTCTTTTTTTATATTTTTTATTTGAGCATTAGCATGCTTGCTCAATACTAATACAAGTATTAGTATTAATATTTTTTTGATATTCATTTTTGATTTGTTTTATAGATTATAAATCATCCAGTATCTATTTTAAACTGGATTTTAAAAGTCTAGGAGAACAAATCTAATTTAGGAGGAGGAGAATCAATTTCTTTAAAACCAGAAGTAAGTTGGTCTTTGGACCTTATAAATAATTGTTTTTTATTTTTAAGGTATTTTATAATACTTTCTGTTTTGTTAGATTGATAAACTAAAAAATCTATTTTTACGTTTTTCTTTTTGTTATGATCTTCGGAATCATGATCATCATATTCTTCAATAGCATTTTCAAAACCTAAAACTTTTTCAATAATTATCTCAACTATACTTTCTTGATCATTATATGACAAGTCTTCTGGTATATAGTCTGGATATGGGTCTGCAGTGTCTACGCTTATATTTAGTAGGTAGATGCCCATTAACCCAAAAAGGACTTTGGTAAAAATACTATTTCTTAATTGACCAAGCATGTGTCCAAAAGTAGTTTTTTAAAACGTGTAAATTATATAGTTTGTGTTTAATTTAACTTTAATTATTAGGTTTTTGTGTATTAAAAAAGCCTCGACTAATCGAGGCTTTTAATTATGAATCTTTAAATGTCTTAGGCTTTTTTAGCTTTTTCTGCACAAGTTTTTTTGCATGCTTCTTTACAAGCCATTTTTTCTGCATCTGTTTTGTTTGCACATTTTTCTTTACATGTTGCAGAACATTCTTTTTTGTCTTTAGTAAAATTTTCTACAGTTTTCATGTCTTTTACACTGTATTGATCTGCAACACTTGTAACTGTGTTTTCTAAACTTTCTGGTGTTACTTTAGCGTCATCATATTCTACCATTGCTAATTTTTTGTCAAAATCTACTGTTGCAGATTTTACACCTTCCATTTTAGCCATTTTCTTCTCGATAGTTTTTGCGCAACCCATTGCACAAGTCATTCCTTCGATAGTGAATTCTGCTTTAGCATAATTAGCGTTTGGATCTAATTTAGCTACTTCATTATTAGTTGTAATTTCAGAGTTTGGAGAAGTTACTACTTCTGGCTTAGCTTCATTTTTACAACTAAACGCAAAAAGAGTGATAATAGCTAAGGCTAATATATTTTTAAATAATTTCATTTTATATAGTATTTAATTATTACTGAATAGATTACAAAACTAAGAAATATTGTTAATTATTGTATTTATTATTCCATTTTTGTAGTGTAAAAATTGACTATGCAAAATAATGATTATTTAAAATGGGTTTACCTATTGGTGTTGTCTTTAATTTGGGGTACATCTTTTATCCTGATAAAAAAGGCATTGATAGGATTAAATGCTTATCAATTAGGAGCTTTACGCACGATTATTACCGGTGTGTTTTTGTTTATTGTTGGTTATAATAAATTGAAGCTTATCAAAAAAGAAGACTGGAAATGGATAGCGCTTTCCGGTTTTGTAGGTTCATTTTTTCCTGCGTTTTTCTTTGCTATAGCAGAAACTGAAATTGATAGCGCTGTGGCTTCTATTTTAAATAGTTTAGTGCCTTTAAATACGGTTTTGTTAGGAGCTGCTGTTTTTAAAATAGCGACAAATACTAGGCAAGTTATTGGGATTATAATTGGTTTTGTAGGAACTTCTATTTTGATCCTTGAAGGAGCTGATCTAAATCCAAATCAAAATTATTGGTATGCAGGTTTTGTTATTGCATCTACAATTATGTATGCAATTAATGTAAATGTTATAAAAACTTATTTGCAACATGTTAAACCATTAAGTATTGCAGCAGGTAATTATGTTATAATTTTTATTCCTGCATTATTGGTGTTGATTTTGACTGACTTTTTTAATGTTGAAAACTTAGACCAATCAGAATTTGTAAGTTCTATTGGTTTTGTAGTTGTTTTATCTTTTTTTGGTACCGCTTTAGCTAAGGTTTTATTTAATAAGTTAGTGCAGATGTCAACACCTGTGTTTGCATCTTCTGTAACTTATATAATGCCAATTGTAGCATTAATTTGGGGACTATTAGATAATGAAACCTTTAGTTGGACACAAGGTTTGGGAAGTTTGATAATATTATTTGGTGTGTTTTTAGCAAATAGAAAGCAAAAAAAAATCCGAAGTAATTAAACTTCGGATTTTTAATAAATATCATAAACAATTAATTATTCAAAGTCTGCTTCTGTAACACCTTCGTTAACTTTAATTGCTTTAAAATTCATAGATATAGTTTGAGGTCCAGAAACAATTGTTTGACCATACGGTAACTGTACTCCGTTAACAGGAGAATAGTTGTTGTATGATACAACTGTTTTAATTTCTTGACCTTGTGCTTCGGTAGTGCTTTCTACTTGAGTTAATAAGTTAGTAGACGTATTGTAATAACGGAAGATTTCATTATCTCCATTCACTACTTTTACTTTGTAGTTATCCTCTCCGTTAATTGAAACAATACTTTCTAAGCTTACATTGCTCATGTCCAAATCAGTTTCTGGGAATAATGCTGGGCTAGCTTTTTTCTCTGCAATTTGATCTTCTGTCATATCTCTTTTCATTCCTTGTTGCTCCATATATCCAGTTGTTCCATTCCACTTTTGCTTCATTAAAGTACCCATACCTTCAGCGTTCATTTCTAAAGATTCTTTGTTAGGCATCATGTATTTTACTTCTGCAGTTAAAGGGATTGGCACACCTTCAATTTTTACATCTCCACTCATGTGTACTGTTTTTACAGACTTAATGTTCTCTAATCCACCAACAGCTGTTAAATAATTATCAACTACTGTTTTTGCAGTAACACCATCAGGTATTGGTTTAGAAAATACTGGCTTTTCTACAGGGTTTGCAAATTTGTCAAAATACTTAATAGGTAATCCTGTTTTTTCTAAGTTAGGTATTACTTCGCTTCCTTTACCAACTATAATAACTCTTGCATTTTCAGGCTTAAAATATTTATTAGCTGCATCTTTAATGTCTTGAACTGTAAGTGCATTAATTCTTGATAAATAAGTCTTGTAGTAATCTGCAGGAAGGTTGTTTAGTTTAATATTTAGAGCATTTCTTGCAATAGTTTGAGGTTGTTCTAAAGACATGATAAAGCTACCTACATACTTAGCTTTTGCATTTTTTAAAGCTTCTTCAGTAATCGTTTCGTTTTTAATACGGTTTACCTCTTTAAGCATTTCTACTACAGAGCTATCTGTAACCATATTTCTTACTTCTGCAGTAGCTTCAAATCTTGATGCACCATATTTATTTGCTCCTATACTAGAATAAGATCCATAGGTATAACCTTTATCCTCACGAAGGTTTAAGAATAAATAACCTTCACCACCACCACCAAGGATGTAGTTAGCAACTTTAGCAGCTAGGTAATCGTCATCATTCATTTTTAAGTCTACATTGTTAGTTAAAGCAATGTTAGATTGAACTGCGTTTGGCATATCAACAAAATTGATTTGCGTAGCAGGTACATTAGGATTTGGTTTAATTACATTAGTTGTAACATCTATACCTTTTTCCCAATTTTTAAAATATTTCTTTACGTTTTTTTCAACGGTTTTAAAATCTACATCTCCAACAATTACAAGGTAAGCATTGTTTGGGTTAAAGTATTTTTGGTAAAAAGCTCTAACATTATCTAACGTAATATTATTTACAGTTTCTTCTGTAATAAATTCTCCATAAGGATGTTTTTTACCGTAAGCAAGTGCAGATCCAACTCTACCAGCTACAGCAGATACGCTTTTTTCTGAGTTTTTAAGTCCTTCTAAAACTTTAGTTTTTTCTTTGTCAAACTCTTCTTGTGTAAATAATGGGTTAATTGCTGCATCTGCCATTAACTCCATAATACGCTCAGAATATTTAGATAAACCAGAAGCGTATGCGCTACTAGATCCAAAACTTAATCTTGCTCCTAAAAAGTCAATTTCATCATTAAATTCGTCTTTAGATATATTTGTAGTTCCATTGCCTAACATAGCTCCAAGCATACTAGATACTCCAGCTTTGTCTCCTTCTACAATTGGATTGTTGTCAATTGTTAAAGAGTAAGATACGCGTGGTAATTTGTGGTTTTCTACAACTAAAACTTTAAGTCCATTTTTAAGTTGAAATTCTCCTGGTACTTCTAGAGTAATGGTTGGAGCAGGACCTGGTTTAGGTTGTACAGATCTATCAATTTGAGCTGTTGCAGAAATTGATAAGAACAATACGGCTAATAAGGCTGTTATTTTTGTTTTCATTATGTTTTATATTTTAAATTGAAAAATTGCCGAAGCTAATCTTCATTTCTTATTTGTTATCTTTTTCCTCTGGTAAATACTCTAATACAAGACGCTTATTAGGTTGTAAGTATTTTTTAGCTACTTCTTGCATGTCTTCTCTAGTAATAGATCTGTAGATTTCAATTTCTGAATTGATTAAATCTGTATCACCGTAAAGCATGTAGTATCTAGCTAAAGAGTTAGCAATACCTGAGATACTAGAATTAGAATTTACAAATTGATTTTCAAATTGATTTTGAAGTTTTTGATAATCTCTTTCTGAAATTAATTCGTTTTGAACTTTAACAATCTCTTCATCAATTTCTTTAATTAGATCAGAAAGTTTTACATCTCCTAAAGGAAGACCAAAAAGGATATAAGTACCGTAGTCTTCTTGGCTGTTGTTAAAAGCACCAACTTGTAAAGCCATTTTCTTTTCGTCAACTAACTTTTTGTAAAGTACAGAAGATTTTCCGCTACTTAAGTAAGTAGATAACATATCTAAAACGTAAGCGTCTCTATCTTTCATAGATGGTGTACGATAAGCAGCTACAACAGCAGGTATTTGGATGTTAGCGTCGTAAGCTTTAGCATTTATTTGTTCTGTTATTGGGTCTTCTTTTGGGAAGTTTCTTGTGATTTCTTCACCTCTTGGAATTGGTCCAAAATAATCTTTAATCATTTTTTTAACCTGAGGTACATCTATATCACCAGCTACAACTAAAACAGCGTTGTTAGGCACATAGAATTTTTTGTTAAATGCTTGAAACTCTTCTAAAGTTGCTGCATCTAAATGTTCCATCTCACCAATTGTAGTCCAACGGTAAGGATGTTTTTTAAACATGTGTTTTTTTACGTTTTCAAAAAACTTACCATAAGGAGAGTTATCTACACGTAAACGTTTTTCTTCTTTTACAACTTCATTCTGTGTATCTACACCAATTTGATTAATTACAGGATGCATTAAACGCTCAGATTCCATCCATAAACCTAATTCTACTTGGTTAGAAGGAAAAACTTCGTAGTAGTACGTTCTATCATCTGTAGTATTAGCGTTGTTGCTACCACCATTTGATGATACTATTTTAAACCAATCTCCACGAGGAATGTTTTCTGTACCTTCAAATAAAAGATGCTCAAAAAAGTGAGCAAATCCTGTGCGTTCTGGGTTTTCGTCTTTAGCACCAACGTGATACATTACAGAAGTAGTAACAACAGGTGCAGAATTGTCTTGATGTAAAATAACGTGCATGCCGTTATCTAAATCATACTCTTCATACTTAACTTCTTGAGCATTAGCGGTAAAACCAGCCAACACTAAAGCTGCTAATGAGAATAAACTTTTTTTCATGTTTAAGATATTTAATTGTCTATTTTTTGGTATTAGTATCAAATCTTAAAGATTTGTTACACTTTTTAACAAAAATAACAATAGAAATGGCTTAACATCCTTTAAATCAGAAAAATTAACATCAAATTATAAAAAAACAGTTTTTTTTTCACGAAATTAAATGGACTATTTAACCAATAAAATAAAAAACTATGAAAAATATCTCATTACCTATTAAATATGGGTTTGCCATAAGTGCAGCCCTTATTGCTTATTTTTTAATTTTAGCATTATTTAATTTACACACAAATCCTTTTTTTAGTTTGTTTAATGGCTTTATAACGGGATTTGGTATTTACGAAGTTATTAAGCATCAAAAACTAAAACAAGATGAAGACTTTACTTACTCTAATGGATTTACATCAGGCTTAGTAGCAGGATTCTTAGCTGCTATTGTTTTTACAATATTTTTTACGTTATATGCTACCGAAATTAATCCTGATTTTTTAAGTCAACTACTTACTGTATTTAAACAAGATTACAACGTGCACATAGGATTAGTGGCTTTTGTAGTTGCAATTATGGGATTTGCTACAACAGTAGTCTTAACCTTAACTTGCATGCAAATGCTAAAAAAGAGCAGAAATATGCTTCAAAATGCCTAAAACGTTTGTAGATTAATTAATTAGAAGTATATTTGCATCCGCTTTCTGAGAAAACAGAAGCAAATAGTAATAATTAAATTAATAAAAACGTTACGCTATGTACGCAATTGTAGAGATAGCAGGGCATCAATTTAAAGTTGAAAAAGACCAAAAAGTTTTTGTTAATCGTTTAGCAGTAGAAGAAGGTAAGCAAGTTGATTTTGACAACGTACTTTTATTAGCAGACGGTAGCAATGTAACAGTAGGCGCCCCAGCTATAGATGGAGCACAAGTAAGTGCAAAAGTCTTAAAGCACCTTAAAGGTGATAAAGTTATTGTTTTCAAAAAGAAAAGACGTAAAGGTTACCGTGTAAAAAATGGTCATAGACAAGCCTTAACTGAAATCGTAATTGAAAACATAGTAGCATCTGGAGCTAAGCCAGCAAAAAAAGCTGAAAAAGCTGCTCCTAAAAAAGAAGCTAAAGCAGAAGCACCAAAAGCAGCTGCAAAAAAGTCTACTGCTAAAGCAGACGATTTAAAGAAAATTGAAGGTATTGGACCAAAAATTGCTGAAACTTTAGTAGAAGCAGGTATTGCAACTTACGCAGACTTAGCAAAAGCTAAACCAGCAAAAATTTCTGAAATCATCGAAGGTGTTCGTGGTAATCACGTACCAGACACTTGGCCACAACAAGCTCAGTTAGCTGCTGATGGTAAGTGGGATGAATTAAAAGAGTTACAAGACAAATTAGACGGTGGAGTAGAAAAATAATCTACAACACTTAAGTATAACACAACGTTACTGCGTAAAGCAGAAACTTTAAAACCTTAAAATTATGGCTCATAAAAAAGGAGTTGGTAGTTCTAAAAACGGTAGAGAATCAGAATCGAAACGATTAGGTGTTAAGATTTTTGGTGGTCAAGCAGCTGTTGCAGGAAATATCATTGTAAGACAAAGAGGTAACACACATCATCCAGGTGAAAACGTATACCAAGGTAAAGACCATACGTTACACGCTCAAGTAGATGGTGTTGTAAAATTCACAAAGAAAAAAGATAACAAATCTTATGTTTCTATAGAGCCTTTTCAGGCTTAAGAATTTTTAGCCCAAAAAACAAAAAACCCTTTCTAAAATTAGAAAGGGTTTTTTGTTTCTTTAATATTACCTCAAAGTTTTGTTAATATTAAAAAGCTTATTTTTTCATTTAAAAATAACTCAACCTTTAAGTTTATCTAAATTCACTTAGATGGGTATTTTATTATTTAGCGTTGAACAAAAATCAACAAAATATGAAATACTTTTACACCTTATTACTGCTGCTAACTATCTCTTTTAGTGGCTATTCTCAGTCAGGAAATATTCAAGGAACATTAACCGATGAAAATGGTATATCTATACCAGGAGCTACTATTTTAATAGAGACATTAAATAAAGGAGCAATCTCTAACTTTAATGGTAAATATACTCTAGTAGATGTACCAGAAGGAAATTATACTGTATTGGTTAAATATTTAGGGTATTCTGATGTTTCAAAACCTGTACAAGTAACAGCTAATACAACTACAACGCTAAATATAAATTTAAACTCAGAAAATACCGAATTAGAAACGGTTGTATTAACTGGATACGGTATTGGTAGTCAAGCAAGAGCTTTAAATGCTCAAAAAAACAAACAAAACATTACAAATATTGTATCTACAGACCAAATAGGTAAGTTTCCGGATGCCAATGTAGGAGATGCTGTAAAGCGTATACCAGGTATTACAATGCAAGTAGATCAAGGAGAAGCAAGAAATATTATTGTTAGAGGTTTATCACCTCAATTAAACTCGGTAACTCTTAATGGAAGCAGAATTCCTTCTGCAGAAGGAGATAATAGAAACATACAAATGGATTTAATTCCTTCTGATATGATTCAAACTATTGAAGTTAATAAAGCAGTTACACCAGATATGGATGCAGATGCACTTGGAGGATCTGTAAATTTAATTACAAGAACATCGCCACAAGGATTTAGATTGTCTGCAACAGCTGGTTCTGGTTTAAACTTTATTACAGATAAGCGTATTTTAAATGGTTCATTTTTAGTAGGAGACCGTTCTAACGATGGTAAATTTGGTTGGATGGTTTCTGCATCTATCAATGATAATGATTTTGGAAGTGATAACGTAGAAGCAGAATGGACAGATGAGTTTGAATATAATACAGGAGTCCAAGACATAGAAGGTGATGATATCCTTGAAGAAGTAGATGTAAATCCTTACGCTAATGTTTTTGAAATTAGAGAATACTTAGTACAACGTGTTAGAAGAAGTTTTTCTGCAAATTTTGATTACGAGTTAGATAAAAATAATACGGTTTACTTCAAATCAATTTACAACTGGAGAGATGATCGCGAAAACAGATTTAGATTAGAACATGAAATATTAGATGGAGAAGATATTGGTTTAGGCGATTTTAATGTTGATAGCAATGGAAATTTAACCATGTTTCCGGTTGAGGCAAAAAGACAATCTAAAGGCGGAATTGATAATAATAGAAATAAAAACAGACGTTTAGAAGATCAACGTATGTTTAACTTTAGTTTAGGTGGAGATCATTTATTAGGTAATGTAGAATTTGATTGGATGGCTTCATTTGCTAAAGCATCTGAAGAAAGATTAAACGAGCGTTATCTAGAATACGAAAGCGAGTACATGGTTAACTTTAATAACAATCAAGATAAACCAAACTATTCACCAGTAAATGCTGCTAATTCTGATTTTTCAATTTTTACGTTTAATGAGTTATCAGAAGAAAATCAATATACAGAAGAAGAAGATTTTAACTTTTTTGTAAACGCAAAATTACCAGTTTCTATTGTTGAAGATAGAGATGGGTTTTTGAAGTTTGGAGTAAAAACTAGATTAAAAAATAAAAATAGAGATAACGATTTTACAGAATACAGTGATGCAACAGGAATGTTAGATGAGTTAGGAATGATTCCTACAAAAAACTACTCTGATTCAGATTTCTTAGCTGGTAGTCAATATCAAATAGGGACATTTGCTTCAGAAGAATTTTTAGGAGGACTTAATCTTAACAACACAAACCTATTTGAAAGTGAAGATTTGCCAGAAGAATATATTACAGCTAACTACGATGTTAATGAAAACGTATACGCAGGATATGTTATGTTAAATCAAGATTTTTCTGATAAATTTAGCGTGTTAGCAGGTGTTAGGTTAGAGCATACTTCTATTGATAGTGAAGGTAACGAGTTAACTTTTAATGAAGATGGAGATGTAGATGGTATTCAAAAATTAACAGATAAAAATTCTTACACAAACCTTTTACCAGGTGTTCATTTAAAATATAACGTAACAGATAATACTGTTTTACGTTTTGCTTGGACAAATACTTTAGCGCGTCCAAACTATGTAGACTTAGTGCCTTATCAAGAAATTAATAATGAAGATGAAGAGATTTTCTTAGGTAATTCAGAGTTAGACCCAACTACATCTATGAACTTTGATATTATGGCAGAGCATTACTTTAAATCTGTTGGTATAATTTCAGGAGGTTTATTTTATAAAGATATTCAAGATTTTGTTTACGTAAGACAAACAGAAAACGAAAATGGTTATGAAGTTTACCAGCCATTAAACGGAGATGGAGCATCAGTTTTTGGAGCAGAATTTTCATTTCAACGTCGTTTAGATTTCTTACCAGGTTTTGCTAAAAACTTTAATATTTATTTAAACTACACGTATTTAACTTCAAATACAGATGGTATTTATAACGAAGACGGAGAAGAGCGTACAGATTTAGATTTACCACAAACAGCTCCAAATATGTTTAACGGATCTTTAAGCTATGATGCTAAAAAATTCAGTTTACGTTTATCAGCAAACTTTTCAGACGATTATATAGATGAAATAGGAGGAAATGCTTTTGAAGACAGATACTATGACGAGCAGTTTTTCTTAGACTTTAATGCTAATGTTGCATTAAGTAAAAATCTAACCTTATATGCTAATTTAAATAACATTACTAACCAACCATTACGTTATTATCAAGGTGTAAAAGGAAGAACCATGCAAATGGAATACTACGAGAAGCGTTTAACCTTTGGATTAAAGTACGATCTATTTAAAAGCAAAAAATAATGAAACAATTTTTAATACTATGTTGCGCAATTACAATGGTAGCTTGCAAAACTAACTTACCAGAAATACCGCCAACATTAAAAACAGATAAAGTACCTCACGATAGTGATGATCCAGCAATTTGGGTAAACAAACAAAACCCAGAACAAAGCATAGTTTTTGGTACAGATAAAGACGAAGTTAATGGTGGTGTTTACGCTTTTGATTTAAACGGAAAACTAATTAAAGACAAAGCAATTACAGGTGTAAGTTATCCAAATAATGTAGATGTAGAATATGGTTTTAAGTTAACAGATAGTACAGAAACAGATATATTGATGTTTACAGAAAGAGAAAAAAATCAAATACGATTATTTTCTGCACCAGATTTAAAACCACTTGATAATGGAGGTTTTAAAGTATTTGAAGATGAAACTGATAAGCTTCAAAAAAGACCAATGGGAATTTCAATTTATAAAAACCCAAAAACTAATGAAGTCTCTGTATTTGTTAGCCGAAAAGCTGGTCCAAGAGAAGGTTATTTATACCAGTATGGATTAGAATCTGACTCGACAGGAGTTTCTGCAAAATTACTTAGAAAATTAGGCACATTTAGTGGTCAAAAAGAAATCGAAGCCATAGCTGTAGACGACGAGTTAGGTTTTGTATATTTTTCTGATGAAGGTGTAGGTATAAGAAAGTATCACGCCAACCCAAAAGATGGGAATAAAGAAATATCCATGTTTGGTTCTGAGTATTTTAAAGACGACATAGAAGGTATTGCTATAGCAACTTATCCAAACGGAGAAGGTTATATAATAGTATCTAACCAACAAGATCATACGTTTAACTTTTTTACAAGAAGTGATAATGCTTTCGTAAAAACTTTAAACTTAGGAACTTTAGAAACCGATGGTTGCGATATTACGACACAAGCATTGGGTGATAAATTTCCCAACGGATTATTTGTTTCAATGAATGATGAGCAAGATTTCTTTTATCATGCAGTAGATTCATTACAATTGAATAAATAATAATTTTTTCATAAATTAAGAAAACCCTTTCTTTTACAGAAAGGGTTTTTGATTTTTAAAATGTACAATAAAAAAATCCCAAACATTTCTGCTTGGGATTTGTAATTTTTCTGCTGTTACAGAAATTTTAGTATCTATAGTGTTCAGGTTTAAAAGGACCTTCAACTGTTACACCAATATATTCTGCTTGATCTTGCTTAAGCTCGGTAAGTTCAACACCAATTTTCTCTAAGTGTAATTTAGCTACTTTTTCATCTAAATGTTTTGGTAGCATATATACTTCGTTTTCATACTTGTCAGAATGATTCCAAAGCTCGATTTGCGCTAATGTTTGGTTGGTAAAAGAGTTACTCATTACAAAACTTGGATGACCAGTTGCACAACCTAAATTTACTAAGCGTCCTTCTGCTAAAACAATAATATCATTACCATCAATAGTATATTTATCTACTTGAGGTTTAATTGTGTTTTTAGTGTTGCCATAGTTTTCGTTTAACCAAGCCATTTGTATTTCGTTATCAAAATGACCAATGTTACATACTATGGTTTTATCTTTCATTGCTTTAAAGTGCTCTGCACGTACAATGTCTTTGTTACCAGTTGTAGTAATTACGATATCGGCATTACCAACAACAGTTTCTAATTTTTTAACTTCAAAACCGTCCATTGCAGCTTGTAACGCACAAATTGGGTCAATCTCAGTAACTGTTACGATACTTCCTGCACCTTTAAAAGACGCAGCAGTACCTTTACCAACATCTCCGTAACCACAAACAACAACGCGCTTACCAGCTAACATCACGTCCGTTGCACGACGTATAGCATCTACAGCACTTTCGCGACAACCATATTTGTTATCAAATTTAGATTTTGTTACAGAGTCGTTTACGTTAATTGCAGGCATTGGTAATGTTCCGTTTTTAACACGCTCGTATAAACGGTGTACACCAGTCGTAGTTTCTTCAGACAAACCTTTAATACCAGAAGCTAATTCTGGGTATTTATCTAAAACCATATTAGTTAAATCACCACCATCATCAAGAATCATGTTTAAAGGCTTACGATCTTCTCCAAAAAATAAGGTTTGCTCGATACACCAGTCAAACTCTTCTTCTGTCATATCTTTCCATGCATAAACAGCAGTTCCTGCGGCAGCAATAGCAGCAGCAGCTTGATCTTGTGTAGAGAAAATGTTACAGCTACTCCAAGTAACCTCTGCACCTAAAGCCTGTAAAGTTTCAATTAAAACAGCAGTTTGAATGGTCATATGTAAACAACCAGCAATACGTGCGCCTTTTAATGGCTGCTCATTTTTATACTCTTCACGTAAACTCATTAAACCTGGCATTTCTGCTTCGGCTAATTCAATTTCTTTTCTTCCCCAATCTGCTAGAGACATATCTTTTACCTTATTAGGAACGTATGGGACTGTTTTTGTACTCATTTCTAAATTTTTTCTATGTTTATTAAAGGGCTAAACTTTGGTTTTAGTGTTTTAAAATAACTAAATTCGCTATATAAAATGCCAAAATCGCCTTAGGCGTTGCAAAGATAACTAATAACATTTAGAATATTAAATGCCTCTTTACAAATCCATTACTCCTAATAGCCAAACTACTGTTAAAATTTGGAAAATTGAAGAATCTTATGACGATTTACTATCGGCTTTAGACTTAAAACCAGAAAGTTTAACCAGAGTTTTAGGAATGAAAAGCGAATTACATCAACGTGGTTTTTTAAGTGTTAGACACTTGTTACGAGAGTTTGGTTATACCGATCAAGATTTATTTTATGATGAAAATGGCAAACCACATTTAAAAGACGGAAAGCATATTTCTATCACGCACAGTTTTACATTCTCTGGAGTTATTATTAGTGATAATAAAGTTGGTATTGATATAGAAATGCAGCGCGAAAAAATTACGAAAATAGCTAAGAAATTTGTCGAATATGAGTTTGAGTATTTAGATACTGAAGCTAAAGATTATATTAATAAACTAACCGTAATTTGGGGCATAAAAGAGTCTTTATATAAACTATTTGCAACACCAGGAATGTTGTTTAGAGAGCACTTTTTAGTTATCCCTTTTTCTATTAAAGATGAAGAAACAGTGTGTTGGATTGATTACAATGGGCTAAAAAAAAGATACAACTCACACTTCTTAGAATTTGAAGGATTTACTTGCGCTTACGTTATTGAATAATGAACATTTACAACCATATATTACAAGCTAAAAATGACGGAAATAAGCTATTAGCAGTGTTAATAGATCCAGATAAATTTCAGCTTAAAAATGCATTGCAATTTATAGATAAAGTCAATAATTCTATAATAACACATGTTTTTATTGGCGGTAGTGAAGTAGGGCAAAACGTAACACAAGCGTTAGTAGAAGTGATTAAAATGCTTACCGATTTACCAATAGTTTTATTTCCTGGTGATGTCACACAAATTTCAAAAGATGCAGATGCTATTTTGTTTTTGTCTTTGCTTTCAGGACGTAATGCCGACTATTTAATAGACAAGCAAGTGCAAGCTGTACCTTTATTAGAAAAAACACAATTAGAAGTCATTTCAACAGGATATATTTTAATAGAATCTGGCAAAACAACAGCAGTACAGCGCGTTACAAAAACGTTACCTTTAAATAGAACAGATGTAGATGCTATCACAAACACAGCAAAAGCAGGAGAATTACTAGGCAAAAAGTTGATTTATTTAGAAGCTGGTAGCGGTGCTACTTACGAAGTACCGGTTGAAGTAATTGAATCTGTAAAAAATAAAATAGATATTCCGTTAATTGTTGGTGGCGGAATTAGAACAAAAACACAAATAGAAAATGCTTTTATCGCAGGCGCAGATATGGTAGTTATTGGTACTGCTTTTGAAGAAGACCAACAGTTTTTTGAACTATTAAAACATTAATATGCAAATTTCAGTAGATTTAACCTTGTCGCCGTTACAAAACGATTATGAGGCACACATTATAGACTTTATAAAAACACTTAGAAATTCTGAATTTAAAGTACTTGAAAATCCTTTAAGTACACAAATATTTGGTGACTTTGATACGCTTATGCCATTTTTAAATCAAGCTATTAAAACATCTTTTGAAAATACAGATATTAGTGTATTAACCATGAAAGTTGTAAAAACAAACAGAAGCGATTATGAACCACATTTTTGATTTCTTTTTTGGTCAATATGCAACTTATAATACCGTAGATGTTGTTTTAGAAATTATTGCAGTAATCTTTGGGTTTTTATCTGTTTGGTATTCTAAACAAAACAAAATTCTTGTCTTTCCAACAGGTATGATTAGTACACTAATTTTTGTGTATTTATTACTAAAATGGGAACTTTTAGGCGATATGATGATAAACGCTTATTATTTTATAATGAGTGTTTATGGATGGTATTTTTGGACAAAAAAGGTAGATCAAACTCATGTAACACCAATTTCTACAACAACCATTAAGGAAAAACAAGCTAGTATTGTTATATTTATTGCAACTTTAATTTTTGTTTTTATTGTTTATAAAACCTTTGATAAATGGACAGATTGGGTTGCTTATGTAGATGCACTAACTACTGCAATCTTCTTTGTTGGAATGTGGTTAATGGCAAAACGAAAAATTGAAAATTGGATTTTTTGGATTATAGGAGATATCATTTCTGTACCTTTATATTTCTATAAAGGATTTACATTTACCAGTTTACAGTATTTAGGATTTACGGTAATAGCAATTTATGGATATTTAGCATGGAAAAAGCTCTTAAACAACAACCAAGCAATTGTATAAAAGTTGTGCTTTTTGGACCAGAAAGTAGTGGTAAAACGACCCTTTCTAAGCAATTAGCGCGATATTATAATTCTGTTTGGGTACCAGAATATGCACGCGAATATCTTCAAAATAAATGGAATAACGAGCGTAAAACTTGCGAGCCTAAAGACCTTTTGCCAATAGCTATTGGTCAAATGCAATTAGAAAATACATTAGCCCAAAAAACAGATTCAGTTTTAATTTGTGATACCGATTTATTAGAAACTAAAGTGTATTCAGAAGAATATTATTCAGGTACATGTGATCCATTATTAGAAAAATATGCTTTAAAAAACACCTACGATTTATACTTTTTAACGTATATTGATACACCTTGGGAAGCAGATGATTTAAGAGATAAACCAGAAGAAAGACAAGAAATGTTTGAAGCGTTTGAAGCAGCTTTAATAAAATATAACAAACCCTATGTTTTATTAAAAGGCGATAAGCAAACACGTTTAGCATTAGCCACCAAGCACATTAATCAATTATTAGCAAAGAAAAATGAAGTTAAGCCCTAAAGACCAAGAGTTATTAGAAAAAAAAGGAATTACTGTAAAAAAGCTAAAGCAACAATTAGAAACTTTTAAAACAGGTTTACCTTATATAAATTTAAAACGTGCAGCAACTGTAGGAGATGGTATTTTAAATTTAAACGATACAGAAAAAGAACAATTAATCTCGTTATATGATGCTTCTAAAGATAATATTGATGTAATTAAGTTTGTTCCTGCGTCTGGCGCAGCAACACGTATGTTTAAATTCTTATTTCAATTTTTACAATCATACCAATCTAATGACGAGAGTATTAATGCATACATTAACCGTAAAAAAGCATTAGATATTTCGTTATTTTTTATAGGTCTAGAAAAATTACCGTTTTACAACGATGTTATTCAACATTTAAAAAATACAAAACCGCATTATTCAAAATTAACTCTAGAAGAACAACGTATCGAGTTTGTAAAAGCTTTATTACAAGAAAATCAGCTTAATTATAGCTTTTACCCAAAAGGATTATTACCATTTCATAAATACAAAGATCATATTGCAACTGCTTTTGAAGAACATTTATACGAAGCAGCGTTATATGCTTCTTCTAATAAAAAAGCAAAAGTACATTTAACAATTTCAGACAAGCATCTAGAACTTTTTGAAGCAGAGTTTGAAAAGATTAAGGATAAAGTAGAACAAAACACAGAAACCAAATTTGATATTTCATTTTCTTATCAAAAGCAATCAACAGATACTATTGCAGTAAATAGTAAGGACGAAATTGTAAGAACAAAATCTAAAGAGTTATACTTTAGACCATCTGGTCACGGAGCTTTGATAAACAACTTAAACGATTTAAATGCAGATGTTATTTTTATAAAAAATATTGATAATGTTGTGGTTCCTAAAAGCAAAGAACAAGTTTGGAAACATAAAAAAGTCCTTGCAGGATTGTTGTTAGATGTAAAAACTAAAGCGTTTGATTATGCCAAAGCATTAGACGAAAAGGATCTAACCGAAGAAGAGTTAATAGAGATTGCAACGTTCTTACAAAATAAACTTAACGTAGTAATTTCTCAAGAATTTGAAAAGTACGCTAAAAAATATCAAGTAGAATATTTACAGAAAAAACTAAACCGTCCAATTAGAGTTTGCGGTATGGTAAAAAATGAAGGAGAACCTGGTGGAGGACCATTTTGGGTAAAAGATGAAGCTGCTAATATTTCGCTTCAAATTGTCGAAACAGCTCAAATAGACACCAAAGCAAAGTCACAGAAAAAAATACTTAAAAAAGCAACTCATTTTAATCCTGTAGATATAGTTTGTAGTATTAAAAATTATAAAGGTGAAGTGTATGATTTACAAAAATTTTTAGATCCAAAAGCAGCTTTTATAACAGAAAAAACCGTTAACGGTAAAAGTATAAAAGCATTAGAATTACCAGGATTATGGAATGGAAGTATGTCTAACTGGAATACTATTTTTG
The DNA here is from genome assembly GCF_964226795.1 of Mesoflavibacter sp. Classification (NCBI taxonomy): domain Bacteria; kingdom Pseudomonadati; phylum Bacteroidota; class Flavobacteriia; order Flavobacteriales; family Flavobacteriaceae; genus Mesoflavibacter; species Mesoflavibacter sp. The sequence goes on from NZ_CAXQQP010000007.1 coordinate 24,856, forward strand.
TAGAAGTACCATTAGCAACATTTAACCCAGTAAAAACGGTAAACGATTTGCTTAAATCATCTCATCAAGTAGACTAATGTTGCCTTATCAAGAATTAGAAAAAGAATTTAACTTTAAAGCCATTCGTAGCTCAGGTAGTGGTGGGCAACATGTAAATAAAGTTGCTACAAAAATCGAATTAAGTTTTTCCGTTTCAGAATCTTTAGTATTAAATCAACACCAAAAAGCAATAATAATAGAAAAGCTTTATAATAGATTAACAAAAGATCAAGTGTTAATTCTGCAATGTGGAGAAACACGAAGCCAACTTAAAAATAAACGAATTGCAATAAGTAGAGCATTTTCGATTTTAGAAGCAGCACTAAAGGTTAAAGCAGAAAGAAAACCTACAAAAGTGCCAAAGTCAGTTATTAAAAAGCGACTAAAAAACAAAAAAATACAATCCGAAAAAAAAGCAAATAGACGTAAACCTAATATTGATTAGTTTGATGTTATTTTAAAAAAGAGCAATTTTATTTTTCGGCTATTTTTAAATTAATTCTATAAAAGTTAGAATTCTTATTTTTATTTCAAAAAACCTATTTATCTTTGCGCCGTTCTCAAAAAAGGGGTGCTTTTTTGATTTAAGATATACTAGTCAAACTTAAATCATACAGGCTGAGATCATACCCAACGAACCTAGAACAGGTAATGCTGTTTAGGGACAAAGAATGGACAATCTTACAAGTAAAAACGTATGATTAACATTCAACAAATTAATTATTAATAGTAAAGAATAATTACCTCTTTTTATTCGATTATAAATTTCATAATCGTAATGAAAAATTTATTTCTTTTTTTAACACTTTTAGTGTTATCAGTCAGTGTTAATGCGCAACAAGAAAAGCAACAAGACACAACAAAAACCCAACAATTAGACGAAGTTTTAGTAAAAGCCGTACGTGTAGATGCAGACTCGCCAATCACGCACAGTAATGTTTCTAAAGCAGAAATACAAAAGCGTAACTTGGGTCAAGATGTACCTATATTACTTAATTATTTACCGTCTGTTGTTACTACAAGTGATGCTGGAGCAGGTATAGGATATACTGGTATTAGAGTACGTGGTACAGATGCAACACGTGTTAATGTAACTATTAACGGGATACCTTATAATGATCCAGAAAGTCAAGGTACTTTTTGGGTTAATTTAGGTGATATAGCATCATCAACAGAAAGCATTCAGTTACAACGTGGTGTTGGTACATCTACCAATGGTTCTGGAGCGTTTGGAGCAAGTTTAAACTTGTTAACGGATGTGTTTTCTGAAGAAGCTTCTGCCGAAATTTCAAACAGTTTTGGAAGTTTCAATACAAGAAAACATACGGTAAAATTAAGTACAGGATTATTAAATGATCATTTTGAATTCTCAGGAAGGTTATCAAAAATAGATTCAGATGGATATATAGATAGAGCTTTTACCGATTTAAAATCTTACTTTTTACAAGGAATTTATAAAGATGAAAATACGTTAATTAAAGCCTTAACTTTTGGTAATGTAGAAAGAACTTATCAAGCATGGTACGGTTTAACTAAAGAAGAGTTAGAAGAAGATCGTCGTCAAAATCCATATACTTATGATAACGAAACAGATAATTACTGGCAAGATCATTATCAATTACACTGGAACCAACGCTACAATAATAATTGGTCAACAAACCTAGGATTAAACTATACAAAAGGGAAAGGATATTTTGAGCAATATAAAGAAGAAGAAGCTGCAGCAGATTTTTCTAATTTAATAGAAGACGACTCAGATGTTATTGTACGTCGTTGGTTAGATAGCGATTTTTATGTGCTTAATGCCAATGTAGTTTACAAAAAAGATGCTTTAGAGGTTATCTCTGGTACCTCATATAGCAGTTTTACAAATGACCATTTTGGTGAAGTAATTTGGGGAAGCGATTTAGCACCAAACACACAAATTAGAGACCGTTATTATGATGGTGATGCTACAAAAAACGACTTTAGTGTATTCTCTAAAGCTACATTTAAACTAGCACCTAAATTTACAGGATTTGTAGATTTACAAGGACGCTTTGTAAGCTATAAAACCAACGGTATAAATTCAGATTTAAATGAATTTGTTACCGATGCAGATTTTAGTTTTTTCAATCCTAAATTAGGATTAACCTATAAATCTTCAGAAAAAAATAGCTACTACGTATCTTATGCAAGAGCTAACCGCGAGCCAAATCGTGACGACTTTAAAGCTGGTGTAACAGAAAACGAAACATTAAACGATATAGAGTTGGGTTGGCGTTATGCGAATAATAAAGTTAATGTAAATACTAACTTATATTACATGTTTTATCAAAACCAGTTAGTATTAACGGGCGAATTAGATGATGTTGGTAGCCCAATAAGAGTTAATGTGGATGATAGTTATAGGTTAGGTATTGAAATAGATGCCAATATTAAGCTTTCAAGTATGTTAAATACATCTACTAATGTTGCTTTAAGTAGCAATAAAATTAAAAATTTTGGAGTAGATATAGACGGACAATTTGTGGATTTAGGAGATACAAATATTTCTTTCTCTCCAGAGTTAGTTATTGGTAACGCTATTAATTTTACACCTATAGAAAACCTACAAGTATCCTTTTTAAGTAAATATGTAGGAGAACAATATATGGGTAATATTGATAATGAAGATTCTATTTTAGAAAGTTATTTTATCAACGATCTAAATGTTAACTATGAGATCAAACCGAATAAATTATTTAAGTCAATAATATTTTCTGGTTTAGTTAATAATATATTCAATAAAGAATATGTTTCCAATGGTTATTTTGGATCTTATGATTATAATGACCCAAGTAGCCCAACAGGAGTTACAACAGGTTACTACACAGGATACTATCCTCAAGCCACAACAAACTTTTTATTAGGAATGACTTTAAAGTTTTAATTAGTAATTAATTACAAAAAAAAAGCACCTTTTTTTAAGGTGCTTTTTTTATTTTTCAATAAGTTTTTTTAATTGTTATAAACACGTATTATGCTGCCATTTACTTCTACAAAATAAGGTTTTAAACTAAAATTGCCGTCAGTACCATCAAAAGGAGCACCAGTTACAATGTTGTAACTATTTCCATCCTCACAATTACAAGTTGCAGTAATACCTTCAACACTTAATCTAGAACAATCAGAAGGCGCATGGTTTGGATCTGTTAATTCAAAAGAAACATAATTGCCATTACCAACATTGTAAATAACAATAGCATTGTAGCCAAAAGCGTTTAAAACTAAGTGGTTTCCAGCAAACTGTAAATCGTTGTATTGAGGCAAAGATGTATCTATAGAGTTTTGGGTGTCAAAAGCAATATTAGGGATATAATTATTGTTGTTATTATCATCATCTTTTTGACAAGAAACACTAATAATAATAAGCGACACAAGTGCTAATAATTTGATTTTCATATTCTAAAATAAAAGTCTAAATTCTACACAAATTTACAACAATAAGTAGCGTAAAATAAATATTTTGTATATTTGCTTAACAAAATCTCGTGCATGCGAGATTTTTGCGTTTTACGCTGAAATTTTTTTCAGCGTCTTTTTATTTAAAACGAAATAATTATGAGTAAAGTATCTTATTATACAGCAGAAGGTTTAAAAAAACTAAGAGATGAGCTTAAGCAACTTAAAGATGTAGAACGCGTAAAAGCATCTAAAGCAATTGCCGAAGCAAGAGATAAAGGAGATTTAAGTGAAAATGCAGAGTATGACGCCGCTAAAGAAGCGCAAGGTATGTTAGAGATGCGTATTTCTAAATTAGAAGAAGCTTTAGCAGGAGCACGTTTAATAGACGAGTCTCAATTAGATACATCAAAAGCATTGGTGTTATCTAAAGTAAAAATTAAAAACCAAACCAATGGTATGGAAATGGTTTATACGCTAGTAGCAGATGGCGAAGCCGATTTAGCATCAGGAAAAATCTCTGTAAATAGTCCAATTGGTAAAGGATTGTTAGGTAAATCTGTTGGTGAAGTTGCCGAAATACAAGTGCCAAGTGGTATTATGAAATTTGATATTATCGAAATTTCTAGATAAATAATATTTCGCTTTCGCGGAAATTAAAAACAAAATTCCTGTGTATTCTGAAATATGTTTTCAGTTTGGCAGGAATCTTTTTTATATTTAAATTATAAATTAATCAATATGGCTTCAATATTTACAAAAATTATAAATGGTGAAATACCGTGCTACAAAATTGCAGAAACAGAAGATTTTTTCGCCTTTTTAGATATCAATCCTAATGCTAAAGGACACACACTTTGTATTCCCAAAAAAGAAGTTGATAAGATCTTTGATTTAGATGAAGCTACATATACAGGCTTAATGCAATTTTCTAGAAAAGTTGCTATAGCTATAGAACAAGCAATACCATGTAAGCGTGTTGGTGTAAGCGTAATTGGTCTAGAAGTACCACATGTGCATGTACATTTAATTCCCTTAAACACTATGGAAGATGCGCGCTTTATTAGTAAAGAAACACTTACTAAAGAAGATTTTGATGCAACTGCAAAAGCAATACAATCTTACTTATAAGAGCTGATTAAAAACGTAACTAAAGCAGCAATTAAAACTATAGCTACAACTATTAAAATCAATGCAAATGGTTTTAGTTTTAAGTAGCTTTTTTTTGGCGTAAATGCTTTTAATTGATACTCATAAACACGCTCAATGTCGTCAGTCCATTGTACTGGGAAGATTTCAGTTTCACAAGTGTTACAATATAAGCTATGACTTATTTTTTGAGTCAAAGTTTTGTGAAGTGTCGTTTCTAAAAACTCTTGTTTAAAAGTAAGTTGTAATCCAGAGTTGTTATAACATTCTGGACAGTTATTTTTTAAAACTACTTGTTTTATTGTAGCATAACTTTTACGCATAATTAAACTGTTTTTAGAGAAATTAACATGGTTGTTCCAACACCAATTTCTGATAATTGTACTTTTATTTTTCCGTCATGAAAATCTTCAACAATTCGTTTTGTTAAAGATAATCCCAATCCCCAACCACGTTTTTTTGTGGTGTAACCTGGTTCAAAAATAGTTTTAAATTCTTTTTTAGAGATGCCTTTACCAGTATCGCTAACTGTAATATCTACATATTTTTGATGTGGTGTAATTTGTACCTTTAGATTTCCTTTTCCTTTCATGGCATCTATCGCATTTTTAACCAAGTTTTCAATGCTCCAACCGTATAATTGTCTATTTAAATTTACATAAATTGGTATGTCTGGAGCATCAATACTAAAGTTAATTAATTTTGAAGATCTAGACTTTAAATAACTATAAGCATCTTTAGTTTCTTCAACAATATCTAATCGTTCTAACGTTGGTAAAGAACCTATTTTACTAAAACGTTCAGTAATAGTTTGTAGTCTATTTATATCTTTTTCAATCTCTTTGATATATTCTGGATTGGTATTTTCGGTCTTTAAAATTTCTGTCCAACCAATTAAAGAAGATAGTGGTGTACCAATTTGATGAGCTGTTTCTTTTGCCATTCCAGACCACAATTTGTTTTCGGTTGCATTTTTAGAGCTTTTATAAAAAAAGTAAACAACTGCACCAAATAGTAAAATGATTAGTAGTAGCGCTAATGGATAGTATTTAAGTTTGTTTAATAAAGGGGAATTTCCGTAGTAAAGCGTAGATAAAACTTTGTCTTTGTATTTAATTTCGATGGGTTTATTTTCTCCTTTAAATTGTTCTATTAAAGATTTAAGGTAAGTTTCGTCTTCTGTTTCCTTTTCGTCTATGTTATTAAAGTCCATCGTTCCATCTTCGTTAACTTTAATCATTGGAGTAGTGTTATTACTTTCTAAAATTTTTAGGGGTAAATTGCCAATATCTCCATTTAAATCCATGTTCTGGATAATGTCTTGTTGAGCAAAAGACCAAATCTCCATTTTTTTGCGTTCTTCTTCTTTAAATTTTTGAAAGAATACGTAGGTATTCCATAAAATCAAAGAGATAATTCCAAAAGACGCAATAATAATAATCCAACGTACTAGCTGACGATGTTTAGTAAAAAACATGATGGTTAATTTTTGTTGTTAATATAATGCAATTCTGTTAATAATATTGTGAGAGTTACCTATTAAATTGCTTTTAGTTGCGTGCCAGATTATGTACTTTTGTACAAAATAAACAAGTAGTATGTTATCATTTTTGCCAAAGGATTTAGAAACACCAAAACTACACAGTTACCTGCTTAGCGCTGTGGCACCAAGACCAATTGCTTTTGCAAGTACTGTAGACAAAGACGGAAGACCCAACCTATCACCGTTTAGTTTTTTTAACGTTTTTAGTGCAAATCCACCAATATTAATATTTTCTCCTGCAAGACGTGTTAGAGGCAATACCACAAAACATACTTTAGAAAATGTAGAAGTTACAAATGAAGTCGTAATTAATGTGGTAAATTATGATATTGTACAACAAATGTCATTAAGTAGTACAGAATATCCTGAAGGTGTTAACGAATTTGAAAAAGCAGGGTTAACCATGCTAAAATCGGACATTGTTAAACCTTTTAGAGTGGCAGAAAGCCCAATACAAATGGAGTGTAAGGTTAATGAAATTGTTAAGCTAGGTACAGAAGGTGGTGCAGGTAATTTAGTAATATGCGAAGTGGTTAAAATGCATATTAATGATGAGGTTTTAGATAAAAATGGAGCTATCGATCAAGTAAAATTAGACTTAGTATCAAGAGCAGGAGGTAGTTTTTATAGCAGAGCAAAATCTGGTTTTTTTGAAATACCAAAACCTTTAAGAACCTTAGGTATTGGTGTAGACGCTTTACCAGAACATGTTAGAAATAGTAATATATTAACAGGTAACGATTTAGGTTTATTAGCAAATGTAGAAACATTACCAACAGAAGATGCTATATTAGCATTTAAACAAAAACATGATTTATCAAAAATAAATCTAGAAGAAAAACACAAAAAAGCACAAGATTTTTTAAGTTATAATGATGTAGAAAGTGCTTGGAAAATGCTATTATTGTAAAATAGCAATATAAATTTAGACGAATATTTAATAATTATAGAGAGAAATGGAAGTACAAGGAAAAGTAAAATTAATTGGAGAAACACAGACTTTTGGAAGTAATGGGTTTAGAAAAAGAGAAATAGTAGTAACTACTGAAGAGCAGTACCCACAACATATTATGATAGAGTTTGTTCAAGATAAAACAGATTTATTAAACAACTACCAAGTAGGACAAGATGTAAAAGTTAACATTAACTTACGTGGTAGAGAATGGGTAAATCCTCAAGGTGAAACAAAATATTTCAACTCTATTCAAGGTTGGCGTATAGAAGCTGTTCAAGCAAGTGCACCACAAGGCATGCCAGAAGTGCCACCAGCACAAGCTTTTGAACCAGCAAATAATGTAAACGAAGAAGAGCACGACGATTTACCGTTTTAAACATATTTCGCTTTCGCGGAAATAAAAACCCTCAAAACCTATTTGGTTTTGAGGGTTTTTTGTCAAATTCATTTTAAATATTTATTTTAAGTAAAAATAATTGCATTGAATTTTCTAAATAAACATCACTTTTTTCCTCCAGTATCTCAAGCAACAGAAGATGGTCTTTTAGCTTTTGGTGGCGATTTAAGTCCAGAACGACTTTTAGCAGCATACCAAAACGGAATTTTTCCTTGGTTTGAAGATGATAATACTATTTTATGGTGGTCACCAGATCCTAGATTTGTGCTATTCCCTTCAAAATTAAAAGTTTCTAAAAGCATGAAACAAGTGTTGCGTAATTGTAATTTTGAAGTGACCGTAAATAAGGATTTTAATGCGGTTATTACCGAATGTGCTAAAGCAAAACGACCAGGTCAAGACAGTACATGGATTACCAACGGAATGGTAGAGGCTTATAACACATTACATCAACTAGGTTTTGCTAAATCTGTCGAGGTTTGGCAAGATCAAAAACTTGTTGCTGGCTTATATGGTGTCGATTTAAATAATGGTGTGTTTTGTGGCGAAAGTATGTTTACCAAAGTTAGTAATGCTAGCAAAGCTGGTTTTATCACTTTTATTCAAAATAGTAATTACAAATTAATAGATTGTCAAGTTTATACTAATCACCTAGAAAGTTTAGGCGCAGAAGATATTTCTAGAGATGAGTTTTTAAAGTATATAAAGTAACTACATTTTACTAAACTTGATCATACCTAAAACAATCAACCTCATGGTCGTTAACCATACCAGTTGCTTGCATATGTGCATATATAACTGTGCTACCTACAAATTTAAAACCACGTTTTTTTAAATCTTTACTTAAAGCATCACTTATTGGTGTATTTGCTGGAGCTTCTTTATAATTTTTTACTTTGTTTTTTATAGGTTTTCCGTCTACAAAAGCCCAAATGTATTTACTAAACGATCCAAATTCTTCCTGCACTTTCATAAAAGCTTGTGCATTGGTAACTGTAGCTTTAATCTTTAGTCTATTGCGTATAATACCTTCATTTTGCATTAATTCTTCAAGTTTCTTTTCATTATATTTTGCTATTTCTCTGTAGTCAAAATTATCAAAAGCAACTCTAAAATTTTCGCGTTTACGCAACACAGTAATCCAACTCAATCCAGCTTGAAATGTTTCAAGAATTAAAAACTCAAAAATGGTGTCGTCATCATAAACAGGTTTTCCCCATTCTTGGTCATGATAAGCTTCGTATAGTGCATCACCAACGCACCAACCACATCTGTGTTTTGTCATTGTAAGGTTTTTAAAAATATACTACTAATGTAACAACAGTTACTAAATTATCCTAAAAGTTGCTGTAATTTTAGACTATGGAAACAACACAATTAGACTTAGCAAATGTTATAGAAGAGAGCTTAAAAAAAAGTCTTTCTTATCAAGATTATAGAACTTTATTAAGCAGGTTAGTAGAAGAGAATGCTACTACAGGTACTAATCAATCTGAAGCATTAATTAATTATACTGCGCTTAACGATAGACGTATGAAGCGCTGGGATAAAACGGTAAAAATTAGTGAAGCCGATAAAATAACTATTAAAAATGCAACAGTAAATCAAACATGGATTGTTCTTACCGAAAGTTGGTGTGGCGATGCAGCACATGTAATACCTGTAATTAATAAGGTTGCCGAGTTAAATACTGGTATTAATTTGCAATTGGTTATGCGTGATGAAAATGAGCAATTAATAGATTTGTTCTTAACCAACGGAGGTAAATCAATACCTAAACTTATTCAATTTGATAATACATCAAAAACAGTTTTAAATAGTTATGGACCTAGACCAACAGAAGCTACCAAGCTGGTTAATGATTTTAAAAAGAAACACGGTACGTTAACTGCCGAATTTAAAGAAGATTTACAACGTTGGTACAATAAAGATAAAGGTCAAAATGTGATTAATGACTTGTTAGAATTAATCAATTAACTATGACAGTTCAGGTTATTTTTTAGTATTTCTCAACTGTGCTTTTAGCTACTTATATGATGTCTCACATACGCTCGACATGACTTAGGATTGTCATTTCGACGGTAGGAGAAATCGCATTACATTAGTATTAAACCGTTGAGTATTTTGAAATATAAAAACTTTATTTCGAAAAGCTCAATAGAGTTTTTGAGAACTTTTATTGAAATTCAAAAGTAATAGTACCAATTTGTGAAGTTTTATTAGCACTGTTAAATCTAGCTTCTTTTGCATACTTTAAAGCGTAGTCTTTTAAACAAGCATTATTAGAAGTTGATGCAGAATTGGTGCTAACTTTAACCACATTTCCGTTTTGATTTACTGTAATATTTACTACTATTTTTCCTCTTGCGTCACATAGATAAATAGGAACAGGTAAATATTGATCTATACGACCTTTTAAAGAATAATAGACATTACTGTTGGTATTTGCGACATTGCTTTGTGCTGCACTTTGATTTTGGCTACGTTTAGAAAGCACACTATTTACACTATTAAAACTGGTTATGGTTTCTTCAGAAATTGAAGAATTACCATTGTTTTTAGATGTTGAAGTCTCTTTAATTACTTCATTTTTATAAGTTTCTAGTTTAGGGTTTTTATAATCTTTTGGTGGCGCTATAGGTTTGTAAGCTTGTGCGTAATGTTTATAATTTTCGGTTGTATTAAAAGCTTTATTTGTAGTGTTAGAACTTTTGTTTTGTGATTCAATTTCAGGTATTTGTTCTTTTATATCTTCAATAGTTTCTACTTCATAAAATGTTTCAGCTTGCGCGTTATCTAACTTAAAAATAGTTGTATTAAAAATTGAAAGTACCAATGTACCAACAATTAAAAAAGTTATAGCTAATGCCTTATGTGAATTGTTAAACTGCATGCAAACAAATTAATAATTAAGCTTGATTTGTTAGTAATTAATATACGCAGCTATATATTGAAAAGACGTTTTTTATTCCTTTTTTGGCAAATTTTTAATAAAATCTTCGATAGAAAGTGCATTCTTCACATCAAAATCACCAATTTTTGTACGTCGTAATACTGAAAGATGAGCGCCAGAATTTAAAGCTTTTCCAAAATCGTTTGCTAAAGACCTAATGTAAGTACCTTTGCTACAAACTACTCTAAACTCTAAGCTTAAACCGTTAATTTTAGTGATTTCAAAAGCTTCAATGGTTACTTTTCTAGACTTAATTTCTACATCTTCACCAGCACGAGCAAATTCATAAAGACGCTTTCCGTCTTTTTTGATTGCAGAAAATACTGGTGGATATTGATCAATTTCACCAATAAATTGTTTGGTTGTTTGGTGTATTAATGCTTCAGTAATATTATCGGTTGGATAGGTGTTGTCAATTTCAGTTTCTAAATCAAAAGAAGGCGTTGTGCTTCCTAAAACAAAAGTACCAGTATATTCTTTAATTTGACCTTGAAACGTATTTATTTGCTTAGTCATCTTTCCGGTACAAATCACTAATAGACCAGTTGCTAATGGATCTAAAGTACCAGCATGACCAACTTTAATTTTTTTTATGTTAAAGGCTTGCCTGATTTCCCAACGTAGTTTGTTTACAACTTGAAAAGACGTCCAATTTAAAGGCTTATCTATTAATAAAACTTGTCCTGCTTTGTAATCTTCTCCTGTCATTTTTTCTAGTTTAAAATTGAATATATTATAGCAATTAATCCAACAATAGCACAGTAGATAGCAAAGTAAGATAGTTTACTTTTTTTGACTAAACGTATCATCCAAGTACAAGCAAAAAAACCAGAAATAAATGCAGCTATAAATCCAATAGATAATGTGGTGAAGTTTTGAGATTCTAAACTTAAATCACCACTTAACACATCTTTAGCAATTTTACCAAAAATTAAAGGCACAACCATTAAAAACGAAAAACGTGCAGCTTTTGTTTTGTCATTACCCAACAAAACAGAGGTCGAAATTGTTGCGCCACTTCGAGAAATACCTGGAAGCATTGCTATTGCTTGAGAAACACCAATGATAAAAGCATTACCAAATGAAACATCTTTATTAGTGTTTTTAGCTTTATCTGCAAAATATAAAAGCATAGCTGTAATTAATAACATAAAACCAACTAATAAGATGTTTCCTCCAAAAAGTTGCTCTAATTGCTCTTCAAAAAATAGACCTACAATTACTGCAGGCAACATAGATATTGCAATTTTTGAAGCAAATTGTAGATCGTCGTTCCATTCAAATTTTAAAATGCCTTTTAAAAGCGACCAAATGTCTTTTCTAAACACAACAATGGTACTTAAAGCAGTAGCAAAATGAAGTACAACAGTAAATAATAAGCTTTCTTCAGGAATACTTTTATCACCTAAAACAGCTTTTCCTAACTCTAAGTGACCACTTGACGATACCGGTAGAAACTCGGTTAAACCTTGTATAATTCCTAATAAAATTGAATCTAAAACCTCCATTTAAATAAATTAATTGGCCAAAAGTAAACATTTGTTTTTTAAATTTTGAAGCTAGAATCTCTAATAATCAAGTTTGTTTTTATTTCTATAGTTTTATTAACATTAATTTGATTAGTGCTGTTTATTTCTTCAATTATTTGTTTTACTGCTGTAGATCCTATTTTTTGTCCAGGTTGGTCTATTGTTGTTAATTTAGGCTCTATTATCTGTGAGTTTGTAGAATTACTAAATCCTACTACAGCTATATCTTCTGGAATTTTTATACTAAGTTTTTTTAAAGTTTTAATTACTCCAATAGCGGCACTATCCGTTATAGCAAAAATTGCATCTGGTTTTTCTTTTAAGGATAGTAATATATTGGTCATTCTTTTTCCTTGATGCATAGAAATGTCTTCTACACTTAAAACTATTTTACTATCTAATGGAATATTATTTTCTTTTAAAGCTCTTAAATAACCATGATACCTTTTTTCAGAAGTAAAAGAATATTCTGTTTCTTTAATAATTGCAATTCTTTTTTTTCCAATGTTAATTAAATGTTCAACTGCATTAAAAGCAGCTTCTTCTTCATTAATAACTACTTGTGTACATGGTATTTTGTTAGAGGCTTTGTCAAATAAGATAAGAGGTACAGTATTTAATACTTTAAGAATATCATCAACATCTTTTGTCATCTTAGAGATAGACATTAGTACGCCGTCAACACCAAATTGTAACATAGTATTTAGCATTTCGGTTTGCTTTTTTACATCATTATTAGATTCTGATATAATCACTTTATAACCTTGAAGATTTGCTTCTTCTAAGATTCCTCTAATTAAAGTAGTCGTAAAATAATGAGTAATATTAGGTACAATTACCCCTAAAATGTTACTTCTGTGAGATCTAAATCCTTTAGCAAATAGATTGGGAACATAATTTAAATTTCTTGCAAGGTCTTTTACCTTTTGTTTAGTTTCTATACTTATATCTGGATGATCATTTAAAGCTCTAGAAGCTGTAGAAGGAGAAATATTTAGACGTTTAGCTAGGTCTTTTAAGGTAATTATCTTTTTTTTCATGTTTATTTATGCAATCGTTACCGCAATCGTTTGCGTGCGAATCTATTAATTTTTTTGATAAAAATTTAACTATTTGATAATATTTTAGCCTCACTAACACAAAATATATAACTAACATGAAAAAATTTTTACTTACATCTTTAATGATGATTAGTATTATTTCTGCCTTTTCTCAGACTGTCATTAAAGGAAAAGTTTCAGATGCAAATAATACGCCTATAATGGGAGCAAATATTATTATTAAGAATAGTGACTTTGGAGCTGTTACAGATTTTGAGGGTAATTTTACGTTTACTACAAGTTTGACAGGTCAACAGACTTTACAAGTGTCTTACGTTGGTTTTGATACTTTTGAACAAAGTATTGATTGTAATAACAGTGAAGTGAATATTAACGTTGTTTTACAAGAAGGAGAAAATGCATTAGAAACAGTTGTACTTACAGCGTCTTCTACTTTTAGATCTCAAAAAGAGACACCAATGTCTATAAGCTCTGTTAAACAAAAAGACATTACAAAGTTATCTGCAAATAGCCAAGCAGATGTTTTACGTAGTATTCCTGGTATTACTGCAGAAGGTGGTGGAGGAGAAACAGCTACTAACCTTTTTGTAAGAGGTTTACCTTCTGGCGGGCAATACGTATTTAATCCATTACAATACGATGGTATGCCATTAATGAGTACGTTTGGTCTTAACTCTTCTGCTCATGATGTGTATGCTAGACCAGATTTAGGATTTAAAGGCGTAGAATTTGTTAGAGGTGGAGCCGCAGTTTTATACGGTGCTGGTTCTGTAGCAGGTATTATTAATTACACTAGTAAAACAGGAGATTCTAATGATGAAAATATCCTTAATTTAGAGTATGGTACAGATGGAAGATTAAAAACTGAATTCTACTCAGGAGGACAATTAGGAGGAGAAGACTCGAATACTTACTATGCAGTAACTGGTTTTGTTAGAAAAGACGAAGGTCCTATAGATACAGGATTAGATACTAGAGGGTTTCAATTAAGAGCTAATATTAAACAAAAATTTGATAAAGGATTTTTTACAGTACATGGTCAGTTTATAAATGACCGCGCACAATTTTTTATGCCTTTACCTCTTCAAGGAGGATCAAGAGAGCGATTAAATGGTAATGATGGTGATGAGGTACAATCTTTATTAACAGGAGAATTGGCTAACACATCTTTTTTAACACCTGGCGGAAATTATGACAGCCCTATAGGAGATGGTGTTTACACTAAAGGAGGATATATTTTAGCAGACTTTAATTACGATTTAACAGATAATTTAAAATTTAAGTCTAAAGTAAAATATGCTAATTATCAACACAATTTTGCTTTATATGTTGGAGGTAACGGTAATTATGGTAACCCAATTACTTTATCAGATTATGTGTCTGCTGTGGCACCAAATAACATAGATTATACTGCAAAATATTTAGGTGGATCAGGACAACAAATTAATGGTAATGATTTAGTAATTGAAAATTTACACATTGATAGATTAAGACCAATGACAGACTATTCTGGAGAGGCTAATTTAGTTTTTAAATCAGAAAACGGTATACATACTTATACAGCGGGTACATTCTTGGCACGTACAGAAGCAGAAGATGTTAATTATCAATATAGAGTACTTTCAGAATTTAATAATAATCCACGTCTTATAAACTTAAGTTATACAAATGCTGGTGGAGATAATGTTATTTACTCTCAAGGAGGTTTATATAACAGAATAGGTATGACAACTAATAACTTTTTAAACCAAAGTAGAACAGCATTTTATATTACTGACGAGATGGTTTTAGATAAATGGCGTTTTGATGTTGGTTTTAGAATAGAATCTACAAAGGGAACATTTAGAAGAGGAAACTTAGCAGAAAGCCAAGTTTATGATGATGCTAATTTAACTTCAGATCTTCAAAACGTAAGATATACAGACGGTACATTTACAACAGGTGAAATTGAAGCAACAGATTGGGCTGTATCACTTGCAGGTTTATATAAACTAACAGCAACTACAAATTTATACGCTAACTTCTCAAGAGGATTCTTTTTCCCACAACAACGTGGTTTTGCACCAAAACCAGGAATTAGAGACACAAATTATGACGCTGAAACAATTTTACAAGGAGAAATAGGAGCAAAATTTGGTACATCTAAGTTCTCAGGTTCTGCTGCAGCTTATTACGTAGGGTTAAGTGATCGTATTAGAATTGATCAAGCAATTGTTAACGGAGAGTTAGTAGACCAAGGTCGTAGCGAACAATCTACAAAAACATTAGGACTAGAAGCAACTGGTAACTATAAAATAACAGATGCATTTACAGCATCAGCAACATTAACGTATCAAAATCATGAAATTACAACAAATCAAACTGAAGATTTAGTTAATGGAGGCATCACTACAATTAACGAAGGAAATGAAATAGGAAGGCAACCTAACTTTTTAGGATCGTTTGCTCTAAATTATGACAATAGCCAGTTTGACGCTTTATTTTCACTTAACCATACTGGTGCAAAATTTACAGACGATACTAATAACGTAGAGTTAGACGCAATTACTATAGCAAGATTAGGTGCAGGATATACTTTTAAAACTAAAGACAATAGCAATTTAAGAGTAGGATTCTCTGTATTTAACTTATTTGATAGTTCTGGACTTACAGAAGGAAATCCAAGAGCTGGTATTGCAGGACAATCTGCAGATGGTGACTTCTTTTACGGAAGACCAATATTACCAAGACGATTATTTATTACCACTACATTTAATTTCTAAAATTATTTAATTATGTCTTAAAGCATTGGTATTATTTATCGTAATGCCGATGCTTTTTTTACAATTTTTATATTAAACCAAACTATGAGTAAAGACAACCTACAAGAAAAAGCAAAACATATTCTTGATGCTAATTTTAATGAAGATAAAGGATTTACAATACCTTGTGAAGGCTTATATCCTTTTCAATGGAATTGGGATTCAGGCTTCATAGCTATCGGATTTGCCCATTACGATAGTAACAAAGCAAAACGAGAAATAGAAGCGTTATTAAGCGCACAATGGGAAAATGGATTTATTCCTCACATCGTATTTCATAACGATAGTGACACCTATTTTCCTGGTCCAGATTTTCACTTATCAAAACTTCATCCATTAGCATCTAAAAGTCATAGAACAACTGGTATGACGCAACCGCCAGTACTGGGATTTGTGCTTAAAGAAATTTATGATATTGTAGATGATAAAGAGGATATGCTAAATTTTATCAAGCAAAACATAGATAAAGTTTTTTTTAACCATCAACATTTTTACAACCACAGAGACCCAAATCAAGAAGGATTAGTCTTCATATATCATAATTGGGAATCTGGTACAGACAATTCACCAATTTGGGACGATATTTGGGAGACTATGGATCCGCCAAACTATAAGTTTGAAAGACGAGATACCACACACGTCGATGCAGCACAAAGACCAACAAATAGAGAGTATGATTACTATCTTCATTTAATTGAAATTGCAAAAGCGCATAACTATGATGACGCAAAAATTGCAGAATTATCACCATTCTTAGTACAAGACCCATTATTTAATGCTATGCTTATTAAATCTAACGAAGCATTAATTGAGTTGTATGAAATGATTGGCGATTCCGAAGATAAAATAAGTACATTAAAAGCTTGGCAAGAAAAGGCAATAACAAGATTTAACGAAAAGCTTTATAACGAAAAATTAGGAGGTTACGTACACTACGATTTAAGAAACGAAAAGCAGATAGAACATCTTTCGTCTTCATCTTTTGCACCTTTATTTTCCAATATACCAACAAAAGAACATGCTGAGGTAATGGTAAAAACGCTAATTAAAAAGTTTGGAGGAGAAGACCGTTATCTTTGTGCATCTTTCGACCCAGAAAGTGATAGGTTTAATCCTAAAAAATATTGGCGTGGACCAATTTGGATAAATCTTAATTGGATGCTTTATAATGGCCTAAATAATTATGGGTTTACAGATATTGCTAATCGTGTAAAAGAAGATTCTATTACGCTAATCGAAAAATATGGTTTCTACGAATATTTCGATTCTAGAAAATCTGTAACAGAAAATGCTGGTTACGGAGGGAATAACTTTTCTTGGAGTGCAGCATTATTACTAGATTTATTAAAAGACTAAAAAGCAACTAAATGAATTGGCTAGATTACACCATTATTATTGTTTACCTCATAGGTTTTGTGGCTATGGGCTATTTCTTCAAAGAAAATAAAGATTCTAAAGATTATTTTTTAGGAGGAAAAAGCTTAGGTTGGTTTCCACTAAGTTTATCAACTATGGCAACCCAATTATCTGCCATTAGCTTTATTTCAGCACCAGCTTTTGTTGGTTTAAAAGCTAACGGAGGATTAAAATGGTTAACCTTTGAGTTTGGTGTTCCTCTAGCTATGATTGGTATAATGTTTTTCATAATTCCACCTTTATACAAATCTGGTATTGTTAGTATTTATGAATATTTAGAACGTCGCTTTTCTAAATCCACTCGAAAATTAATTAGTGTTGTTTTTCAAATTAGTAGAGCTTTAGGAACAGGTGTAATGGTATTTACTATGGCGTTAATTATACAAGCTGTAGTAGGTATAAGTTTTCATTGGACGTTAATTATTATAAGTATTGTAACACTTATCTATTCGTATCAAGGTGGTATGAAAGCTGTTGTTTGGGGCGACGCAATACAAATGATAATTCTGTTTTCAGGATTAATAATTTGCCTTATTGTTGGTTATTCTTTAATGGAAGATACCGGAACATTTACAGGTTTTAATACCGAAAGATTACAGGTAATAGATCTGTCTAATTTAGGAATTTTCCAAGGTGAAGAATATGGCTTTTGGCCAATGCTTTTAGGTGGTTTGTTTTTGTATTTATCGTACTACGGTACAGACCAAACCCAAGCACAACGCTTATTATCTGCAAAAGACGAAGGTACAATTAGAAAACTTTTAATGGCTAATGGACTGCTAAGATTTCCTGTAGTATTGGTATACTGTATTATGGGATTAATTATTGGCTATTTAGTTAGTAATATTCCAGAGTTTTACCAAAGCATACAAGAAACAACGCGTGTGCATTATCCTGCAGAATATGCAGCTTCTGGTATAAAACCAGATTTAATGATGCCTGTATTTATTACCAAATATTTGCCAAACGGACTAATCGGTATTTTAATGGTTGGTATCTTATCTGCAGCAATGTCTTCGTTAAGTTCTACCATTAATTCGTTAAGTGCTGTAACTATCGAAGATTTTTTTAATAGCGGAAAAAACAAGCTGTCCGAAAAACGCTATATGGTGTTATCTAAAGGGCTTGTTGTTTTTTGGGGTGTAGTTTGTATACTTGCAGCATATCTTTTTGGTAATAGCCAAAGCACAGTTATAGAGCTTATTAATGCTATTACATCCTTGTTTTATGGACCAATATTAGCCGCTTTTGTTATTGCAATATTCTTAAAAAAAGTTAATCATATTGGTATGAATGCTGCCATTATAACATCGGTAGCAGTTAACCTTATTTTTAAATACTTACCAGAGTTAGTCTACTTTTTTACACAAGGTCAGTTTTATTCGGGTCAAGATTCTATTCATTTAGCATTAGCAGATTTAGGATATAATAATGTGCCTGATATTTTTTGGATTTGGTACAATCTTACAGGATTTATAATAGCAATTTTAGTTGCGATTTTAGTGAGTAAATTAACCCATAAAGTACCTGTAAAACAAATAGAGATGGACTATAAAGTTAGCTTTAAAGACCTATTTAAAAAGGAAAGTATTATACTAATTTCATTCTTTGTTTTTATACTTATAGTAAGTTCATTTCTACCTAATATTTTAAGCTAAAAAATGAAAATTATATTAGCACCAGATAAATATAAAGGCTCATTAACAGGCTTAGAGTTTTGTAACATCGTAGCACCAATTTTAAAGCAAACCGTCAATGCAGAGGTCATTAACGTGCCTTTAGCAGACGGAGGAGATGGTACTATTGAAGTTGTTAATTATTACCTTAACGGAAACAATATAGAAGTTGAAGTTAATAATCCGGTATTTAATAAGGTAAAGGCAAACTATCTATATGCCGAAGAGTCTAAAACAGCTTTTATAGAAATGGCTGAAGCATCAGGTTTAAAGCTTTTAAAACCAGAAGAGCAAAATTGTATGAATACCACAACCTTTGGTACCGGACAATTAATTCTCGATGCGATTAATAAAGGTGCAAAACACATCATTTTAGGAATTGGCGGAAGTGCTACTAACGATTGCGGAATTGGTATGGCAACCGCTTTAGGATATCGTTTTTTAGATGAAACTAATAACCAAGTGAAGCCAATTGGTAGAGAGCTAATTAATATTAAATCTATTGATGATACGCATGTAGATTCACAATTAAAATCAGTTAGCATACAAATAGCATGCGATGTCACAAATCCGCTTTTTGGTACAAATGGTGCAGCGCATGTATATGCAAAACAAAAAGGTGCTTCAAAAAATGATATTGAATTTTTAGATCAAGGTCTTCAAAGTTTTTCAAAAGTTTTAGACGCTCATTTCAATACAAATGTTCAAGACATTTCTGGAGCAGGAGCAGCTGGCGGAATGGGTGCAGGTTGCGTAACTTTTTTAAACGGAACACTATCACCAGGAATAGAATTAGTAAAACAAATAGCCGATTTTGATAATAAAATAAAAAACGCAGATTGGATTATTACAGGAGAAGGCAAGCTAGATAGTCAAACACTTTCAGGTAAAGCAATAGATGGTATCTTAAAATCTGCAAAATCAAAAGGGATTAAAGTAGCAACATTTTGTGGTAGTGTAGATTTAAGTCAAGAGGCACTTCAAAAAATAGGCATACAATACAGCGCATCCATTATGGATAAAGCAAAAAACTTTGAAGATGCTTTAGCAAATACAGAGACTTATTTAAATCAAATCACTAAAGATTTTATACTTAAATCAAAATTATAAAGGGTAGATTAATTTTTAGGCTTAGATAGTATTGCATAAACCTGTACGCCAAGACCAATAATAACCAATGTTGGTGCTAGTCTAATGCGTCTCCAACTAAAAATTTCTGGGTTAAACACATTAGGGTCATCACTTCCACCGCCAGACATAAGTATAAATCCAAGCGCCATAAGAGCAAGACCTATGAACATAAACTTATAATTGTGCTTTTTAAAAACCAATTCGGTTTTAAGATTGTTTTTGTTCTTGTTTTTACTTTCGCCCACGATGATTTATTATTTATAAGACAAATTTAAACTTTTTAAATTAATCATATATATGTTTAATGGTATGTTTTTTTGGACTTACCTTTTCTACTTGTGCTACTTTATTATTAGCTTCTGGTTTTGCTTTGGCAATGTAAATTACAATTGCTATAAGACCTATCAATACAAACGTTACTCTTTTCATAACCGTTAATTTTAGGGATTAATTAAATTTGTTAATGTAATGGTATGGTCAGTCGCACTTAATTTTTTGGTTAAGTAAAGATAACGTGCTATTGTGTGAAGTATTGTTAACGCTAACGTTAAAAGCTGTTAAAGTTGTTTAATACAACTGGTCAGTTTTTAAATTTAAAAAACGTTGTGTAGCAAAATGTGTACTTATCCAAGTGATTATAATCCCTAATAAGAAAACGGCTAAAAATAAACCACCAATTAAGACTAAACTTTGTCTAAGTGCTAATTCTGGAAACATTTTATCGACGTAGTAAACAACAAAACCAAGTCCTATTAATGCTACAACAGCACCAAGAATACCAAGTTTTATGCTTTTCCAAACAAAAGGTCTGCGTATAAAGCTTTTTGTAGCACCAACCATTTGCATGGTTTTAATAGTAAATCGTTTAGAGTAAACAGATAATCTAATAGAACTATTAATTAAAAGTACAGCAATTAAAGTGAAGATAGCACTAAGTAACAACACCCAAAAGCTTATTTTTTTAACGTTGCTATTAATAAGTTCAACAAGACTTTCGTCGTATTTAACTTCGTCTACAAAGCTTTTTTCTTGTGCTAAAGCAGTTAATTCTTCTAACTTTTCGTTAGTTAAAAAATCGGCTTTCAACTTTACATCAATACTATTTTGTAAAGGATTATAACCAACTAGATCCATAAAATCGTCACCAAATTCAGATTTCATTGCTTCTGCAGCGTCGTCTTTAGATACAAAATCGGTTGTTTTTACATAGTCTGCAAGCGCTAGACTTTTTTCAAGTTGTTTTATTTCAACATCCTTAGCAGTGTCTTTTAAGTATACCGTGACGTTTACGTTTTCTTTCATAAAATCGGTTACTTTTTTCGCGTTAAGCAATAAAAAGCCAACAATTCCTAATAGAAAAAGTACTAAAGCGATGCTAATTACAACTGAAAAATAAGACGAAATTAAACGTCTTTTTTGATATCTGTCAAAAGATGAACTCATAAAACGATGTTAGATTATACCGTAAAAATATAAATATTTTGGATTGCTTAATGTTTACAACGTTTAAACTTTCAACATTGTTATAATAAGTTTAAATTTGCCCTTTTATAAGCCGAAAAACAACAAGATGCAATACGATTTTAAAAAGATAGAAGACCATTGGCAACAGTATTGGGCCAAAAACGAAACTTTTAAAGCCGAAAACAACAGCGAAAAACCTAAATATTACGTGTTAGACATGTTTCCTTATCCGTCTGGAGCAGGATTACATGTTGGACATCCGTTAGGGTATATTGCTAGTGATATTTATGCACGCTACAAACGCCATAAAGGTTTTAATGTATTGCATCCGCAAGGTTATGATAGCTTTGGCTTACCGGCAGAACAGTATGCTATCCAAACAGGACAACATCCTGCAATTACAACAAAAACCAACATTGCTACTTATAGAAAACAGTTAGACAAAATTGGATTTTCTTTTGATTGGAGTAGAGAAGTACGTACCAGTAATCCAGAGTATTATAAATGGACGCAGTGGATTTTCATTCAACTGTTCAACTCTTGGTATAACGTAGATACAGATCAAGCTGAAGACATTTCAACATTAGAAGCACTTTTTTCTTCAGAAGGAAATACAACAGTTAACGCTGTTTGTGACGAAACAGTTGAAACATTTTCTGCTGAAGAATGGCAAGCCTTTTCATCTGAAAAACAACAAGACATATTATTAAAATACAGATTAACGTATTTAGCCGAAACCGAAGTAAATTGGTGTCCGGCTTTAGGAACCGTTTTGGCTAACGACGAGATTGTAAATGGTGTGTCAGAACGAGGCGGTCATCCTGTTGTGCGTAAAAAAATGACACAATGGTCTATGCGTATTTCGGCGTATGCAGAGCGATTATTACAAGGTTTAGATAGCATCGATTGGACAGATGCGTTAAAAGAAAGTCAGCGTAACTGGATAGGTAAATCAGTTGGAGCATCTGTAACTTTCAACGTAAAAGATCATGATGAAACTATCGAAGTGTTCACCACAAGACCAGATACTATTTTTGGCGTAAGTTTTATGACCTTAGCGCCAGAACACGATTTGGTTTCAAAAATTACAACACCAGAACAAAAAGATGAGGTAAACGCTTACATCGAAGCAACTGCAAAACGTAGCGAACGCGACCGTATGGCAGATGTAAAAACCATTTCTGGTGCATTTACAGGTGCGTATGCAGAGCATCCGTTTACAAAAGAACCAATCCCAATTTGGATTGGAGATTACGTACTAGCTAGTTATGGTACTGGAGCAGTAATGGCTGTACCTTGTGGCGACCAACGTGATTACGATTTTGCTAAACATTTTAATATCGAAATCCCAAATATTTTTGAAGGTGTAGATATAAGCGAAGCAGCGTTTGCAGATAAAGAAAAAACCGTGATAGCTAATAGCGATTTCCTTAACGGAATGAACTACAAAAAAGCAACCAAACGCGCTATTTTTGAGCTAGAACAAATTGGACAAGGACAAGGAAAAACCAACTACCGTTTACGCGACGCAGTATTTAGTCGTCAGCGTTATTGGGGAGAACCTTTCCCGGTGTATTATGTTAATGGTATGCCACAAATGATAGACCAAAAACACTTGCCAATTACCTTACCAGAAGTAGAAAAATATCTACCAACCGAAACTGGCGAGCCACCATTGGGTCGTGCAGATGTTTGGGCTTGGGATATGCAATTAAACCAAGTGGTTAGCAACGATAAAATAGACGATAAAACGGTATTTCCTTTAGAGCTTAACACCATGCCAGGTTGGGCAGGAAGTTCTTGGTATTTCTTTAGATATATGGAAGAACAAGCCAATCGTGGTAACGCATTTGCAACCGAAGATGCACTTAACTACTGGGAAAATGTAGATTTATACATTGGCGGAAGCGAGCACGCTACAGGACATTTATTATATGCACGTTTTTGGACTAAGTTTTTAAAAGATAGAAATTTTGTAAACGTAGACGAACCTTTTAAAAAGCTAATAAACCAAGGAATGATTTTGGGAGAAAGTGCTTTCTTATATGTTATTGAAGGTAGATTTGTCAAGAATGATAAAAATGAAAATGGTTTTGTTCAGTTAATAATCACTAAACAGTTTTTTGATGAGCTAAAACACAAGTCAGGAAAGATAGAATATTTATCTCCTAAATTAAAGGAATTTTTAAAAGAGAAACTTGAGTTTCACAAAGACTTTAACTCTAGGTTAAAAGGGTATGATTTATACTACAATGCTTTTAAGACAACAAATATTGATATTAGTTATGTGACTTTAAATAATCAATTGAATTTAACAGAAATGACTAATGACAATAGATATGAATTGCTGAGAAACGCAAATTATTTTGACGGAGAGAATATTGTTGAAAGTAATGATATAAATGAAGAAACTATAATTAAAGTTTATCGCGAAGTCGAAAAAATGTCAAAATCAAAATACAACGTGGTTAATCCAGATCAAATCTGTGAAGATTACGGCGCAGATAGCTTACGTTTGTATGAGATGTTTTTGGGTCCGTTAGAACAAGCAAAACCTTGGAATACTGCTGGTATTACAGGTGTGCATGGTTTCCTTAAAAAATTATGGAAGTTATACGTAGACGATAACGGTTTAAAAATTACCGATGCAGAACCTACAAAAGACAACTTAAAAACCTTACATAAAACCATTAAAAAGGTAGAAGAAGATATTGAGAATTTCTCTTTCAATACATCGGTATCTACTTTTATGATTGCAGTTAACGAGCTGACGGCGCAAAAATGTACAAGTCGCGATATTTTACAACCATTACTAATTTTAGTATCGCCATACGCACCACATATTGCAGAAGAGTTATGGCATCAATTAGGTAATGAAATGTCAATTTCTACAGCGCCTTTCCCAGTTTTTGAAGAAAAACATTTAGTAGAAAGCAGTAAGAATTATCCAATTTCATTTAACGGTAAAATGCGTTTTACACTTGAATTACCATTGGATATGAGCAAAGACGAAATAGAAAAAACCGTTATGGCTCACGAAAAAACACAAGAACAATTACAAGGTCGTACACCTAAAAAAGTAATTATTGTACCAGGTAAAATTGTGAATATCGTAGGATAAATTTCTGCAAAAGCAGGAATCTCTTTTGGATAAAATATCACACTGAGTTCATAGGAGTTTTAAATAAGAAAACGTTGAGTCATTTCGACGCTAGGAGAAATCACATAATTATTACATATCGTGTGCGATGTCTCACGTGAGTTCGACATGACATGATTAAAAATACCACAAAAGCCTTCAATAATTTTTGAAGGCTTTTTTTATACTTCTCGATACAATTTGCTCGTACCTCACAAATCACTCGAAGTGACGGATAGTTTTAATTCCAATGCGTCAGTTCGAGTGGCGCGACGTAAGGAGCGTTGTATCGAGAACTTTGAGCAATAGATGAGGTTATTTTTATTAAAACCTAAAACCTAATAGGTACAATAATTCACTGGAAGTGACAAGTTATCCTGTAATGGTAATTCAGAAAGCAAAGTTGATAAAGCAAAAATCTGACAAAATTACCTAACATTAAATTGGCTTACTTTTTGTTATATTTAAATCATTAATATTAAAAAGAGAAAAACATGTTTACAGGATATATGGGTTACTACATACTAATAGGTGTTATTGCATTAATAAGTGGTATGGTAAGTAGTCAATTAAAACGAAAATTTGCACATTACTCTAAGGTACATTTACGCAACGGAATGACAGGCGCACAAATAGCAGAAAAAATGTTAGCCGATCATGGTATACAAGATGTAAAAGTAATTTCTACAAGAGGACAATTAACAGACCATTACAATCCAGTAGATAAAACCGTTAATTTAAGTGAAGTAGTATACAGTCATGCCAATGCAGCAGCAGCAGCAGTAGCAGCTCACGAAGTTGGTCACGCTGTACAACATGCTACAGCGTATCAATATTTAACGATGCGATCTAAACTAGTGCCAATTGTGCAAGTTACATCAAGTATGTCACAATGGGTTGTAATTGGTGGTATAGTATTAATGGCATCTAATGCTTTAGGCGGTAGTGGTTTTTATGTAGCAGTTGCTGGATTAATTATGATGGGATTTGCTACCTTATTTAGTTTTATCACTTTACCTGTAGAGTACGATGCAAGTAACCGTGCATTAGCATGGTTAAAAGCTAAAAATATGGTAACTCCAGAAGAATATAAAGGTAGTGAAGATGCTTTAAAATGGGCAGCAAGAACCTATTTAGTTGCAGCAATTGGTGCTTTAGCCTCATTACTATATTGGGCATTACAAGTATTTGGAAGTCGAGATTAAACAAATAAGTATTAGATTATAAATCAAGCCGAAGAGTAAAACGATTTCTTCGGATTTTTTGTTTATATTTAAAATCTAATTAAACAATAATTTTTATATGGAAAATCAAATTCAAGGTCCAATATTAGTTGGCAATTTAGAAGATAGCGAAAAAGCTATTTTTTATCGTAAAACTTATACTCACGTTGCATTGGCAATTTTAGCCTTTATACTACTAGAGTATATCTTTATAGGTATGTTTGAAGATGCAGTTATTTCATTAATTAACCTTATGTTTGGAAGTAGCTTTTCTTGGTTAATAGTCTTGGGTCTTTTTTGGTTTGGAAGTAGTATGGCAGATAAACTTGCTCATAATCCTTCAAAACAAACCCAATACTTAGGATTAGGACTCTATGTGCTTTTAGAAGCAATCATTTTTTTACCAATGATATATCTTGCGGCATATCATTCTACAGGATCAGAAATGTTAACTCAAGCAGCAATAATTACACTTTGCCTTTTTGCAGGTTTAACAGCTACAGTATTCATGACAAATAAGAATTTTTCTTTCCTTAAAACAGGTTTGGTTATAGGAAGCTTTGTAGCAATTGGATTAATCGTTGCAGGAACTATTTTTGGTTTTGATTTAGGACTGTGGTTTTCTGTAGGAATGGTTGTGTTTGCTGGAGCAGCAATTTTATATCAAACATCTAAAGTAAAATATGAATATACTGGTGATCAATACGTAGGTGCAGCTTTGGGTATATTTGCTTCAGTAATGTTATTATTCTGGTATATACTTCAATTATTTATGTCCAGAGACTAGATTAATGTTTGGGCGTTACACACTTTTGCTTTTAATGGCAAAAGTGCGTCAGGCTTTCGCAAGTCGCAATCAAAGATGTGCTCCGACAGTTGCTCAATCCTTAACGCAAAAAAACACCTCAAAATTTTAAAATTTTGAGGTGTTTTTTTTTGTTCTTTTCTCTTTATTCTAAAAGCGTAGCGATCTAGAATCTAGATTTTAATTTGTCTTTCTATCTGTTGATCTAAAGAAATAAATGTTTCTGTTCTAGATACGCCTTCTATAGATTGAATTTGACTATTTAATAAGTGCATTAAATGCGAGTTGTCTTTACAAAGAATCTTAATTAAAATACTCCAATTACCTGTAGTATAATGACACTCGATAACTTCAGGTATTTTTTGTAATTGTTTTACAGCTTGCGGGTTACTAATGGCTTTATCTAAATAAATCCCAACAAACGCCATAGTAGTATAGCCTAAAACTTTAGGATTTATGACAAATTTAGATCCAGCAATAAGTTTAGATTTTTCTAGCTTACGTAAACGTTGGTGTATTGCAGCGCCCGAAATACCAACTTGTCTAGCAATTTCTAATATAGGTGTACGGGCATCTTCCATAAGTGCGCGTAATATTTTCTTGTCAATACCGTCTATGATAATATTGTTATTTGAAGTTTTCAAAAGATTTAAGCTTATAGTTTAAAAGATAAAAGTAAGTATTTTGTTTTAAACTAAAACTTTATTTTGTGTAATTACCTTTGGCTAGCGCGTTAGGGATAGTAATGTAAATCCCACAGCGAGGTACGAGCGAGGAATTGCAATGAATAGCCCGACCGTACCGATGTTTTCGGTACGGTAACGCTATAATAATCTTAAATATTTAAAGGGTTATACCCTAAATAAGGTACTTCGGTTTCTTTAAAAATTATACCATAATTTTCTAATTCTTCAAGAATTGGTGTGTACACTTCTTTGTTTATTGGAAGTTGTACACCTGGTGTTGTAATTTTTTTATTTAATATGGCTAATGTAGCTATTGCAACGGGTAAGCCTACTGTTTTTGCCATAGCTGTGTAGGTTTGATCCTCGCCTAAACAAACCATTGTCGAGTCTATTTGGTGTTTTTTACCATCTAACTCGTATCCAAATTTGTGATACATCACTAGCATATCTTTGTCTTCTTGTGCTAGTGTCCAGCTATCCATTAATATTTTTTGAAGGATTTGCGCTGGTGTTCCTTTTTTAAGTTCGACCATTTTATTAGGGTTAAAAATATCAAGCTCTACAAACTTGTCCCAAACCATATCATCCTGGTCTATCTTTAATGCGTGTCTAAATTTAAGCTCTACAGAGTCTGTTGGACTGTATGGTAAAAAAGAGTTTACAAAGTCGCGATAGCTCATGTTTTCACTATCATCTATGGTATAGCTATCGTCTGTCATGCCTAATAAAACAAAAGCTTGCCAAGCACGAGAAAATCCTACACGACGCATTGTACCTCTGTATAATGTCCTGATATTATCTAATCCGTAAACGCTTTGGTATTTTAAAGAATCGCGATTAGCATAAGCTTCAAAGCGTCCAAAACCTTCAATTTCTAAAAATTCGGTACGTCTAAATAATCTGTGATAAGGAATATATTTATAGGTGTTTTCTTGTAAAAATTTAGCAGCGCCACCTTGTCCTGCAACAACAACATTTCTTGGATTCCAAGTAAATTTGTAGTTCCAAAGATTGTTATCACTTTCTGGCGCTACAAGTCCGCCACAAAATGATTCAAATAGTATCATTTTTCCGCCTTTATCACGAATACGGTCTATCACTTGCATAGCGCTCATGTGGTCAATACCAGGATCTACACCAATTTCGTTCATAAAAACTAAACCTTTATCCTTAACTTGTTGGTCTAAAGCTTGCATCTCGTCACTTATGTAAGATGCTGTAACCATATTTTTACCGTAGGTCACACAATCTTTAGCAACTTCTATATGAAATCTTGCAGGTAGCATAGAGATAACAATATCTGCTTTTTTAACAGCATCTTCTCTAGAGTTTTTATCAAAGACATCTAGAGTTATAGCTGTAGCATTTTTATGATTACCAATCATTTTTTTAGCATTATCAATGTCTAAATCACCAACGGTAATGTGCAGATTTTCAGTTTCAGATTGTTCTAATAAATATTTGAATAAGTAAGAGGTTGATTTTCCGGAACCTATAACTAATATATGTCGCATAAAGGTTATTAACTATTTTTAATTTTTATGTAATATTTTTAAAGTATCTTATATTTTTATACGAATTTAATAAATACTTACTGTATTTTTGTGTTAAGATTAAATTATTATGAATAAAAGAATTCTAATTTTAGCTTCATTTTTAGGTTTAACAAGCGTAATAATCGGTGCTTTTGGGGCTCATGGATTAAAGGAAGTTTTAGATGCAGAGCAATTGCAAACTTTTGAAGTTGGTGTACGTTACCAAATGTATCACGCATTATTCTTGTTATTTATAGGGCTTATTGATAAGATTTCAGAAAAAACAAAATCAACAATATTCTATTTAGTATTTGTAGGTGTTATCTTTTTTTCAGGCTCAATATATGGTCTAGCTACAAATGATTTAACAGGTTTTGATTTTAGCAAAATAGCACTAATAACACCAATAGGTGGCGCTTTATTAATAGCAGCTTGGGCTATATTGTTAATAAACTTTTTAAAATATAAAGAGAATTAACAAGTTTTACTTAGCGTTAATTTATATTAAATTTTACCTTTGCACTTTAAACAACACAAACAAATTATGGTAAACCATACACAATCCACGAAAACGATTTCGTTAGAACAGTACGGAATCAAAAATGCACAAGTACAATATCAACTAACACCTGATCAATTACATGATGTAACTATAGAAAAAGGTTTAGGAGTAGAAGCATCTTCTGGAGCTTTAGCAATTAATACTGGAGAGTTTACAGGTCGTTCTCCTCAAGATCGTTTTATTGTAAAAGATAGTATTACCGAAGATAAAATTTGGTGGGGAGATATTAATATTCCGTTTGATTCGGATAAATTTCAGAAATTATATGATAAGGTAACCGCTTACCTTTCTGATAAAGAAGTTTTTGTAAGAGATGCGTATGCTTGCGCAGATGATAATTACAAACTAAATATTAGAGTAATTAACGAATTACCTTGGAGTAACATGTTTGCTTATAACATGTTTTTAAGACCAACAGAAGAAGAGTTAAATAACTTTACTCCAGAATGGACTGTAGTAAATGCACCAGGTTTTATGGCAGATCCAGAAGTAGATGGAACACGTCAACATAACTTTGCTATTTTAGATTTTACACGTAAAATAGCCTTAATTGGCGGAACAGGTTATACTGGTGAAATCAAGAAAGGTATTTTTTCTGCTTTAAACTTTATTTTACCAGTGTTTAAAAATACGTTGCCAATGCACTGTAGTGCTAACGTAGGTGAAAATGATGAAACAGCTATCTTTTTTGGTTTATCAGGAACAGGAAAAACAACACTGTCTGCAGATCCAAATAGAAAATTAATTGGAGATGATGAGCACGGTTGGACATCAGAAAACTCTGTGTTTAATTTTGAAGGTGGATGTTATGCTAAAGTGATAGATCTTTCTGAAGAAAAAGAACCAGATATTTTTAGAGCAATTAAAAGAGGTGCAATTTTAGAAAATGTTATTATGGATGATAATGGCGTTGTAGATTTTGCAGATACTTCAATCACACAAAATACACGTGTTAGTTATCCAATTTATCATATTGATAACATCCAAAAACCATCTATTGGTAAAAACCCTAAAAACATATTTTTCTTAACAGCAGATGCTTTTGGTGTATTGCCTCCAATTTCAAAATTAACACCAGCACAAGCTGCTTACCATTTTATATCAGGTTACACAGCTAAAGTAGCAGGTACAGAAGCAGGTATTACAGAACCAGTACCAAGCTTTTCAGCGTGTTTCGGAGCTCCTTTTATGCCTTTACATCCTACAAAATATGCAGAGATGTTAAGCAAAAAAATGAAAGAAGCAGGTGTAAACGTTTGGCTAGTTAATACTGGATGGACTGGCGGATCTTACGGTGTAGGAAGCAGAATTAAACTAAAATACACTAGAGCTATGATTAATGCGGTATTAAATGGTGATTTAGGTTTATACAATTATAACGATTATCACATTCATTCTGTATTTGGTGTAGCGCAACCAAGAAGTTGTCCAGGTGTACCAACAGAAGTTTTAAGTCCAAGAGCAACTTGGAATAATGATAAAGAATATTACAAAACAGCATTTAAATTAGCTAATGCGTTTAGAACTAACTTTGAAAAGTTTGAATCTTACGCAAGCGAAGAAATTAGACGTGGCGGACCGCAACGTTATGCTGAGTAATACAAACCAAGTGTTAAAGTAAAAAAGCGCTATCTAAATAATTAGATAGCGCTTTTTTTATACTGCTTAAAGAGAAGTTTTTACTTTCCTTTATTTACTTCTTTAATGTATTTTTCTAAAGCCATAGTCATAGAAGGTGTTTCTGGTGTTGGTGCAGAAATGTCTACACGTAATCCTTTTGCTTCAACAGCTTTAATTGTAGTATTACCAAACACAGCAATTCTTGTATCGTTTTGCTTAAAGTCAGGAAAATTATGAAATAAAGACTCGATACCAGATGGACTAAAAAACACTAATATGTCATAGTACACGTTGGCTAAGTCTGATAGGTCACTAATTACAGTTCTGTAAAAAATAGCTTCTTTCCAATCTACACCAAGTCCATCTAATATGGTTGGTACTTCTGGTTTTAACTTGTCTGTTGTTGGTAATAAAAATTTTTCGTCTTTATACTTTTTGATTAATGGCGAAAGCTCTGCGAAAGTACGTTTACCCACATAAATTTTACGTTTTCTGTAAACAACGTATTTTTGTAAGTAAAAAGCTACAGCTTCAGACTGGCAAAAGTACTTCATTGTATCTGGTACTTTAAAGCGCATTTCTTCGGCTACTCTAAAAAAGTGATCTACTGCATTTCTACTGGTTAGGATAATTGCAGTGTATTTAGTCAAATCTACTTTTTGTTGTCTAATTTCTTTTGTAGATACACCTTCTACGTGAATAAAAGGTCTAAAATCAATTTTAACTTTCTGCTTTTCTGAAAGATCAAAGTATGGCGAATTTTCAATTTTAGGTTCTGGTTGCGAGACTAAAATGGTTTTCACTTTCATAAGTATCTTTAAATTTTTAGGCCTATTTTATTGCTATAAATTGATAAACAATAAGGTAAGGTGCGATTTCGAGAGCGCAAAGATACAAAATAAAATAAAACATACTTCTTTTAAATACATTAAGATTAGCTTTAAAAAAAGTTAATAAACCTAAACTAAAAACAGTTAATCCTAATAAACTTATAATAATCAGTGTGTTAAGATTTGGAGTGACCGAGTATATTAATATTGCATTAATTGGTAGTAATAATAAACCTAGATAATTTCTATAACTAGTTTTAGTAAACAGGTAATCTTTAATAAGCAATTCTATCTCAAAAATGCTAGATAATAAACGTTCTAAAAGTACTTTTACTATAAAAAAGCAAGCTATCAAAAGTGCATATTTTAAGATTAGTAATTGCGAAATTGTCTCGCCAACCAAGCTGTTTATAAACAAGTAAAAAAAGATAGCGGCATTAAGGCACAAGTTTATAAACAGTATGCCATCAAAAAGCTCAATAAAATGCTGATCTTTTGAAAATAACTTTGTGTATCGGTTATTAACAACTAAGTAAGAAAAAGTCTCAAAACGTTTTGTGTAGATTAATTTACTTAAGGCAATACAAATTAAGCACACTATAAATATTAGTGTAATAATATCTGTATTTATAATTTCTCTAATCACGTGGTAAAATTATTACTTTTTAAAGCAAAAAAATGGCAATTATTAAGGTTTTTTTATAAACATTTAACCCTATAAAATGTACATTTGCCTAAATTTTTAAAAGAATTAATGCAAGACGCCATTGTCATTATACCAACGTATAACGAAGTTGAAAACATAGAAGCAATTATAAAAGCTGTTTTCAATTTAAAAAAAGAGTTCCATATTTTAGTGGTAGATGATAATTCTCCAGATGGAACTGCAAAAAAAGTACAGCGTCTTCAAAAACACTATCAAGACAAGTTGTTTTTGTCCGTTAGAAAAGAAAAATCTGGACTAGGTACAGCCTACATACATGGGTTTTATTGGGCTTTAGAAAAAAAATACAATTACATTTTTGAAATGGATGCAGATTTTTCTCACAACCCAAAAGATTTAGAAAAACTATATAAAGCATGCCATGTAGATGGCGCAGACATTGCAATAGGATCAAGATATGTTAAAGGTGTAAATGTTGTAAATTGGCCATTAGGTCGTATAATCTTATCTTATGGAGCATCATTTTACGTTAGATTTATAACAGGAATGCGTATAAAAGACGCAACAGCAGGTTTTGTATGTTATAAAAGACAAGTTTTAGAGACACTAGACTTAGAAGATATAAAGTTTGTAGGTTACGCATTTCAAATAGAAATGAAATTTAAAGCATATTTAAAACGTTTTAAAATCGTAGAAATACCTGTTATTTTTGTAGACAGAATAAAAGGCGAATCTAAATTAAGTTCTAGCATCATATCCGAAGCCATTTTTGGAGTGATTGCTATGAAAATAAAAAGTATATTTAAAAAGAAATAAGGCATTATGCATCAAAAAATCACTTTAATAAAAAATGCAAAAATCGTTAACGAAGGAGAAATCGTTAATGGAGACATTTTAATAGAAGGCGAAATTATTACAAAAATAGCACCATCTATAAGTCCAAAATCTGCAGATGTTAATGTATTTGATGCAGAAGGACAATATGTTTTACCAGGTGCAATAGATGATCAGGTTCATTTTAGAGAGCCAGGTTTAACCCATAAAGCAAATATAGAAACCGAATCTAGAGCTGCAATTGCTGGTGGTATTACATCGTTTATAGAAATGCCTAACACCAACCCGCAAACTACAACAATAGAAGCGTTAAACGATAAATTTGACCGTGCAGAAAAAACATCTTGGGCAAACTACTCGTTTATGTTTGGTGGTACAAATGATAATTTAGAAGAAATCCTTAAAGTCAATAAAAAAGAAGTTGCAGGATTAAAATTATTCTTAGGATCATCAACAGGAAATATGCTTGTAGATAATCCAGAAGTTTTAGAAAAAATCTTTAAAAGTACAGATCTTTTAATATCTGTACATTGTGAGGACGAAGCTACAATCAAAGCCAATTTAGAGATTTATAAAGAACGTTACGGAGATGATATTCCTGTACACTTTCATCCAATAATTAGAAGTGAAGATGCGTGTTATTTATCATCTTCTAAAGCAATAGAATTAGCAAAGAAAACAGGTGCAAGATTACA
Organism: Mesoflavibacter sp.; assembly: GCF_964226795.1. NCBI lineage: Bacteria > Pseudomonadati > Bacteroidota > Flavobacteriia > Flavobacteriales > Flavobacteriaceae > Mesoflavibacter > Mesoflavibacter sp. Next base: position 58,986 of record NZ_CAXQQP010000007.1, read on the forward strand.
CGTGTTTCACCTATCAACAGGAAAAGAAACCGAGCTGTTTGATAATAGCATACCATTAAAGGATAAAAAAATTACTGCCGAAGTTTGTATACATCACCTATGGTTTTGCGATAAAGATTATGACGAAAAAGGAACATTAATTAAATGGAATCCTGCTGTAAAAACAGAAAAAGATCGTGATCAATTATTAAAGGCGCTTTTAGATGATAAAATAGATGTTATTGCAACAGACCATGCACCTCATACATTTGAAGAAAAATCTAATGTCTACACAAAAGCACCTTCTGGCGGACCATTAGTACAACACGCTTTACCTGCATTATTAGAGATGCATCATGATGGTGATATTTCAATTGAGAAAATTGTAGAAAAGTTTTGCCACAATCCTGCAATCTTATTTGATGTAGAAAAACGAGGTTTTATTAAAGAAGGCTATTACGCAGATTTAGTAATAGTAAACTTAAATAATCCTTGGACTGTTAAAAAAGAAAACATTCTATATAAATGTGGTTGGTCTCCGTTTGAAGGTACTACATTTAAATCTAGGATTACCCATACGTTTATAAACGGTGGTTTAGCATACAAAAATTTCAAGTTTTATGATACCAAGTATGCAAAACGATTAACTTTTGATAGATAATTTATAGTGAAACACAGTAGCCTTTTATACCTTTTAGTTTTGACACTGTTTGTGTCTTGTTATGATATAGAAAAACCAGAAAAACCAAAAGATTTACTCTCTGAAGATAAAATGGTTGATGTTTTGGTAGAGATTTCTATTATGTCTTCTGCTAAAGGAATAAATAAGCGTATACTAGAAAATAATGGCATAAAACCAGTTGAGTATATTTATAAAAAACATGGCATAGATAGTATGCAATTTGTTAATAGTAACACTTACTATTCTCATGATATAGAAGTCTATGACAAAATTTACGATAAAGTAAAAGACAGTGTTACAAAGCTAAGAGATAAGTATAAAGCCATTCAAAATAAAGAAAAGAAAAAAAAGGAAAAGGAGAAAAAAGAGTTAAAGAAAGCAGAGTTAAAACTAGACCAAAATCTTATTGAAAAAGAAACTAATTAAGTTTTAAACTTTACTTTAAATCGTTTTTAAATAAACTAGTCGTAGTCTTTATACTTTTATCCATTGGTAAAAACTCAAAACCTATAGCGTCTTTAATTTTATTATTACTGTAAATAGTTGTTGTAACTGCGCTATTTGCGGTTTGCTTAGATAAGACTCTACGTTTTTTAGTTAATTTATGTTTTAGCCAATCCAAACGCCAAGCAATATTTAACAACCAAGATTTAGCTTCTTTTTGTGGTGGTTTTACACCTAAATAATTAGCGGTTTTGGTAAAAAAATCTTTAAAAGATAAGTTTTCAGAAACTAGAATATAGCGTTCGTTTTTTACATCGCTTTTTACAAGTTGTATCATTGCTTTTACAACATCATTAACATCAACATATCCTGTAGATCCAGTGGTGTAATATTTTAGTCCGTTGTAAATCATTTTTATTAAACTGCCACTACCGTAGCGCCAAATACCAGGTCCAATAATAACACCAGGATTAACAATTACAGCATCCAAACCTTCTTGTGTACCGCGCCAAACTTCAAGTTCTGCACCATATTTAGTAATGGCATAAACGCTGTTATCAATTTCTTTATTCCATTCGGTGTCTTCAGTAATAGCCTTATTGTTTAAAGAAGCGCCTAAAGCAGCAATAGAGCTAACGTAACACAGTTTTTCAACTTTATGATCAAGACAAAAGTTAACAATATTTGCGGTGCCTTTTATATTTGTCTTTTGCAACAAATTAAACTTATCAGGTTCAAAACTTACAAATGCAGCACAATGGTACACGTGTGTAACGTCTTTAAAAGCTTCGGTAAGTTGTGGGATATTGTTTAGATCTGCTTTAACCCATTCAATAGTATCAAATAAAGCGTCTGCATTGTTGGTATAATAGCCAAAAATACGTTTAACGGTATCAAATTTTTTTTCATTTCTATAAATAGCACGTATTGGCTGGTTTTCATTTAATAAATGAAACAACAAATGTGCGCCAACTAATCCCGTTCCTCCTGTGACTAAAATCATGTTACTAAAGTAATAAATATAAGATATTGTACAGATTTTATGGCACTATTTTTATCTTTGTGGCTTCATTAAATAAAATAATTTAAGATGGCAAACGCACTTGTAGAAGAATTACGTTGGAGAGGTATGGTACACGACATCATGCCTGGAACAGAAGAGCAACTTGATAAAGAAATGACTACTGCTTATATAGGATTTGATCCAACATCAGATTCTTTACATATAGGTAGTTTAGTGCCAATTATTTTGTTAGTGCATTTAAAAAAAGCAGGTCATAAACCAATTGCTTTAGTTGGTGGAGCAACAGGTATGATTGGTGATCCTTCTGGTAAAAGTGACGAGCGTAACTTATTAGACGAAGCAACATTAAACCATAATGTAGCTGGTATTAAAAGTGTACTGTCTCGCTTTTTAGATTTTAACTCTACAGAAAAAAACGCACCAGTTTTAGTTAATAACTATGACTGGATGAAAAACTTTAGCTTTATAGATTTTGCACGTGATGTTGGTAAGCGTATTACCGTAAACTACATGATGGCAAAAGACTCTGTAAAAAAGCGTTTTAGTGGCGAAGAAGGTAGCGTTGGTATGAGCTTTACCGAGTTTACTTACCAATTAATCCAAGGGTACGATTTTTACCATTTACACAAAACCATGGGTTGTAAATTACAAATGGGTGGAAGTGACCAATGGGGAAACATAACTACAGGAACAGAACTTGTTAGACGTATGAATGTTGGCGACGATACCGCAAAAGCATACGCTATGACTTGCCCATTAATTACTAAAGCAGACGGATCTAAATTTGGTAAAAGTGAAGGTGGTAACGTTTGGTTAGATGCCGATAAAACTAGCGTGTATAAATTCTACCAGTTTTGGTTAAATACTACAGATGAAGATGCAGAAAAGTACATTAAAATCTTTACGTTTTTAGATAAAGACGCAATAGATACTTTAATTGCAGAACATAAAGAGAATCCTGGTTTTAGAGCTTTACAGAAAAAGTTAGCAGAAGAAGTTACAACCTTTGTACACAGTAAAGAGGAATACGAAAATGCAGTAAAAGCATCTCAAATCCTTTTTAGTAAAGACTTTAAAAATGATATCAAACAGTTAAACGAAAGTTTATTTTTAGATGTTTTTGAAGGTGTGCCACAAGCTGAGGTAAGTAAAGATAAAATAGACGCTGGTTTAGATATGATTGCAGCACTGTCTGCCGAGACTAGCTTTTTAGCAAGTAATGGCGAAGCACGTCGTGCGTTAAAAGAAAACTCGGTAGCTGTTAATAAAGACAAAGTTGGTGAAGATTATACCATAACGACAGAAGATTTAATTAACGATAAGTATGTTGTTATTAATAGAGGTAAGAAAAAAACCTTTATTATAAAAGTGGTTTAATTATCGCTTAGAGCACAGTCGAGAAGTCTTGAATAAATTAAAAAAGGTCTCGACTGCGCTAGACCTGACACTATACTTAAAAATATAAATAAAATTAAAAGCCTGTTTTCAAATTTTTGAAAACAGGCTTTTTTACAAAAATTAGCTAATCAACTAAATCTAATTTTTCTTTTTCGTTTATAGTTTGTCGTATGTGGTAACTTGTCCTTACAACACCATTAGATTACAACCTCTAATATCACTATTATCAAAACGACCAATAACCTCAAAGTTACCGTTATCAAGTGGTTTGCCTAAGTCTTGTGTTGCAATAAAAGCACAAGAATTGATATTGGCTAAATCTATAACATTGATGCCTCCTGTTTTTTTGGTGTCAAATACGGTTAAAGCATCTTCTGTATCTCTAGTTAAAATTTTCATCCAAGGCGGACAGTTAAACACACCATTACCTTTAGAATACGCTTGACTTAAAAGTTCGGTCATCCCATATTCGCTATGTATTTGGTCAACACCAAAACCAGATTTTAAAAGTTGGTGTAACTCTTCTCTAATTATTTCTTTGCGTTTACCTTTCATACCACCAGTTTCCATAATAATGGTATTTTTTAAGTTGAATTGATAACGCTCTACCAAATCTAAAAGTGCAAAAGACACGCCAATTAGTAGTGTTTTTTTACCTTCATCTTCAAGTTGAAGTAAAGTGTCTTTTAATTCATCTAGATTATTTAAATAAAATCCGCTTTTAGGCTGTTTAGAGTCTTTAATTAAATGATCTACCATATAGACTAAAGACGATCCTTCGCGTTCTAAATAATTAGGTAATAACGCCAAGATGGTATAATCTTCTACATTACCATAAAAATGTGCAAATCCTTTTTTAAAACTATCTTCGTAAACCTTTAAATTGGTAACATGGTGTTTACTTGTTATTTGTCCTGTAGTACCACTACTAGAAAAAGTAATTTCGGTTGGTGTGTTAGCGCTTAAAACGTCGTGCGATTTAAAAAACTGAATAGGTAAAAACGGTATTTGATGTAGTGCTGTAACATCACTTGGGTTTTTGTACAATAAATCACAAAAAGAACGATACACGTTATTATTTTCGTACTGAAATTTAAACACGTTTAAAGCATGTGTTTTAAACGCCTCTTCTGTAGTAATGTTAAAGATGTCTTTTGTATTTATCATAGGATTACAAAAGTATAGAAAATAAAAAAGCGTTGCCAATAGCAACGCTTTTAAAATTTATATCAAATAAGGATTACTCTATAACTAATTTTTTAGTCGTAGAAGCTCCGTTTTGCTCTATGTTTAATAAGTACATGCCAGCTTTTAAGTTAGATACGTTTAAACGGTTAGTCGTTAATGTTTGTTTAACAACTTGTTTACCTAAAACATCAAAAACTGTTACGTTAATAGGATCGTTAGATGTAGTTTTAATATTAACAAAACCGTTTGTTACAGGATTTGGATATACAGAAAATTCTGCAGTTTCAAAGTTTTTGTTTGAAAGAGTTGAAGCATCAGTCCAAGAAAATTGATCAACCATTATTCTTTCAGTTGTCCCATTAGAAATAAATCTAATTTTGATGTTATCATTAACACTATTTATAGTTCCTGAAAATAAAGTAAAATCAGATGAATCAGATAATGTTGTATTATTAATTGTTGCAACATTAGTCCAAGTTGTTCCATCAATCGAGTATTCTAAAGAAAAGTCTGGTGATGGACTAGCGTCCCATCTTCTTACTTGAACATCAAATGTTGTAACACCACCAGAAGCGATATTAAAAGTTAGACTAGATGTAGAATTATTTCTTAACCTAACAGAATAAGCAGAGTTTAAATAAGTTCTATCAAAACCATCTTGAGTACCATCAGTTTCTCTTAAAGTACTATTTGATGTAAAAGAGAATACACCATCAGAGTAAACTTGAGAACTATATCCTGACCCAAGAGTTGTCCAATTAGCAGCTGTATCAAAATCTATAGTTGTTGTAATTTGTGCACTTAAGTTAAGTGAGATAAGTGCTAAAAATAAAAAGTAAAATTTTTTCATGTGTGTGTTTTATTTAAATTCAGTTCAAATCTAGCAAAAAAAAAGAGTTATCTAATTGTAGATAACTCTCTTTTAACAATAGCTTAATATAGCTTTTATTCTATAACTAACTTCTTAGTTGTAGAAGCTCCGTTTTGTTCTATGTTTAATAAGTACACACCAGCTTTTAAGTTAGATACGTTTAATGTATCGTTACTTAATGTTTTAGTGATTACTTTTTTACCTAATAAGTCAAACACAGTTACGTTTACAGCGCTGTTAGACGTTGTTTTGATGTTTACATAACCTTTGTTTGTTGGGTTAGGGTAAATGCTAAAGTTAGCTTGTTCAAACTCTGTGTTTGATAATGCAGGATTATCATTTTCTGAACCAGGAGAGAATTGAACAGGAGTAGTTGTATGTGATAAGTGTTGTACAAAAGCACCAGTAAAGTCTGGCTCTCTAGCTATAGACTGGTTGTTACCGCCTTCACTACCATAAGTATACTCTGCAACAGTTACACCGCCAGCATTTTTAATAGTTACAGTATCACCACCGTTATTTAGTCCTAATACACCAGTTGAAGCAACTTGAGACATACCGCTAATACCTGTTGGCGTACCGCCACCAAATACAGTTATAAATGTGTTAGGAGCTAACATTGTTCCTGCAGGGAATACGTGTCTATCAGAAGCACCATCTGCAATAATGTAATCTGTTAAATCTATTGCTACAGTACCTGTGTTGTATAATTCTACAAACTCATCTTGAGAAGTGTCAACAGTTCCGTCTCCGTTAGCATCACCTGTAGTTGCATCTGGATCAGATAAAATCTCATTAATTACTAAGAAAGAAGGATCGCAGTTAGTTGCAAAAACAGTACCAGAGATAGTTGTACCATCACAGTCACCACCGTTAATTGTTAAATCCCAAGCATCACCTTCACCTAAACCAGTAATTGTAATTGTTCCGTCTGTTACAGTTGCAGGATCATCTCCACCAATTGTACCAGCAGAAGTAGTTGATAAAGAAGTAATAGTACCTTCAACACCTGTATAAGGAATTTCAATAGTTACCATATCGTTTCCAGCTCCAGTAGTGTTACCTAAGCATACGATATTTTCTTCACCTAATATTAAATCACAAACCGCACAGTTAGAAGTTGGTCTTGTTCCTAAAGTTGGGCAAGCTCCAAAAGCATCTAAAGATACGTTTGATAAGTCCCAACCAGAATAACCATCGGCACCATCATCAAGATATTGAATACCGATAAACACATCTGTACCTGTAGCAGCACTTAAGTCTACCTCGTAAGAACCAGCAGCTGTTATTGTTTGAGCAGTTGTCCAAGAAGATCCAGTTGGGCAACCAGAGTAAGCATCTGTATAAGCAATATTTAAATCTGTTACACCAAAAGCTTCAGCCGCATCAAACGCTAAAGTTAAATCTGTTACACCAGTCATATCTAAAGGACCAAATACTAACCAGCTTTCTACAGGCTCAGCACATCCACCACCACAAAAAGCGTTAGCAGAGTATGTTCCGCCAGATTCAGACCAAGTACCGTTGTTGTTACCACTAGAGTTTGTTGTTACAGCAACAAGTTCGAATAATTCTGTACCATTACTTAAATCAAAACAAGTGTTTGGAGTTGGGTCACATAAATCGGCAGCTATCGTACCAGAAGCAGTTATTGCTCCACAATCACCACCAACTAGGTTAATATCCCAAGCGTCACCTTCAGTTAAACCTGTAATTGTAATAATTCCGTCAGTAGTTACAGCAGGATCATCTCCACCAACTGTACCACCAGAAGTAGTTGTTACAGCCGTAACTGCAGCATCAAGACCTGTGTAAGGGATTTGTACAGTAACACTATCGTTATTGTCACCTATAACATTTGTATTACAGATGTAAGACGCACTATCAAAAGTTACACCACAAGATGTAGAAAAAGCTGTCCAAGTAAAGTTGTCAACCATTATTCTTTCTGTTGTTCCATTAGATATAATTCTTACTCCAACATTAGAGTTAGCACTGTTTATTGTACCGTTAATTGTTTTCCAATCAGAATCATCTGTAACAGTAGCATCAATTACAGAAGATGTACTCCAAGAAGCACCGTTATCAGTAGTTGTTTCAACAGTAAAATTTGTAGCAGGATTTCCGTCCCAACGTCTAGCTTGAAAAGAAAATGTTCCAATTCCACCAGATCCAACAATCATTGTTAGGGATGTACCTGAATTATTTCTTAATCTAAAAGAATATGTTCCGAAAGCACCAGAAAAGCCATCTTGTGCAGAAGTTGTATTTCTTAACACATCTACACCAGTTGCAGTGAAGTTTGTATCAGTGTAAGTGTAGTCTCCATACCCAGAAGGTGCTGGACTCCAGTTTCCGTCGGTATCAAAGTCAATTGTTCCTTGTGCAGAAACAAATGATAGTGATAAAACCGTTAAAAGTAAAAAGTAAAATTTTTTCATAATTAATAGTTATAAATTGTGAGTTACAAATATACACAGATTTTTGTCTTACAAGTAAGTTACAAAACACTAATGCTATTTTTTACAATTATATAACATGATATTTTAACTACTTGGTAAGCAAAAGATTGTAAATTACATAAACCTAAAAACTTAGGTTAGGTTATAAGTTGTAATTAATGTTATTTAATTGTTATCAATGGATTAAATAGATAATTTAATTTTAATAATTTTATCTTTACGTTATTATTTTAACACAAAGTCATTCTGATGAATAAGAAAGATATTAAAATTCTTTTAGTAGACGACGAGCCAGATATTCTTGAAATAGTAGGCTATAATTTAAGTGCAGAAGGTTACCAAGTCATTACTGCAGATAACGGTATTAAAGCTGTTAAAAAAGCAAAAAAAGAAAAACCACACCTTATTATATTAGATGTGATGATGCCAGAAATGGATGGTATTGAAGCTTGCGAAGCTATTAGAAAAGTACCAGAATTAAGCAGCACAATTATTACATTTTTAACCGCAAGAGGAGAAGACTACTCTCAAGTAGCAGGTTTTGATGCTGGTGCAGACGATTATATTACTAAACCAATTAAGCCAAAAGTATTAATAAGTAAAGTAAAAGCACTTTTAAGACGATTAAAATCTGAAGATACTAACCAATCGGTTATAAAAATTGGTAAACTTACCATTAATAGAGACGAATACAAGATTATTTTAGGAAACGAAGAGATTATTTTACCAAGAAAAGAATTTGAACTCTTATCTTTGTTGGCATCAAAACCAGGTAAAGTCTTTAAAAGAGAAGATATTTTAGACCGCGTTTGGGGTAACGAAGTCGTAGTTGGCGGACGTACCATAGATGTACACATAAGAAAACTAAGAGAAAAAATTGGCGACGATAGCTTTAAAACCGTAAAAGGTGTTGGCTATAAGTTTGTAGAATAACTTTTATTTGAAACTAAAAAAAACATACAAGTTTGCATTAAAAACTTCGTTTTTAATCACCGTATTTTTAACGCTCTTAATGAGTGTTTTTTTGTATATGTTTTACGCAATAAACATATTACATATACTGTTTTTTGCTTTTTTTACGTATTCATTTTCCTTTTTAATTATTCAATATAGAGTAGAAAAATTCATCTATAAAAGAATAAACAAAATTTACAAAGACCTTACCTTATTAGAGTCTGCTAGTTTTAGAAAGCATAGTATTACTACAGATATGGCTACGCTAACCAGGCAAATAGATAAATACGCCAAAGACAAAAAGTTAGAAATAGAAACTTTAAAGGTTAGAGAAGAATACCGTAAAGAGTTTATGGGTAACGTATCGCACGAGCTTAAAACACCATTATTTACAGTACAAGGTTATATAGAAACATTGCTTGACGGCGCAATGAAAGATAAAAACGTAGCCGAAAAATATCTAGAAAGAGCCAACAAAGGTGTAGAACGATTAATATATATCGTAAAAGACCTAGATATGATTACCAAATTAGAAGTAGGAGATTTACGACTTAATGTTACCACTTTTGATATTGTAGATCTAGTAAAAAGTGTTTTTGACTTACTAGAAATGAAAGCTGCTAAGAAAAAAATTAGTCTAATGTTTGATATGGAATACAAACAACCAATACTAGTAAAAGGTGATGAAGAGCGTATCCAGCAAGTGTTAACCAACTTAGTAGTAAACTCTATTAAATATGGTCATCAAAACGGTACTACAGAGATTAGTATAGAAAGACTTATTAAAAACAAAGTTATAGTAAGAGTTACCGATAATGGCGAAGGTATAGGTAAAGAACATTTACCAAGACTTTTTGAGCGTTTTTACCGTGTAGACAAAAGCGGATCGCGTAAAGAAGGCGGATCTGGTTTAGGGCTATCTATAGTAAAACACATTATAGAAGCACACGACGAAAAAATCTATGTAGAAAGTGAAGAAAACGTAGGTAGCGAGTTTTCTTTTACTCTAGAAAAAGCTTAAACAAATCACTAAAGTTTGTTTTACAATCTAAAGCATCAAATCCAGTAAAATCTTTAACTCTATCAAGTTGCTTTAAAGAAAATTCTTTTTGGTTACAACTAGGTATAATACCTTGTTCGTTTAAATTTTGGGCTATATATTCTTGTTCAAACTGTCCTGGTGTAGGAATAAAAAATGCTTTTTTACCTAATTTAGCTAAGTCCATAACAGTAGTATATCCAGACCTAGAAATTACCAAATTACAACTATTTAAAGCTGTTTGTAAATCTGCAGAAGTCATAAAATTATAAATGGTAAACTGTTGCTTGGTTTCAATACGTTGCTCACCTTCAATCTTACCTTTTACAAATAAGATATTACCATTATAGTCTGCTAATTCTTTAAATAATTTTTGCTCTAATAATCCACGTTGTGGCTCAGGACCAGATAACAAGACCATGATATCAAACTTAGAAGGAATAAGTGTTTTTTCTAACCTGCTTAATGCGCCAATATATTTAATAGGTAAAAGTTTAGTAGTAAAATCATGTCCTAATTTACCACTTAAATTAGGTGTGTTTTCAAAATCTGGTACCCAACATTCGTCAAACTTTTTAAGATAATAATCATGTAAAGAGGTGCTTAACTTTGTGGTCATTCCGCTTAAAACATTAAGCTGATGAGTAATAAACACCGATGGAATTTTAGAACTATATACACCCATTCTGTTATCAGAGATTATACCTTCAATAGCATAATCGTGTACAATTTTTTTAATTGCTAAATGTTCTTTTAAAATAGCTTTTTTAATCTTAGGTAGTTGTCTAAAAAGACGCCATTTAAAGCTAGATTTAGATTTAGAGTAAGTAACATTGTAAGCAGGCAACTCGATAAAGATAACCTGTTTAAATTCTTTTTTAAGTAGTGCTAAAGCAGCACCATCAGAAGCAATAACAGGTTCAAAATTTTGTTCAATTAACGCATTAATAATAGGTATGCAACGTGTAGCATGACCAATTCCCCAATTAAGAGGCGCAACAAGAATTCTTTTTTTCATTATAAAAATTTGGGCGTTACCACACACTTCGACTACGCTCAGTGCAAGTGGTCAGGCTGTCCGTTATATCTTTTTTTGCCATATATGGCAGCAAAAAAAGGATGTCACTTCCATCCTTAACGCAAAAAAGCTAATTTCAAAGATAAGTATAATAGTACTAAGGTATATTTCCTTAATTTTACGCCGGAAATAACAAATTGTTAAAACAAGTGGGAAGCAAAAACAAATTAAAACGATTTCAAGAAAACGAAACATTTGATAATGTATTTCAACCAACAAGAAGTCAGTTGGTAGATATGGATTACCAATACAAAGGACAATGGAATGCACAAGTGTTTAAAAATAATAACCCAATTGTTCTAGAGTTAGGATGCGGTAAAGGCGAGTATACAGTTGCTTTAGCAAAAAAATATCCGAATAAAAACTTTATAGGGATAGATATAAAAGGCGCACGTTTTTGGAGAGGCGCAAAAACAGCTGTAGAAGAAAACATACCAAACGCTGCATTTATACGTACTCAAATAGAATTAATAGAATATGTTTTTGCAGAAAACGAAGTGGATGAAATTTGGATCACCTTTCCAGATCCACAAATTAAATATAAGCGTACAAAACACCGCATGACCAATTCTGAGTTTTTAAAACGCTACAAAAAAGTATTAAAACCAGATGGCGTAATGAATCTTAAAACCGACTCTGAGTTTATGCATGGTTACACCTTAGGTCTGTTACATGGCGAAGGACATGAAGTGTTGTACTCTAACAACGATGTGTATAGACAAGAAGGAAGTCCAGAAGAAGTTACAAGTATACAAACCTTTTACGAAGGTCAATATTTAGAACAAAACAAACCAATTACGTATATTAGATTTAAAATAAAATAACCTTTGGGCCTTACAATTACATTTTTTTTAAGTCTAATTATTGCATTAGTAGGTGTTATACCACCAGGATTGCTTAATATGACAGCAGCAAAAATTAGCTTAAAAGAAGGCTATAATCGTGGTTTGGTTTTTTCTGTTGGTGTTTGTGTTGTTGTTATTTTTCAAACCTTAATAGCAGTAATATTTGCAAGGTATTTAAGTAAGCATCCAGAGATAATAAAAATACTACAACGTGTTGCTTTTGTACTTTTTGTGTTAATCGCTATTTACTTTTTTGTTTTAGCTAAAAAGAAACCACAACCCAAAATAGAACAAACCAGACGCAGTAAACACAGTCGTTTTTTCTATGGTATGCTGTTATCTGCTTTAAACGTTTTCCCAATACCTTACCAAGCTTATATGAGTTTGACTTTAGCAGGTTTTGGATGGTTAACTTTTGATAAAACTGGTATTGCATCTTACGTCGCAGGAGCAGCAACTGGTACTTTTGTAATGCTTTATGTGTATGTGTTTTTATTCGAAAAAATTAAAAGCAAACGTATAAAGTCTCAAAAAAACATGAACTTTAGTATCGGTATCATCACAGCAGTTATAGCAATAGTCACGCTAATTAATATCATTAAAGACTTATGAAGCCAGAAACCTTAAGTTTTTACGAGAAGGTTTATGAGGTGGCAAGACAGATTCCTTATGGAAGAGTAACATCTTACGGTGCAATTGCAAATTATTTAGGAGCAAAAAGAAGCGCAAGATTAGTAGGTTACGCTATGAATGGCTCTCATAACAAAGATGTACCTGCACATCGTGTAGTTAACAGAAAAGGTTTGTTAACCGGTAAGCATCATTTTGAAGGTACCAACCTAATGCAACAGCTGTTAGAAAGCGAAGGTGTTAAGGTGAAAGATAATCAAATTCAAAATTTTGAAATGGTGTTTTGGGATCCTTCTAAAAGTTTATAAATTTCCCTTATTTCACCATAAAAAAACTTGCAATAACAACAGCTTAACTTCACTTAATAAGTAGTATATTTGCATTTTAGAAATAGCCTTTATAAAACACGTTAAAAAATTGATTTTTAGCACAATATTTTAAAGATGAAGTTAAGCAAACAAGATATACTTAAAGCACTAGAAACTATAACAGTACCAGGCGAAGGGCAAAACATGGTAGAAAGCGGATCTGTAACTAACGTAGTTACTTTTGGAGACGAAGTTATAGTAGATATTACAATAAAAAACCCATCATTACAAGCACGTAAAAAAACAGAAGTAGAAATTTTGCAAGCCATACACAAACATGTGTACGAAAAAGCAAAAATAAAAGTAAACGTAAAGGTTGACGCGCCAGAAAAACCACAAGCAAACACCATTAAAGGAAAACCAATACCAGGTATTCAAAATATTGTTGCAGTAGCATCGGGTAAAGGTGGTGTAGGTAAATCTACAGTTACCGCTAACATAGCAATTATGTTAGCAAAAATGGGCTTTAAAGTAGGTGTTTTAGATGCAGATATTTATGGACCATCAATGCCAATTATGTTTGATGTAGAAATGGAAAAACCATTATCTGTAACAGTAGACGGTAAATCCAAAATGAAACCTGTAGAAAATTACGGTGTAAAAATATTATCTATAGGCTTTTTTACAAAACCAGACCAAGCTGTAATTTGGCGCGGACCTATGGCTGCAAAAGCATTAAATCAAATGATATTTGATGCTGCTTGGGGCGAGCTAGATTTCTTACTATTAGACTTGCCTCCAGGAACAGGAGATATTCATTTAAGTATTATGCAATCCTTACCAATTACAGGAGCAGTAGTAGTAAGTACACCACAAAACGTAGCTTTAGCAGATGCTAAAAAAGGAGTGGCTATGTTCCAGCAAGACAGTATAAACGTACCTGTTTTAGGAATTATAGAAAATATGGCTTACTTTACACCAGAAGAGTTGCCAAACAACAAATACTATATCTTTGGTAAAGAAGGAGCAAAACATCTAGCAGAAGATTTAGATGTGCCATTATTAGGAGAAATTCCTTTAGTACAAAGTATTAGAGAAGCAGGAGATGTTGGTCGTCCAGCAGCAATGCAAGTCGCAACACCAATCGAGAAAGCTTTTGAAAAACTAACACAAAACGTCGTGCAAGAAGTGGTAAATCGTAACGAAAACTTACCAGAAACCGAAGCGATAAAAATTACAACTATGGCAGGTTGTTCTGCGGTAAATAAAAAATAAATGACAGCACAAGAACTAAAAACAAACGTAGAAAAAGCTCTAGAAGAAATCCGTCCATTTTTACAAAATGATGGCGGAGATATAGAGTTAATCTCTATAGATAATAACGAGGTTATCGTACAACTTCAAGGTGCATGTACCTCATGTAGTGTCAACCAAATGACTTTAAAATCTGGTGTAGAGATGACTATAAAAAAATACGCTCCACAGATAGAAAAAGTTACAAACGTTGGTGTTTAGGGCGTTACCTCAAGGGTCGCGCTATCCGTTATATCTTTTTTTGCAACTACCTATAGACTAAAAATCAAAGTACAGTTAGCAAAAAAAGGATGCCACTACTATCGCTAACGCAAGCGTAAAGCTGACAAAAGTCATAAGCCACAACACATTAACCTTTTACATTTGCACAAAAAGAATCTAAAAAATGATTAAAACAGATATACTAATCATAGGCGCAGGACCAACAGGTCTATTTGCAGTCTTTGAAGCATGATTATTAAAACTAAAATGTCATTTAATAGACGCATTACCACAACCAGGTGGACAATGTTCAGAGTTATATCCTAAAAAACCAATCTACGATATACCAGCATATCCAGAAATTTTAGCAGGAGATTTAACCGACAAGTTAATGGAACAATGCAAACAGTTTGAGCCAGGTTTTACTTTAGGCGAGCGTGCAGATACTATAGAAAAACAAGACGACGGAACTTTTATTGTAACTACAAACAAAGGAACAAAACACCATGCACCAGTTGTGGCAATAGCAGGTGGATTAGGTAGTTTTGAGCCACGTAAACCTTTAATAGATAATCTAGCAGATTACGAAGATAAAGGTGTAGAGTACATGATTAAAGAACCAGAAATCTATCGTGGTAAAAAGGTAGTTATTGCTGGTGGAGGCGATTCAGCTTTAGATTGGAGTATCTTTTTAAGTGATGTAGCAGAAGAAGTTACTTTAATACACAGACGTAACGAGTTTAGAGGTCATTTAGATTCAGTAGAAAAAGTACAAGAATTAAAATCTGCAGGAAAAATTAATTTAATTACTCCAGCAGAAGTAATAGGTATAGAAGGTGATGGCAAAGTAGAAGCGGTAACCATTAAGCAAGACGCTAAAACTTACAAAAAAGAATGTGATCATTTTGTGCCTTTATTCGGTTTGTCTCCAAAATTAGGACCAATTGCAAATTGGGGATTAGAAATTGAGAAAAATGCCATTAAAGTAAACAATGCGTTAGATTATCAAACAAACATACCTGGTATTTATGCTATTGGAGACGTTAACACTTATCCTGGTAAATTAAAGTTAATACTTTGTGGTTTTCATGAAGCAACTTTAATGTGTCAATCTGCTTATCAAATTATTAATCCAGGTAAACGTTATGTGTTAAAGTATACAACTGTTGCAGGAGTAGATGGTTTTGATGGAACACGTAAAGAAGCACCAAAAGCAGTAGTGAAAAAGATTGAGTAAGAGTAGAAAGTTTCAAGGAACAAGTATAAAGTTTTATGGCTGTTTTAAAATTTGAAGAATTGTTAGTTTGGCAAAAGTCTCAAGATTTAGCTGTAGAAATTTATGCTCATTTTCAAGAAAATAAAGACTTCTCGTTTAGAGATCAAATTAAACGAGCTGCTGTTTCTATATCAAATAATATAGCTGAAGGTTTTGACAGAAATTCAAACACAGATTTTAAAAGATTTCTATATTTTTCACTGTCATCAAATAGTGAAGTTAGATCTATGTTATATCTTTCTGTTCGACTAAATTATATAAATGAAAATAAGGCTAATAGCCTTATTGAAAACACTAATGAAATTTCAAAAATGTTACGTGGTTTGATTAAATCTATTAAGGACTAACTACTTACCACTAACTACTAATTACTTTTTTAATGGAAAATCAAGACATTAATATTAAAATTACAGATCGTGATGGTGTTGTACATGAAGTTGTAGCACCAACAGATATGGCAATGAATTTAATGGAAGTTGTACGTAGTTACGAGCTAGCACCAGAAGGTACTATTGGTATTTGTGGAGGTATGGCTATGTGTGCAAGTTGTCAATGTTATGTTTTAAGCGATACCGAATTACCAGAAATGCAAGATGACGAAGAGGCAATGCTAAGCGAAGCGTTTTATGTAAAAGATAACTCAAGATTAGGTTGTCAAATACAAATCACGCCAGAAATTGAAGGCTTAGAAGTAGAGCTTGCTCCTGAAAGTTAATTTTTTAATTGAAATTCAATTTTATAAATAGATTCCTGCTTTATGCAGGAATTTTTTTATCTATAATCTACCAATCTTCTTGGTCCTTCTAACAATACTCTTACAATTTGAAGTGTACCATCTTCTTTAGTAGCAATTTGCCATTTTATTAAAGATATTGCCCCATTTTCTATTTCAATACCAGTGATGCTTCTAGGGTGTACACAACTACCATCATTAAAAAAAGCAATGTCACCAGGTTCTGGAAAACGTGGTCTGTGTGTATGACCAACAATTGTCATTAAATTGTTATTGTCTGTAATCCATTTTTTGGTACGACGTTCTACTTTAATTAATTCTTTGTAGTTTTTTGCAGGACTTGTTGGATCTGCTATTCCCATAACATTTAATGGTTTCCATAAAATTCTAACTAAAAACCGACTCCATTTCCAGAAGTTGTAATTCCACCAATCTGCTTGATGACCATGTGTTAAAAAGATCTCTTGATTTCTGTCTTTGTGTTTTAAAACTATAGCTTCATGATATTTAATATCGCTAAAAAGTTCTACTTCTTCGCCAACTTTTGGGTCAAAATAGGTAGATAGGTTTTTTTTGACTGTATCAGGATTACGATACACCATATCATGATTTCCCCAAATCATATGCAAACGGTTCTTTTTATGAAACAGTTGCATTAATTCATAAACGTTTTTATGTGCGTTTAAAATGGAGGAGAAAGAAATGTTTTCCCAAAGCTCATCACCATCACCAAGTTCGGCATAATTAAAACCTTCAACGTAGTAGTGCTTTAATGCGTGGTAATAGATGTTTCGGTTATTGGCAAAGTCGTCTGCAAAACTATTATCACCACGATGACAATCGCTAAATAGTATAAATTTGGAGTCGTCATCAAACGGAACAACGTGAGCGTTTTGATAAGCTCGGTCTAATCTTTTCTTTGCTGAAAACATAATCTTACGCTAAAGTTTTTCTAAAGCGTAAGGTAATAAACGTTCAACAAATAAACTATAGGCTTTTTCGGAAGGATGCAAACCATCAGAAGCAACTAAATCTGTGTCTTCTAATCCGTTTCTGGTTATGTCTGTAATGTTTACAAAAGTAATGTTATTAGCGTTGCAATAATTTTCCGCGAAAGCGTTATATGTATCAATTTCTGAAGAAATAGTTGTGTTTCCGTTTCCAAAAGGTGTGAACGCATAATCAGGAATGGAAACGACAATAACTCTATTTTTATCGCCTTTTGCTTTTGTAATTGCAATATCAACTAGTTCTGGAAATTCGGTTTCATAAATTGAAAAATCTTTTCCTTGATATTGATTATTTACACCAATTAGTAAGGTGACTAAATCGTAGTTGTTTGGTAGATTTTCGTTGCTAATTCCGTTTAATAAATTGGTCGTAGTCCATCCTGTTGTTGCTACAACCTTTAAATTGAAAGCAGTATTTTCTGTATTATTAATTAAGCTGTCTTTAAGTTGTTCTGGAAAGCGACACGTTTCGCAAACACTTTCTCCAATCGTGTAACTATCGCCTAAGGATAATAGTCTGTAATTGGTTGTTTGTAGTGTTTCAATATTGTTAGATTGATTACTATCTGTTACATTACAGCACAAAAACAATATAAAAATAACAGAAATAAAAAGCGTTAATTGTTTCATAACTATAAAGATACAACTTCTTTACTTTCTAAAATTGCGTTTTCAATACCATCCCAAAGTGCGATTCGTTTTTGTAAAGCTTCTATTGAGATGTCTTCAACTTCTTTCCATTTTTTCTCATCATTTTCACAAAGCTCTTCTATCATTTGAAGCGCCATAGGACTATGTTCATCAGCATCTAATTCGATATGTCTTTCAAAGTAATACACTAATTTAGAAAGGTCTTTTTCAGGGAAGTTTTGCTGGAAATTTTTTAAAATTTCAGTAAACATATTCGGGATTAAATCTTCGCGACCAAAGGTAAACGCAGCAGCAATTTGATGAGGTTGACCTTCTATTGCTACACTAAATGTAAACTCTAAAAAGTTCTTTAGCGATTGAGGTAAATTACTATTTCTTATTGCAACGAATATGTTACCTAAACTTTCTGAAGTTTCTAAAAATGTTTTAATGTTAGTCGTTGAAACGCCACAAGCTTCCATAGCGTCCAAATACATTTCGTAATGGCTTTTATGGTTACCATTAATATCTACATCGGTTTCTTCGGCAAGAACAATTTCGTTAATTAAATATCTTGTTTCAGGATGTTTTGTAGGCAACCAAGGTATTGTAGTACAAGTTAATTTATTTTGAAGTGCTTTAAGTAGCGACATAAAATCCCAAACAGCATAAACATGATGTTGTAAAAAGATTTCTAAATCTTCTATAGATTTTATTTTATTGTATAAACTGTGATTAAGCAATTGATTTTTAAGAGGATCAATTGGTTTTTCAATATCATTAATAGTCATAGCATTTTCATTTTTAACAAAAATAAAAAATGCACCTCTAAAATTAAGGTGCATTTTATATTTATTAACTATTTATAGAAATGTAAAATCTATAGCTTATTTAAAAGCATTTAATCCAGTGATGTCTAAACCTGTGATTAATAAATGAATGTCATGCGTACCTTCGTAAGTAATTACACTTTCTAAATTCATCATATGACGCATAATGCTATACTCTCCAGTAATACCCATTCCGCCTAACATTTGTCTAGCTTCACGAGCAATTTTTATAGCCATATCTACATTATTACGTTTAGCCATAGAGATTTGAGCAGATGTTGCTTTACCTTCATTACGTAACACACCAACACGCCAAGCTAATAGTTGTGCTTTAGTGATTTCTGTAATCATTTCGGCTAACTTTTTTTGTTGTAATTGAAATTGTCCAATTGGCTTACCAAACTGCATACGCTCTTTACTGTATCTTAATGCCGTATCGTAACAATCCATTGCAGCACCAATTGCGCCCCAAGCGATACCATATCTTGCAGAATCTAAACAACCTAATGGTGCGCCAAGTCCAGATTTGTTAGGTAATAAATTTTCTTTTGGCACTTTTACGTTATCAAAAATAAGCTCGCCAGTTGCACTTGCACGTAACGACCATTTGTTGTGAGTTTCTGGAGTAGAAAATCCTTCCATACCACGCTCTACAATTAAACCGTGTATACGACCTTCTTCATTTTTAGCCCAAACAACAGCAACTTGAGCAAAAGGTGCGTTACTAATCCACATTTTAGCACCATTTAAAAGATAATGGTCGCCCATATCTTTAAAATTAGTAACCATTCCGCCAGGATTAGATCCGTGATCAGGCTCGGTTAAACCAAAACAACCCATCCATTCTCCAGAAGCTAATTTTGGTAAGTATTTTTTGCGTTGCTCTTCGTTACCATATTTAAAAATAGGATACATTACTAAAGATGACTGTACAGAAGCAGTACTACGTACACCAGAATCGCCACGTTCAATCTCTTGCATGATTAAACCATAAGAAATTTGGTCTAATCCTGCGCCGCCATATTCCATTGGGATATATGGTCCAAATGCGCCAATCTCGGCTAATCCATCAATAATTTGTTCTGGGAATTCTGCTTTTTGTGCATACTCTTCAATAATAGGAGAAACATCACGTTTAACCCATTCTCTAGCTGCATCGCGTACTAATTTATGTTCGTCGTTTAATAAATCGTCAAGATTTAAGTAATCTGGAGCTTCAAATAAATCTGGTTTCATTAGATAAGTATAGTTTAAACTGTTGCTTAATGATATATGTAACAGTATATTGTTTACAATTTTATAGTTAACAAAAATAACGAAATCGTTTTCATTGCCCAATTAAAACTACATTTTTAAGTAGAAATCTTTAGTAAGATTTATGTAGTCTTCTGTGTATTGATGTCTTTGGGTTTCTATAATCAATTCTTCTTTTTGTATTTCACTTTCGTGGAAACTAAAGCTAATCAAACTTCTTTTTATATCAGCGTTTGGATTACCTTTTACGTTAAGTATTTGGTTAGGAAATAAATCTACTTTTTGAGCAAGATTGATAAATCGGTCTTCTTCACTAAAAGGTATAATTACTGAAAATCTTCCGTTGTCTTCCAAAAGGTGAGCTGCACAAACCACAAGATGTTCAAAAGGCATCGCATCTTGAAAACGCGCCATGTCACGTTGCTGGTTATCAGTTTTAAAATGTTCTGCGTAAAACGGCGGATTGCTAATTATTAGATCATATTTATCTTCAATTTCTTCGGCAAATTCTTGTAAATCGGCATGATAACAAAATAATCGGTCTGACCAAGGAGAGTTTTCAAAGTTGTCTACACACTGTTCATATGCATTTTCGTCTATTTCTAGACCATCAATAACTTGTGCGTTACTACGTTGGGCTAACATTAATGATAAAATTCCTGTGCCAGCACCAATATCTAAAATAGAAAAAGGATTGTCTTTTAATGGTGTCCAAGCGCCAAGTAAGACGCTATCTGTGCCAATTTTCATGGCGCATTGGTCTTGTTTAACTGTAAACTGCTTGAATTGAAAAGGGTTATTCATTAATGTAAAGATCTATTAGTCCTTCTGGTGTTTCTACAAAAATGGTTTTGTTGGATTTGTCTACTTTAGAGATAAACTCGTCATTCATCGGGATTAAAATCTCTGTCCCATTTCTGTCAATTTCAAACAGTGCTTGAGCTGTGCTATCATTTACACCGGAAATTATCCCAACGTTTCCAAAGTTCTTATCTTCAACTTTAAAACCTATAATTTCATGATAGTAAAACTTATCATCTTCTAACTCTGGTAAAAAGCTTAATGGTAAGTATAACTCGCTTTTCATTAAGCTATCTGCATCATCTTCTGTGTCTACTTCTTCAAATTTAACACGTAGTAATTCAGATTTGTGTAGTTGTGAACTTTCTATAAAAAAAGGTACTAAATTACCTCTTAAGTTAATAAGTATAGACTCAAGGTTTTCAAATTGTTCAGGCTCGTCAGTATCTAATTTTATTAGTAATTCTCCTTTAAAACTGTATTTTTTTACAATTTTACCAACGTAAAAGCATTCATTTATATCCATAAGGAAAGTTTTAAACATAAAAAACTCCGATAGCGACTATCGGAGTTTAAAAGTATAAAAAAATATTTTTTATTCTTCTTCGTTTGAAGCTTCAGCTTCTTCTTCAACAACAGGAGCTGCTGCTGCAATACGCGCTTCGTTAGCTGCTTTTTCAGCTTCAAAAGCTTTTGCTTTAGCATCTGCTTCAGCTTTAGCTAAGTTTTCTTTCTTAGCATCAACTTTTCCTGCTTTTTCTTCTAACCAAGCATTAAATTTCTCTTCTGCTTGCTCTTCAGTTAAAGCGCCTTTTCTAACTCCACCAGCTAAATGGTTTTTAAGTAAAGCTCCTTTGTAAGATAAAATAGCTCTAGCTGTATCAGTTGGTTGTGCACCATTCTGTAACCATTTTACTGCACCATCAACATCTAAATCGATAGTTGCTGGGTTAGTGTTTGGATTGTAAGCACCTATTTTTTCTAAGTATTTACCATCTCTTTTTGCTCTAGCATCTGCTGCTACGATCCAGTAGTAAGGTTTCCCTTTCTTACCGTGTCTTTGTAATCTAATTTTTACTGGCATAAAAAATTAATTTGTGAGGTTCTCGACCTCTGTTATTAATAAGTCCGCAAAGATACTATATTTTTTTAAACCGATACTTTAAATTTCAATTATTTATAATGAAAAATTATTCTATTTTTGAAGGATAGTATGTCTAGATTATTATTAGGCACATATAACATCAATAATTTATCAAAGATTTAAGAATGAGAAAAGTAATTGCATTAGCCATAACGGTTTTATTAATGTTTAGTTGTAGCGAAGAAAATGAGTTTAAAATAACCACATTTCAAGCCCAAAGAGAAGGCGATGGTGTTTTGTTTAATGCAAATATTTACTCAGCTCAGGTAGATGAGAATGGTGTTATTACTATAGAAGGGTCTACATCTTTAGAAACAATTACGTTAGTAGCCTATCCGCAAGATGCTACTAGCTGTACAGGAGCTATTAGTGTAGGTCAAGGATCATGTTACGATATGCAATACAATGCTTCTTTTGCTAATTTTATAGATGAAAATAACGTATTGTGGTCAACAAATAAAATTCCAGATGAAAGCGTACAAGTATATCGTCCAGATGGAATGATAAGTATTACTGCCGGTAGCTTGGAAGAAGGTACACTTTCAGGAAGATTTTATTTTAATGCATTTAATCCAACAGGTCTAAATTCTGTAGGATTTTCAGAAGGTGTTTTTAATAATATACCTTTTACTACAGGACCTACAACTAATTATTTTACTTGTGTAGATGCAGAAGAACAAGTGCAACAGGCAATGATAGCGTATAATAACGCAGATTTAATGGAAAGTGCTGTTTTTGAACAATTATGTAATGCATATGTAAATGCATTGTATACTCAAATAGAATTTTGTGGAGACGTAAACGGGACGATACAAGAAACAATTGATCAACTAACAGTAAATAATTGTCAATTAACTTGTGAGCAAATAAGTGATAATACAGCAACAGCACAATCAGATTATAATAATGCTACTTTAGGTAATACTATTGATATGTGTACAAGATATATTCAATACCTAAACGAGCAAATTGATACTTGCGGAGATCCAAACGGAGATTTACAAGCTGCTATAGATAACTTAGATTGTGGTGATGATGATGGAGATGGTGTTCCAAACTCAATTGAAGACCTTAATAATAATGGAGATTTAACAGATGATGATACAGATGGAGATTTAAATGCAGATTATTTAGATGAAGACGATGATGATGACGGTATATTAACAAACGACGAGTTAAACCTTGATGCAGATGGTAACGCTGCAGATACAGATATGGATGGAATACCAGATTATTTAGATTTAGATGAAGATAATGATGGTATTTTAACAGCAGACGAAGATATTAACGCAGACGGTAACCCATTAAACGATGATACAGATGGAGATGGTATACCTAATTATCTGGACCAAGATGATGATGGTGATGGTGTTTTTACTGTTTATGAAGGAATGATTGATACAGATAACGACGGAACACCTAATTACTTAGATAATGATGATGACGGAGATACCATATTAACTATTTATGAGTTTATAGATGATGATGGAGATGGTAATCCTGTAGATTCTCAAGATTTTGATTCAGATGGTATGGATGATTATTTAGATAATGATGATGATAATGATGGTGTGCCAACAGCAGACGAGAATCCAGATCCAAACGGAGATGGTAACCCAGATGACGCACAAAACTCAGATGCAGATTCTGCACCAGATTATTTAGATGCAAATTAATAACATAATACACTTGCAAAAAAGGAGCTTTAATTAAAGCTCCTTTTTTTGTTTATCTCTTTATCAATAAAAAAATGTATTTGGTCTAATATTAGCGCTGTTTAAGTGTCTTTTTTATTTAAAGTGAATTAAAATTATATTTTTGGTTTCTGTTTTTTTTAATCCATTATTAATGAAAAAGATATCCTTATTATTTTTGCTATTAACAACAATTTTATCATGTGGAGATGATTTAGAGTTTAATACTCCATCATTTCAATCTTATAAAAATGAAATTGTATGGAATGCAGAAGATTTTAGAGCTAATGTAGATGCGTTTGGATTTTTAAATATAACAGGAACCAATGGAGAAGAAACAATTACACTATCAACAGCTGGATCAAGTGTTGGTGTATATAACTTGGGTAATGTAGCATCAAAAGCAGTTTTTAATGACGATTTTGATACAGCGTATTCTACAAACAGTGTTCCAGATCCAACCATTCAATTGTATCCATCAGAAGGTAAAATTGTCATTGAAGAATTTAATATAGTAGAAAAAACAGTGTCAGGTACATTTTACTTTCATGCATTTGATAGCACAGGATTAAATAGTGTTGTGATGAATCGTGGTTACTTTTACAATGTGCCAATAATATCAATAGCAACTTTAAACGATGGTCAACAATCTATAGCTTGTCAATTAGCTCAAGCTACTACACAAACAACATTGACAAACTTAAATGCTGTAGACCCTAACGGTCCACAATATCCTCAGTTTTGTAGTTCTTATAAGATAGCTCTTCAAAACGAAATCAACCTATGTGGTGATGATGGTACACTTCAAAATATAGTAGATAGTTTAGGAGATTGCCTAAACTAAAAACGATTGTTAACAAATCTTAAGGCAATCACAAACCTTGTTAAACCCTTGGTATGCTTAGTAATTCATTATATCTTTATAATTGAAGATGCGAAACAATACACATCTATAAATAATTTATTGAAATTTAAAATGAAAAGATATTATGAGTTATAGTGAAGAAATTTCAGAAAAATTAAACGAATTATTAGTAAAAAACTATGATGCCGAAAAAGGGTATTTAAACGCAATGTCTAATGTAGACGACAAAAATTTAAAAATCTTCTTTAAGAGAAGAGCATCAGAAAGAAGCCAATTTGCTAAAGAATTAAGAACAGAGATTTTAAGATATGGCGAGGTACCAGAAGATTCGGGCACATTTAAAGGAACTGTACATAGAAATTGGATGAGTTTAAAATCAGCATTATCTTCTAATAACGAAGAAAAAATATTAGAAGAAGCCATTAGAGGTGAAGAAGCCAGTTTAGAAGAGTATGATAAGTTAATGAAAGAAAATAACTTGCCACCAACAATTGACGAGCTAATTTTTAGACATCGTAACTCTATACAAGCAGCAATTAATACAGAAAAAGTGCATGAAGAGTTAGTGTCATAACACTTAAATGCTTAACATAAAATAAAAAAATCCAGTATAATCATACTGGATTTTTTTGTGTATAATTGTTTATAACTTCACTTTAAAAAAGAGAAATTTCTACGTACATTTATAAGCTCTAAAATTTTCTAGAAAACATCTAAAAATACCTTAATGTACTTAATATTTGATACAGAAACTACCGGATTACCAAAACGTTGGGATGCACCAATTACAGATGTAGATAATTGGCCTAGATGCATCCAAATAGCATGGCAATTACATGACGAGATGGGTAACTGTATTGATCATCAAGATTATTTAGTTAAACCTGATGGGTTTGATATTCCGTATGATGCCGAGCGTATACATGGTATTTCAA
Organism: Mesoflavibacter sp.; assembly: GCF_964226795.1. Classification (NCBI taxonomy): domain Bacteria; kingdom Pseudomonadati; phylum Bacteroidota; class Flavobacteriia; order Flavobacteriales; family Flavobacteriaceae; genus Mesoflavibacter; species Mesoflavibacter sp. The sequence continues at coordinate 84,575 of NZ_CAXQQP010000007.1, forward strand.
CAGAGTTGGCTCAACAGCAAGGTGATCCTTTAGTAGAAGTTTTAGAAAAATTTAATGAAGCTTTAAGTAAAACAAAGTTTGTTGTCGGTCAAAATGTAGGTTTTGATTTAAATATTATGGGAGCAGAGTTTGTCCGCGAAAGCGTAGACAATCCTCTTCAAGAGTTACCGGTTTTAGACACATGTACAGAGTCAACAGCACAACTTTGCCAAATACCAGGCGGACGTGGTGGTAAATTTAAATTACCAACTTTAACCGAGTTACATCAATTTTTATTTAATCAACCATTTGCCGAAGCACATAACGCAACAGCAGACGTAGAGGCTACAACGCGTTGTTTTTTAGAGCTTGTTAGACGCAAAGAATACACAAAAGAACAATTAGATGTTCAACCAGATTATTTTGAGCGTTTCAATAAAGAAAACCCGCAACCTATTCAGCTTATAGGATTAAAACACTTAAATCTTAAAAGAGAAAGTGATAAAATCCGTGAGCAATTAAAAAAGCAGGAATCTAGCGGAATTTCTTCAGCAGAAATAAAAGAAAACATTGAAGATCTTAAATCTGTAGACTTTGCACATTTGCATAATCACTCTCAGTTTTCGATACTTCAATCAACAATAAGTATTTCAGATTTAGTTAACCTAACTGCAGAACATAAAATGCCTGCAGTTGCACTTACAGATCATGCAAATATGATGGGTGCATTCCATTTTGTTAAAGCTGTAAATGGACATAATAAATCTGTAAAAGCAAAAAATGAAGAAGCAGCACTACAAGGTAAACCACCAGTAGCAAATCAAATTAAAGCAATTGTAGGTTGCGAGTTTTTTGTTTGCGAAGATCACACAGATAAAACAAGAAAAGATAACGGTTACCAAATTGTACTGCTTGCAAAAAATAAAAAAGGGTATCATAACCTTGCAAAACTTTCATCCCACGCGTTTGTAGATGGATTTTATTATGTACCGCGTATTGATAAAAAACTAATAGAACAATACAAAGAAGACGTTATTTGTTTAACAGGAAACCTTTACGGTGAAGTGCCAAGTAAAGTCTTAAATGTAGGTGAAGCACAAGCTGAAGAAGCTTTACTATGGTGGAAAGAAACATTTCAGGACGACTTGTATATCGAGTTAATGCGACATGGTCAAGAAGACGAAAACCGTGTTAATCAAACACTAATCGAGTTTTCTAAAAAACATGATATAAAATTACTAGCCACTAATAATACCTACTACGGTAAAAAAGACGATGCTAATGCGCATGATATTTTATTATGTGTGAAAGATGGCGAAAAACAATCAACACCAATAGGACGTGGTCGTGGTTATCGTTATGGATTACCAAATCAAGAATATTATTTTAAGTCTGCAGACGAAATGAAGGAGTTATTTAAAGATATTCCTGAGGCGATAAGTAATATTCAAGAAGTTGTAGATAAAATAGAACCTTTTGAGTTAGCAAGAGATGTCTTGTTACCAGCATTTAATATTCCAGAAGAATTTAAACATCCAGAAGATGAGGTTGATGGTGGAAAAAGAGGCGAAAACGCTTATCTAAAACACCTAACATACGAAGGAGCTAAAAAGCGTTATGGAGAAATCACAGAAGATATCAAAGAACGTCTAGATTTTGAACTTGAAGTAATTGAAAATACAGGATATCCAGGATATTTCTTAATTGTAGAAGATTTTATTCGTGAAGCCAGAAATATGGATGTATCTGTTGGTCCAGGTCGTGGTAGTGCAGCGGGATCTGTTGTTGCATACTGTTTGTGGATTACCAATATAGACCCAATACAGTACAATCTACTTTTTGAGCGTTTTCTTAATCCAGATCGTATTAGTATGCCAGATATTGATATCGATTTTGATGACGAAGGAAGAAGCCGGGTAATGGATTACGTTATCGATAAATATGGAGCAAATCAAGTAGCACAAATTATAACTTATGGTACTATGGCGGCAAAAAGTAGTATTCGTGATACAGCTCGTGTACTAGATTTACCACTTTTTGATGCAGATAGAATTGCAAAACTAATCCCAAATATGTCTAAACTAAACAAGATTTTTGGTTTAGATGAAAAACAATTGGGACAAAAATTCAGGTCTGAAGATTTAGAAAAAATAAACCAACTTTTAAATATTTCTGAAGGATCAGATCTTGAAGCCGAAACTGTAAATACAGCAAGAGCGTTAGAAGGCTCTGTAAGAAATACAGGTATACATGCATGTGGTGTAATTATTACACCAGATGATATTACCAAGTTTGTACCTGTATCTACAGCAAAAGATTCAGATTTATACGTTACACAATTTGATAACTCGGTTGTAGAAAGTGCAGGACTTTTAAAAATGGACTTTTTAGGGTTAAAAACATTAACGCTAATTAAGGATACTGTAAAAATTGTTAAGGCAAAACATAATATTCAGTTAGATCCAGAAAGTTTTCCTTTAGACGACGAAAAAACTTTCGCATTATTCCAAAGAGGAGAAACAGTTGGAGTATTTCAATATGAATCCCCTGGAATGCAAAAACACTTAAAAGACCTTAAACCAACAGTTTTTGACGATTTAATTGCGATGAATGCATTATATCGTCCAGGACCAATGGAATATATACCAAGTTTCGTAAGAAGAAAACACGGTGACGAAGATATCGAGTATGACTTGCCAGCAATGGAAGAATACTTAAAAGAAACCTACGGTATTACAGTTTACCAAGAGCAAGTAATGCTATTATCACAAAAGCTAGCTAATTTTACAAAAGGTGAAGCCGATGTCCTTCGTAAAGCAATGGGTAAAAAGCAAATTGCGGTACTAGATAAAATGAAACCTAAGTTTATTGAGCAAGCAAGTGCTAATGGTCATGATGCTAAAAAACTTGAAAAAATCTGGAAAGACTGGGAAGCATTTGCAAGTTACGCCTTCAATAAATCTCACTCTACGTGTTATGCTTGGATTGCTTATCAAACGGCGTATTTAAAAGCGCATTACCCAGCAGAATATATGGCTGCAGTACTGTCCAATAACATGAACGATATCAAACAAGTTACTTTCTTTATGGAAGAATGTAAACGAATGAAATTACAAGTTTTAGGACCAGACGTAAACGAATCTTTTTATAAATTTTCGGTAAACAAAGATAATGCGGTACGTTTTGGTATGGGAGCAATTAAAGGTGTTGGTCATGGTGCTGTTAAAACGATTGTAGAAAATAGAAAAGAAGACGGACCATATACTTCAATATTTGATTTAGCAAAGCGTATTGATTTAAGAGCAGCTAACAAAAAAGCGTTTGAAAATTTAGCATTAGCAGGTGGATTTGATGAGTTAGGAAATACGCACAGAGCGCAATATTTTTATAAAGATGGTGGTGATTTAACCTTTTTAGAAAAAGCTATAAAATATGGTGCAAAGCATCAAGAAAACGAAAATTCTGCTCAGGTAAGTCTTTTTGGTGGTGAAAGTGAAGTTCAAATTGAAGAGCCAACAATTCCCGAATGTGAAACTTGGGGAACCATGGAGAAGCTAGCTAAAGAGCGAGAAGTAGTAGGAGTTTATATCTCTGGGCATCCACTAGATGATTTTAAAATAGAAATGAAAACCTTCTGCAATGCTAATTTATCGGTATTTAACGATCTTGAAAAATATGTAAATAGAGAAATGACTTTTGGAGGAGTTGTTACAGATGTGCAACACCGTGTAAGTAAACAAGGTAAAGGTTGGGCATTATTTACTGTAGAAGATTACACAGATACTTACGAGTTCAGAATATTTGGTGAGGAATATTTAAAATTTAGACATTTTTTACTTCAAAATAATTTTGTTTATGTCAAGGTATTTGTACGCGAAGGTTGGGTAAACAAAGATACAGGTAAAAAAAGCGATCCTAGGCTTCAATTTAATAACTTTCAATTACTACAAGATGTTTTAGAAAGTTATGCTAAAAAGCTTTCAATTCAATTAAATATAAAAGATTTAGATGTAGAAAAAATACAACGTTTAAAGGACTTGATTAATCTTCATCCAGGTAATCAAGCTTTAAATTTTGTTGTTTACGATAACAGGGATCAAGTAAAATTGAATATGTCTAGCCGAAAACAAAAAGTGAAAGTAAGTCAAGAGCTTTTAGATCAATTAGAAAATGAACAAGTGTATTTTAAATTAAATTAATAACATAACTTAAACTAATACAGTAATAATCAAAACAAATTGTTGTGCTGTAAGGTTTGGCAAATTTTTTGACTAATATTGCATATTAACACGTATTAAAAACACAATTAAATTATATTATTATGGCATTAGAAATTACAGATGCAACTTTTGAAGAGCAAGTATTAAACAGCGACAAACCAGTAATGGTAGACTTTTGGGCTGCTTGGTGTGGACCATGTCGTATGGTTGGACCAATTATTGACGAATTAAGTACAGAATACGAAGGTAAAGCTGTTATAGGTAAAGTAGATGTAGACGCAAATCAAGAGTTTGCAGCAAAATATGGTGTACGTAACATTCCAACAGTATTAGTATTTCAAAATGGAGAAGTAGTTGGACGTCAGGTTGGTGTAGCACCTAAAAATGCTTATGCAGAAGCATTAGACTCTTTATTATAATCCAAATTATAAATAAATTAAAATGAAAGGTTTGCCTTAATGGCAAACCTTTTTTTATTTTAGATGAAATTTAAAAATCATGAAATTACAAAACGAACTAAATAAAGCAGGCGGATTTAAAAACCTTGAACATCTAGCAAAACAAGTAGTAGAAGGTTTTATATCTGGTATGCATAAAAGTCCGTTTCATGGTTTTTCTGCAGAATTTGCAGAACATAAAATATATAATCAAGGAGAAAGCACTAAGCATATTGATTGGAAACTCTTTGCAAAAACAGATAAGTTATACACAAAACGTTTTGATGACGAAACTAACCTAAGGTGTCATATAATATTAGATAACAGTAGTTCAATGCATTATCCAATCCTATCTAATTTTTCGATTAATAACTTAAATAAAATTGCATTTTCAGCTTTAGCAAGCGCATCATTAATGCATATTTTAAAACGACAAAGAGATGCTGTTGGATTAAGTATTTATAGTGACGGTTATGATTTTTATGCACCAGAAAAAGGAAGTGAAAGGCATCATCAAATGTTAATACACCAACTTGAAAAGACTATAGAAAAAAAACAAAAAAATAAGCATACAGAAACATATACACTTCTTCATCAAATAGCAGAAAAAATACATAGAAGATCCTTAATATTTCTTTTTACAGATATGCTTCAAACACAAACTAATGAACAGAAGTTATTTGAAGCACTTAGGCATTTAAAACACAATAAGCATGAAGTAGTACTCTTTCATGTTTTTGATAGCAAAAAAGAACTAAATTTTAATTTTGATAATAAACCAAAACGCTTTATTGATGTAGAAACAGGTCAATATATTAACTTATATGCTGATTCTGTTAAAGAAAATTATAATAAAATGGTTAAAGAGTATTTCAAACAATTAAAATTAAAGTGTTTGCAGTATAAAATTAAATATGTGCAATCTGATGTAAATCAAGGTTTTAATGACGTTTTGACAACTTACATGATCGAAAGGCAAAAATTTATTTAAAAAAAACACGAAAAATATTTGAGAAATTAAAATAGCAGTGTATATTTGCCCTCGCAATAAAGCAACGGTCTGGTAGTTCAGCTGGTTAGAATATCTGCCTGTCACGCAGGGGGTCGCGGGTTCGAATCCCGTCCAGACCGCAAAAATTGTTAAAGCTCCGAGAAATTGGAGCTTTTTTTGGCAATAAAATTTAGTTGTGTTGTTTGACAGATGTTGATGTCTGTCAATGGTTTAAGTAGTTAAACCAATGGAAAGCTTTCCTTTTTTCTGTTTTGTTTCAGAAATTAGGGATGCTTTTTTGTTTAAGGACACTTTATCCTTCATTTTAAACACTTTATCGATTTATTTACTTAATTTAGTCTTCTAATTTTACTTTCGTAGATATTTATAAGTGTCCCTAAATCAATATACTACGCTTATAGTATTAATTATCCATTTTAAAAAGTACAATATCCCTCATTGTATGTAATTTCTTGTTAATTCAATTTTAATGATTGAACAAGTACACTTTTGCTTAAACAAAACAATATAAATTTTAAAATAATAATTAATATGAAATCCCTTAAAATCACATTTCTAGCAATTTTCTCAACTATCTTATTAACTGGATTAATTTCAGCTAATACATCTTCTTCTAAAAACTCTAACAAGGAAGTCAAAGAGATACAGGTAGATTTAATCTCTATGACAGATAAAAAAGTGTCAAAAGTACCAACGCAAGGTTAATTAATAATTCACAAAAAAATATATACAATGAAATCCCTAAAAATCACAATAATAGCAATCGCATCAATCGCCATATTAACCGGAGTATCATCAATAGATACAGAAACTGTTACTAAAGAAAATAATAAAGAAGTAAAAGAGGTGCAAGTAGATTTAATCTCTATGACAGATAAAAAAATATCAAAGGTACCAACGCAAGGCTAAGACATATATATTTAATTATATAAAAATCCTCTTCTAACATAACAGTTAGAAGAGGATTAGTTTTTTATTTAAAATATTTTAAATTTGAGTTATTAAGAACTCTACTTAGTGAAATATATATTATATATAACCTTACTAATCACTTTTTTCTCTTTTACTTCTTCACCAAAAGCTAAAGAAGAAGACCCTATTTTAAAAATTTTAAAACTAAGGAAACAAGCCAATAATTCAGATTTAAACATATCTAAAAGGTTTGAATATGCTAGAGAAGCTATTTCGCTATCAAAAAAATATGATAAAGACTCTACAGTATTAGCAAGTAACAGAGTGTTATCTTGGTTATTTATAGTGTCTGGGCAGTATGATTCTTTATATAGGGTAAATAAAGAAAATCTTAAAATTTCTACTAGAATAAAAGACTCTCTTAAGATGGCTTATGCAAATAATAACCTAGGATTTTACTTTGCAGAGAGTAATAAAAATGACAGCGCTTATTATTATTATTACAATGCCAGAAAACTTTACGAGCTTTTAAAAGATATACAAAACGAATCTAATATTATCCTTAATATGGCTAACATACAAGAGTCTGAAAGAGATTATATAGGTGCAGAAATAAATGCCATTAAAGGAATAGAAATAGCAAAAACATTACCAATATCTGACGGTAACAACCTTAACCTTTGGGCTTTTAATAATTTAATTGGTATAGTCTCAAGTAAAGTAAAAAGGTTTGATAAGTCTATTGAATATCATAATAAAGCTTTAGAGTATGCAGAAAAATTAAAAGCTGAAAAGTATAAATATTATAAAGACTTTTCAGAGATGAACATAGCCATAGTACATCGCAGAAAAGGAGATTATGATAAAACAATACAAGTATTAAATAATATAAAAAACTTAGAAACATTAAAGGAAGAAGATCCTCAAACCTATGTTTCTATAATTTCAAATTTAGCCTACGCCAAGTTTTTAAAAGGTAATTTTGTTCCAGAAGAAATAGAAAACACATTTAAAACAGCATACAAATTCTCTATTGATCAAGATATAAAAGTAGAACAATCTATTATCGCCTCTTTTATTTCAGAATTATACTTACACCAAAAGCAAATAGATTCTGCTCAAAAATATGCAAATATAGCATACAATAAAGCAAATGAAGTAGGAGAAAACCAAACTGTCTTAGATGCGTTAATACTAAAAGCCAAAACCGAAACAGGAGAGCAATCTAAAGCATACTTATATGAACATATAAGGTTAAACGATAGCTTAATCTCCAAAGAACGAACAAACAGAAATAAATTTGCTAGAATTGAGTTTGAAACAGACGAAATTCTTCAAGAGAAAGAACAAATCTCTAAGCAAAGACAATGGTTAATTTTTATATCTGTAGGATTATTAGGCGTTTTATTCTTCTTGTATATCATTAAGTCTCAAAGAGAAAAAAATAAAGAGTTACAGCTACAAAAACAGCAACAAGAAGCAAATGAAGAGATCTATAAGTTAATGCTCTCTCAACAAGAAAAAATAGACGAAGCACGTAGCGTAGAGAAAAACCGAATTTCTCAAGAAATGCATGATGGTATCTTAGGACGACTTTTTGGAGCAAGATTAAGTCTAGATAGCTTAAATCTAGTTAATACACAAGATGCAATTTCAAAACGAAGTAAATACATTTCTGAATTAAAAAATATAGAAGATGATATAAGAAAGGTTTCTCATGAGTTAAATTCAGATTTTGTTAATCAATCAGGATACTTCAATATGGTTAACAACCTAGTCGAAACTCAAATGACAGCCTACAATATCGATTATACGTTTAAAGCAGATTCTAATATTAATTGGGATATGCTTGATAACAAAATAAAAATTCACTTGTATAGAATCTTGCAAGAAACTATGCAAAATATCTATAAACATGCAGAATCAACGTTAGTTGATATCGAGTTTTATTTAGATAAAAATAAATTAAATTTAAAAATAACAGATAATGGTGTTGGATTTGACCAAACCAAAACTAAAAACGGAATTGGCCTAAAAAATATAAAAGATAGATTAAAGGAAATTAACGGAAATTTTAATGTCACATCTCAAATAAATAAAGGAACATCTGTTACAATTACTGTCCCAAATATTTAAACTAACTAAAAAAACATGAAAACTCAAGAGTTAAAAATACTAATGGTTGATGATCATCCAATGATTATAGAAGGCTATATGCATACATTAATGGCTACAAAAAAAGAAAACCAGTCTTTGACAATAGATATAGCTTCAGATTGTGATTCGGCATTAAAAGCCATGAAAAAAGCAAAAAGCATAGGCGTACCTTACAATATTTATTTTTTTGATATTAGTATACCAGAGTCTAGTGATGGCTTATATAAATCTGGAGAAGATTTAGCAAAACGAGTAAGAATGGTAGAAGAAGATGCCAAAATAGTAATTCTGACTATGTTTGATGAAGTTTATAGAATACATGATATTATAAAAACTATAAACCCAGAAGGATTTTTAATAAAAAGCGATTTAACCTCTAGTGAGCTAGCTAGTGCTTTTCAAGCCATTCAAAATAATCCTCCATTTTATAGTGGTACTATAAATAGAATACTAAGAAAAAGCTTACAAAATCCAATAACTTTAGATTTGGTAAATCATAAAATGCTTCATCTTTTATCATTAGGTGTAAAGACAAAAGATTTAGTTAAACATTTAGACTTAACTTTGAGTGCAATTGAAAAAAGAAAGAAAAACATAAAAGAGCTTTTCTTTGTTGAGGATGGTAAGGATGAAACTTTAATTAAAATTGCGAAAGAAAAAGGCTACATATAAAAACTTTTAAAGAAAATTACAATTTTGTTTAACGTTAAAAAAAGCTTTAAAAGTCTACATATACTTAAGACTTACGGTTTTTACCGCAATCTACTTACGGTAAAAACCGTAAAGGTATAATATACAATTACTTATATTTGTAATGACTATTAATTTAAGTATTTTCCCTTATAAACTTAGTTTGGTTAATAGCATTTACATTTACACACAAGAAAAAGCAACATCGCTCGATGTTGCTTTTTCATTTTATATATATGATTAAAAAAATTAAAAAATTAAATGCTTAAATTCCCAAAACGTACTAATAAAAAAGCCCATGTAGACTACTGCTACAATAAACTTTAAAAAAGTACCAGTTACAAAACCTAAAAAGGAGCCAAAAGCAGCTTTTAAAGCAGTTTTAGAATCTGCTTTATTAGATAACTCACCCAAGTACGCACCAACAAAAGGTCCAATAATAATACCAAATGGTATTGGTGCAATTAGTCCTATAATTAAACCTAACGTTGTCCCAATCATTCCGGATCTACTACCGCCAAATCTTTTAGTACCAATTGCAGGTATGATGTAGTCTAAAGCAAAAATTAATAATGCAAAGATTAAGGTTATAATCAAAAAAGAAGTGTCGTTGGGCACAGCGTCTGTCATAAATAAAAATAACAAACCAATCCAACTTAAAGGAGGACCAGGTAAAATTGGTAAGATGCTTCCAACTAAGCCTAACAAGATAAATGCAAAGCCAATAATGGTTAAAAAAATATCCATAAGTTTTTGTTTATATGACGATTATATTTCTGTTATGTTACATTTTTAAACTAAAAAATTAGTTTAAACTAATTTTTTAGTTATATTTGTTATGTTCAACTAAAACTTTAGTTATAAAAATGAAGCCACTTACAAAAGCAGAAGAAGATATTATGCAAGTCCTTTGGCAATTAGAAAAAGCTAATGTAAAAGATATAATTAATATACTTCCAGAACCTAAACCAGCTTACAACACGGTTTCTACAATTGTTAGGATTTTAGAATCCAAAGGATTTGTAGATTATGAAAAAAAAGGAAAGGGACATGTGTATTTTCCTATACTTAAAAAACAAGACTATAGCAATCAAAGCTTAAACACCTTGGTCGAAAATTATTTTCAAGGTTCTTTTAAAAGTATGGTGTCTTTTTTTGTGAAGAAAAATGATATAAATATTGAAGAGCTAGAAAGTGTTTTAAAAGAAATCAATAAAAACGAATAGTTATGGTTACCTATATCATTCAAATAATAGCTTTTCAACTTATATTTTTATTGGTTTATGAAGCGCTTTTAAAAAAAGAAACGTTTTTTAATTACAACCGTTGGTATTTATTATCAACTTCTGTATTGTCATTACTCTTGCCTTTTATTAAAATTGAAAGTTTTACTAAAACCTTACCAAGTAAATATGTAGTTGTTTTACCAGAAGTTGTTTTAGGTAACGTACAAAAAACACCACAAATAATTACAGAAGCTTCAACTATTACCAATCAAACCTCATGGTTAACGCTTAACAATATTATCATTTTAGGTAGTTGTATTGCATTTTTAATTTTTGTCTTTAAACTATCTAAACTTTTAAAATTATGGGCAAAATCTAAAAAAGTAAAGTCTAATGGATATCAAATCTTATCACTGCCAAATACAACTGTTGCTTTTTCCTTTTTTAGCTATGTGTTTATTGGTAACCAACTAACAGAACAACAAAAAGAAAGTATTTTGGCACATGAGCTTATTCATGTTAAACAAAAACACAGCATAGATTTATTATGGTTGGAAGTGTTAAAAATTGCACTTTGGTTTAATCCTTTAGTATATATCTACAAAGGATATTTAATACAAGTGCACGAATATATTGCCGACCAAAATGCCATAAAAACCGTCAATAAAAAAGACTATTATCAACGTTTATTACAGCAAATTTTTGATGTAAAATCGTTGCCTTTCGTCAATCCATTTTTTAAACAATCATTAATCAAAAAACGAATTATTATGTTACAAAAATCAAAATCAAAACCAGTATATTTAATTAAGTACTTGCTACTAATACCAATGATTACAGCAATGTTGGTGTATTCTTCATGTTCTCAAGACGAAACTAGTAAAGCAAATACAGAACAAACCACATTAACGGAAGAAGAATTGGTAGAAAAATACTTAAACGATTATAGAAGCAAGTATAAAGATAATATTGAAAAATTGTTTTCAGAGAATAAGGCAGATTATAATAATTACTTAAACACTTTAGACCAATATGCAAGACTTAAAGCTAAGTTTTTGTTTATGGCAGAAGATTTTAAGTTAAAAAATGGTAAGTCGGCAAATTTCATTAATGAAATAAAAAATCAAACCTATCAAGACTATTTAAAAAATAAAGAAACCCAAGAGTCTAAAGATAATTGGATTGGCAATCCAAAAAGAGGTACTTTAAGATTATTAGTAGAAGATTTAGATAATTTAACTACTGAAGAAGAAGCATTGAAACAATCAAAATTAGCGCAAATAAATAAAGAAGAATGGTATCATGCTCTGGTAATATCTGATGGTTACAGACATATTAAAATTGAAGTTAGAGAACCAAAAGGCGATTACATTCTCGATTCAAATAACGAAATAGATGTTCCTTTTAGTGTTATAGAACAAGTTCCATTAATTGAAGGTTGTGAAACAGTATTTAATATTAAAGAACAAAAAGAATGTTTTTCAAATAAAATTAACGAGCATGTTATGAAAAACTTCAATACAGAACTAGCTAATAATCTAGATTTAGAAAAAGGTGTAAAACGCATTTTTGTAAGCTTTAAAATAGATGTTAATGGAGATGTAGTAAATGTAAAAGCTAGAGCACCACATAAAGATTTAGAAGAAGAAGCTATTAGAGTGATTAATTTATTGCCAAAAATGACACCTGGTACAGATAAAGGTAAACAAGTTAATGTGCCTTATAGCTTACCAATAACCTTTAAAGTAGATTAGTAAATTTTCTTTTTAAAAAGTTACAACCGAAGTCTTTTGCTTCGGTTTTTTTATGGTCAACACCTAATAAATATACAATTATCAAGTAAAAATCGTATTTTTCGGCGATACTTGTTTAATATGAAGCAAATAGCAATTTTTTTTATATTCCTTTTGTTAGTGTCTTGTCAGTATTTTGAAGCTAAAAAGACATCAAAAGATGCTATACTAAAAAAAGAATTAAAAACATTTAATTGGAACGAAGTAGACACGTATCCAAGCTTTCCTGTTTGCGATTCTTTAGACACATTGACTAATAAAAAACAGTGTTTTGAAACTACGTTAGCCAATCACATAAGTACTCAATTAGCTAAAGAAACCTTTGTTGTGACTCAAGATATTAATGATACTATAATTCTAGAATTTTTAATTTCAGAAAAAGGACAATTACAAATTGAAAAATTTACGGTAGATTCTTTAACTATAGCAGAGTTACCTAATATTCAGCAAATAATAGAAAATAGTTTAGACAGTTTGCCTCCAATTTATGCAGCTTTAAAACGCGGTCAGCAAGTAAAAACACAATTTAAATTACCAATCATTCTTCAGGTTAATTAAAAGATTATTAACTTATTTTGTCATTCAGAGCTCAGCGAAGAATCTAAAAAAATTACTTCGGAAACTTAACAGCAAACTTTTTCATCAACCTTAAAATTTCAACATATAACCAAATAAGAGTTGCTAATAATCCCCAAGTAGCAAGCCATTCTTTGTGTTTTGGTGCACGATGTTTTTGTCTTTCAATAAAATCAAAATCTAAGAGTAATGATAAAGCGGCGAAAACAATAGCAAAAATATTAAAGCCAATAGCAAACCAACTTGTTCCCCAAATAAAACTTTTTATACCAAAAAAGCTTAAAATCCATGAGATGATATAAACTACAAAAATACTAGCACAAGTAGTAATAATAATACTTCGTAGCTTTTTGGTAACAATAATAATGCGTGTTTGATAAAGTAAAAGCATAACAAAAAATGTAACTATCGTTACACCAACTGCTTGATACGGTAAATCCGGAAATTTTGCTTGAGCATAAGCAGTAATTCCTCCAAGAAAAAAACCTTTTGCAACCGAGTATAATGGAACCAAAAAATGAGCCCATTGTTGCCTTACAGAAATAACAATACTAATCACTATTGCAGCAATACCACCACCAGAAGCAAACCATTTTATACTTGTGCCTTGCGTTTGTAGTTTCCAAATACCAACAACAATTGCAGTTATAATTAATAGACAATACAATGTTTTTAATAAAATGCCACCAACGGTCATTTTTTTTGGTTCTTGGTCGTAATTATCCCAAAAGTAACCGTCAAAAACAGGATTAGAAGTTTTGTCTATTAAACTCATTTATAAGTTAAATTTATAGCCTAAAGCTACATCTGTAGGAAAGTTATCTTCATTATCTATAAATGCAGCAAATAAAGAGTCAAACACTAAGGTGATATAACCATTACCAACTTTAAAATCAGCACCAAGTCCAAAAATTAAAGGTGCGTCAAATTCGGTATTAGAGACTTCGTTTTCTATTAAATTTCCTGGGTTTTCAGGGTTTTCGACTATATAAGTTGCGTTTACATTAGTTAATGTTGCAAATTTAGTTTGCGCGTAAACATTAAAATTATCTTGATTTACAAACCTAAATCTATAGCCTAAAGCTAATTGTGTAGCGCTATATTGTAGATTGTCATTTTCTGCAATGTATCTTAGGTTAACAAATCCAGCATGTTTAGGTTGTGCTTTGTCTTGGACAATTTCTAGCTCAGTCCCAAAAAACAGACTGTTTTCATTATCAGGGTTATTTACAAAAGGATTGTTAGTTAAACCTCCAAAAACACTTAATCTAGTTTTAAGTTTTGGTTTACTATCATTAGCTGTATAAGTATCGTCTACAGAAGTGTTATATTTATTTATAAATTGCTTCAAACCAAATAATGTAAATTTAGTTTTAGACGCATCCATGTCAGTTAAATTAGTAAGTGTAGTTTGATATTCGTTTTGGTACTTATTGTTGTTGCCTTTAGTGTTTTTAAGTTCGGTTACAACGTTGTCTTCGGTTTTAATAAAATATCTAAATTGCCCATCAACAGAAGTCCAAAGTAGATCTAAAGTGCCTTCTACTTCAGTGTCTAATTTTAAAGATTCGCCATTAACAGAGTAGGTTTGTTGTGCAAAACTTAATGTTGAAACACATAAGCTTAGAATGAAAAGTAATCGTTTCATAGAGATTGAAATTTGGTTGATTGCTAAAGTAGAAATTTTTAAACTAATAAACTATTTCTTAAAGCGTCTGTCTTTCCATTTGTAACTTGAAAACGAGCCAACAACAGCAACGTAAACACAAAAAAAAGGATATAATAAACTTGACGGTAAATAATACTTTAATGCTTGTTCTTTGCTGAAAAACACACTTGTTTTATAGATTAAAAGAAAATCTATAAGCAGCTTTAAAAGAAACAAATAGGCAAACGTTTTAAACTGAAATAACCCTAAAACCATTAACACAAAACTAATGACAATTACAGAATTTGCTAGTAAAACCATTAGCCCAACCAACTTAGCAAAATTATTATTGTAGTTAGATGTTTTATTAGCCCAACGTATGCGTTGCGATAGTAAACTTTTAAAATTTGGTTGCGGTATTGTTTGCACAACAGCATGTGTGCTTTTTAAATATCTAACAGAATTTACATCTGTTTTTAAAGCTTTTTCCATTAAAAAAATATCATCTCCGCTTGCAATGGTATCATTGCCTTCAAAACCATTCATGCTATTAAAAAAGGATGCTTTGTAAGCCAAATTAGCACCATTACATAAAAATGGTTTACCAATACCAAAACCAGCAATAGTGCTTCCTGTTAAACTTAAAAAATCTAATAGCTGAAAGTGTTTTAAAAACCCATTAACCTGATGGTAAGTTACTGGTCCAACAACCATTTTAACGTCATTTTGCTGAATGTATGTATCAAAACTATCTAGCCAATATTTTGGTAAAACACAGTCGGCATCGGTTGTGATAATCCAATCGTATTTACTAATTTTTATTGCAGAAGAAATAGCGTCCTTTTTAGGCGAATTCGATTGTCTTTTATTTTGAATCAATGTGATATCTAAAGTTGAAGTTGAAATAAACTTAGTAACAATATCTTCAGAAAGATCTTCAGAATCATCATTAACTAAAATGATTTCAAAAAGCGAATTTTGGTAATTTAACTCTGCAATAGAATTTAATAGCGCTGGTAAATTTTCGGCTTCATTTCTAAAAGGAATAATTACCGAAAATTTTGTTTTTGCAGGAATATCTTGCAGTTTAAACTCTGATACTTTTTCAATTGCAAAAGCAAATTTTCCTATTAAAAATAAATACAAAAGCAATATAACAACTGTTATAACAAGCATTAATTATGGTTTTTTAGAACATTAAAGTTAAGTACATAGTAACTACCAAAAACGCTAGGCAGTGCAAAATTAAGTAACCACATTAATAAAATACAGCTTAAAATAGGTAATTGGTTAATATCAGCTAGCCCAAAAACATACAGCGCAACACTACCTTTTATCACAACATCAAAAATTGAAATTGTCGGAATTATTGAAGCCAATAAATACATGGATGTAATTAAAATCATGGCGTCAATATAGTTTAATTGAATCCCAAAAAGTGTCAAAATAAAATAAAACTGAAAAGAAAATACAGCATATCGTAACACCGAAAGTAACAGCCCAATACTTAAATAATTTATACCTAAATTTTTAATATAATTAATCACTTTTTCAAAAGAAAAACCTTTAATATTAAATCGGTTTTGTTTCAAACCAAATACTGTAAACAAAGCAATTAAAGTCAATAATATTAAAGCTCTAATAAATCGATAACCAATATTGACTTCATAATTGTGATATAAAAAAATAAGCCCAATTACACCCAAAATAACAGTAACACTCATTTGAAGCATATTACTAATTAGGTTTAAAAGCAGTACTTTTTTGCGATGCGTTTTTGCAAAGTAAATCGCTTTTGCGCCGTATTCGCCAATACGATTTGGTGTAAAAATAGATGCAGTTAGAGCACCTAAACTTTGCTCAGTCGCTTCTAAAAAAATTATTGTTTTAATTTTTGAGATTAAAAATCGCCATTTCAAAATTTCTAAAAACCAATTAAGGCTGCTTAAAAACACTAAAAAAATGATGTTTTTTGTTGAAAACAGCTTGTTTTTGTCTAGAAAATTTAAAAAATCTTCAAATTTTAATTCCGGATTATTAAGTAATTTTTGATAAATAAAGTAAAAAGCGCCAACAACTATACTTAATTTGATAAGTACAAAAAAGAATTGCTTAGTTTTGTAAGGTAAGCTACTATTCATCTTATTTTTTCTGAAATGCTTGCAAAATAAACTAAAAAACACACAATGTTATCAAGATTTAAAATCATTTGTTTGTTAGCTTTTTTGATGTTTGGTTTAACCACAGTAAAAGCACAAATAGAAACTAGTAAATGGAAAGCTCTAATTGCTGTAGGTGTAAATAGCCCAAGTCAAGATGGATTTGTAACGCCTTTTGAGGCTAACGGATTAAATTTTCCGACCATAAATTTAGGAGTTCAGCATATGTTTACTAATCAATTAGGAGCTAAAGTAGATTTTGGGTATAATAGATTTGTAAATGCCGATAATACACCAGATTTTAAAGTAAACTACACACGTGTAAATGCACAGTTTGTTTATGATGCTACACCAGATTTTACGTTTTTACCATTTGGTACAGGTGTAGTTTTTCATGTTGGTCCTGGTTATTCTATGATAAAACCTTTAGATGCTTATGGCGATAATAAAACGTCTTATTTAAATGCTATGGGAGGAATGGAATTTCATTACGGAATAAGTAGAACTGTTTCTGCATATATCGACGCATCTTATATTATGGGATTTGCAAGCGATTTCGATCCTATTACAGAAGGTTATGGATCTTTTAACGGTAATTTATTAACCGTAACTGTTGGTGTTGCAGTTTCTTTAAGCGGTTGCGCAACTTGTAATTAATGGCAAAAGAACAAATTATATTAGGTATTGATCCCGGAACAACAATTATGGGTTTTGGCTTGATTAAAGTTGAAAATAAAAAGATGAGCTTTTTACAACTTAACGAGCTAGATCTAAAAAAATACGACGACCATTACTTAAAATTGAAATTGATTTTTGAAAGAACTATAGAATTAATCGATACGCATCATCCTGACGAAATTGCTATCGAAGCGCCTTTTTTTGGTAAAAACGTACAAAGTATGCTAAAGTTAGGTCGTGCGCAAGGTGTTGCTATGGCGGCAGGATTAAGTAGAGAAGTACCAGTTACCGAATATTCACCAAAAAAAATTAAAATGGCAATTACAGGTAATGGTAATGCTAGTAAAGAGCAAGTAGCAAAAATGTTACAAAGTTTGTTAAAGCTAAAAAGTTTGCCAAAAAATTTAGATTCTACCGATGGATTAGCAGCAGCAGTTTGTCATTTTTACAATCAAGGTCGTATAGAAATTGGTAAAAGCTATTCTGGTTGGACAAGTTTTGTGAAGCAGAATGAAAGTAGAGTAAAGAAGTAGTTTTATCATTCCTGCGTAGGCAGGAATCCACTTTTAATTTTTTTGATATGAAATATTTGCGACTATTTTTTTTAATGATTTTTCTGTCTAGTTGTAATGATGAAATAAAAAAAACAACATCAGACTTTAAAACTATTTCAATAAAATCTGGACCAAAAAATCAACATGTAGATTCGGCGAGATTTAGAAATTTAGTTGAAGGGAATATAAAGAGATACGAGTACAAAACTTTTGAAAATGATAGTACTTTTCACCAATTCATTGAAAAAGAAATTGAAAATGATAGTGTTTTGATAGTGGCAGGAACTAATTGTAAATTAATAAGCTCTCATAATTATCAATTTAATTCAGAAGAAATAAAAATACAAGCTTATTTATATAACATTCCTAACCTTTCTGATGATGAGTCTATATTTTATTTTAACAATAAATATGGTGTAATTGCTGAGTATTCTCTTGCTTGGCCTGACACCAAAGTACTTTATAATCAGGAAGAATTGAAGCCTCTTCAAGATTCAATTCATAAAGTTTTTAATAGATTTCTTTTAATTGATAAAATGGTAAAAATGTCTAAGGATTAACTGATATGTCCGGCATCTACATTCACATACCATTTTGCAAACAAGCATGTTATTATTGCGATTTTCATTTTTCGACGTCATTGAAAAAGAAAGATCAATTAATTTCTGCTTTAGCAAAAGAGCTTCAACTTCGTAAAGATGAATTTAAAAATACAACTGTAGAAACTATCTATTTTGGTGGAGGAACGCCAAGTCTATTATCCATTGAAGAATTACAATTTTTAATAGATACGGTACATGAAAATTACTCAATAGCAACGTCACCAGAAATTACTTTAGAAGCCAATCCAGACGATTTATTTGAAGAGAAAATTATAGAATTATCCCAATCGCCAATCAATAGACTAAGTATTGGTATTCAATCTTTTTATGAGAAAGATTTAAAGTTAATGAATCGCGCTCATAACGCAACAGAAGCTAAAAAATGTTTAGAAATTGCAACCCAATACTTTGATAATATTAGCTTAGATTTAATCTACGGAATACCAAACAGCACATCGCAGGAATGGTTAAATAATATTGAAACAGCGCTAAGTTTTGGCGTACCACATATTTCAAGTTACGCACTAACTGTCGAACCTAAAACAGCATTAGCAAATTTTATAGACAAAGGAATTATTGACGATGTAGATGATGAAGTTGCACACAAACAATTTCATCAACTAATAGAACAATTAGAAGAAGCAGGTTTTGAGCATTATGAGCTGTCTAACTTTGCAAAACCAGGTTATTACAGTAAAAACAATAGTGCCTATTGGTTAGGTAAACCATATATTGGTATTGGTCCATCTGCACATAGTTTTAACGGTGACCAACGTGCTTGGAATGTTAAAAATAATTCCATTTACATCAAAAAAATTGAAGAAAATGTCCTGCCATTAGAGATTGAAACATTAACAAAAAATGATAAGTATAACGAGTTTGTCATGACTGGATTAAGAACAATTTGGGGCGTATCATTATCTAAAATAGAAGACAAGTTTGGGCTTCATTATAAAAATTTCTTAATAAAAGAAGCTCAGTTTTATATCAATGAACAATTATTGTATATTGAAAAAGACAGCTTAAAAGCTACAAAAAAAGGAAAATTTTTAACCGACGGAATAGCAAGTGAGCTATTCATGTTAAATTAATTAGATGAAAACAGTAATTACAATAAACACTATAAAATACACAATAGACTTATCTAAACCTTTAGATATTTCTATGCCAATTAGAGGATCAAAGGATAACGCAAATGCATGGTATATTGAAGAGCCTAAAATTGAACCAGCGCAAATAGGCGAGTGGACTGCAAGTGTAAAAGAAGGTGCGTCTATTAACTTTAATAATATTCAATTTAATCCGCATGCACACGGTACACATACCGAGTGTGTTGGACATATTACCGAAAAATTTTATAGCATTAATAAATGCTTAAAAACTTTTTTCTTTAGAGCAGAGGTAATCACTGTAGCACCAGAAAAAATAGACGAAGATTATGTGATTTCTAAATCGCAATTAAAATTTTTACTAAAACAACGTAAGCCAGAAGCTTTAGTTATTCGTACAATGCCAAACACAAAAGATAAGCTTTCTAGACAATACTCTAATACTAATTGGCCTTACTTAACCGAAGATGCGGCAGAATTTATAAAAAAAATAGGTGTACAACACCTTTTGGTAGACTTACCAAGTGTAGATAAAGAAAAAGATGATGGTAAATTATTAGCGCATAAAGCGTTTTGGGATGTTAATGGTAAGATTAGAAAAAATGCCACTATAACTGAGTTTATTTACGTGAAAAATAAAATTCAAGACGGTAAATACATTTTAAATTTACAAATCGCACCTTTTGAAAACGATGCTACACCAAGTAAGCCTATTCTTTATAAAATAGAATAAAATGAAATCTGTTTTAAAACTAGAAGAATTATTACAATTCGCGTTAGGTATTTACTTGTTTTCTACCTTAAGTTACACTTGGTGGTGGTTTTTGGTATTAATTTTGTTACCTGATATTGGTATGTTAGGTTATTTAATAAATACAAAAACTGGAGCATTAACTTATAATATGTTACATCATAAAGGATTAGCAATTTTAATTTTTTTAGCTGGAATTTATTTTGAAATCGAAGTCATGCAATTAATAGGAATCATTCTGTTTTCTCACGCTGCTTTAGACCGAGTTTTTGGTTACGGACTTAAATATGCCGATAATTTTAAAAACACACATTTAGGACATTTATAATGGAAATTTTTATCTCATTAATCATTGGTGGACTTGTTGTTTTAGCAATATCTACCTATGTAAAACATTTAAAGAACAAAAAAAGAGTTTCATCACAATCGATAATTCTTTTAGATAAAATTAAAAAAGTTTGCAAGTTTATAACAGTAGAAGGTGACTTTGCAGAAATCTATCATTACGAAGATGTAAAAGAACGTTTTTTAAAACTAGTCTCAAGTCGTAAAAAAGCATTAGTAGTTATTAATGCAAAAGCACATGTAGGTTTTGATTTTAATAAAATAAGCTTGGAGGCAAACCAAAATACCAAAACAGTTATAATCAAAAGCTTTCCTCAACCAGAAATATTGTCTATAGAAACTAACTTAAATTACTACGACAAAAAAGATGGTTATTTCAATAAGTTTGAAGCAGCAGATCTTACAGCTTTAAATGAAGAAGCAAAACAACATATTCTAGAAAAAGTTCCAGAAAGCGGCTTGTATAATGTTGCCAAACAAGAAGCTTTAGAATCTTTACAATTAATAGAAAATATTGTTGAAACTATTGGTTGGACATTAGATTATCAGTCCTTGACTATTCATTCAAAAGAACAATCAAAGTTAAGAAAGTAACATTTAAACGTTAAAAAATGTAGTTTTAACGTTCGTTTCATCGAAAATCGAATAAAGAATTCGTTAATTTGTCTTAGTTTTTTTACCTTAAAGAAAAGTTAATTAAAATTTGCTATTATGAACAGATTACTACTTTATTTAAATGAAACCCTAGAAAGTTTAGACATTCCACCATTAACCAAGGTTGAAACTAAAAACTTAAAAACTAAAAGGAATAATACCTTAAAAAAAATCAAGCAACATAAAATTGAGTCTTAACTCTAAACATGAATTTAGGGCAGGTTTATCAATATTGTCTTCAAAAACCGCAAGCAGAAGAAACATTCCCTTTTGATCAAGATACATTAGTTTTTAAAGTATGTGGTAAAATGTTTGCGTTACTTCCATTAGAAAAATGGGAAGCAGGAGAAGGCTCCATTTCACTTAAATGTGATCCAAAATATGCGTTAGAGTTACGTGAAGATTATGATAGCATAAAAGGCGCATATCATATGAATAAAACACACTGGAATACTATTTATTTAAGTAAAAACGAAATAACTTACGACTTACTTTGTAGTTTAATTGATCATTCATATGATTTGGTAGTTAGTAAGTTATCAAAAAAACAACAAAGCCAATTAAACATAAATAACAATTAATCTATAGATATTTAAGTTTGGTCTAACAAAAAGGGCTAAACGTAGAATAAAATTAAGTTTTAGAATAACCATAAATTAATTTTGCATAAAAAAATGATTAATGGTTAAAAAAAGTCTAAATCAATCGCACAGTTACCGCAGTTTATTAAAGACATCTTATAAACCTCTATATACTAGTATACAACAATTACAATGTATAGATTTAATAGAAGACTATTTAACAAACAAGCAGAAACAACAACATGTAAGAGATTTATTAAAAGATTTAGAACAAACAAAATTATTAGCTCAAAAAAACACTTTAAGAGCTTTAAAATTTTGTAAGTAATTTTTTACGACATTTTATTACCATTCGTCGACACTTAATCGCTTTTGACCTTTAGTTTAAAAGCATTAAACGAAATTAAATTTATGTCTAATACTAATGTTCTACCTTTCGAGAATTATAAATCCCTCGATATGAAAAATAAGTTAAATATCTTATTGATAGAAGATGATATGATCGAAATCATGAAGTTGAATAGAACAATCTCTTCTTTAAAATTAAATCATAACATTGTTGAAGCTAATAATGGTGAAGAAGCTCTTAAAATTTTAGAAAAAAAAGACAATCTACCCGATATAATTTTGTTAGATTTAAATATGCCTAAAATTAATGGTATAGAGTTTTTAAGTATCTTAAAAAACGATGAAGTTTTAAAATATATACCAACTATAATTTTAACAACATCTAATAATCAAAAAGACTTGTTAGAATGTTATAAAATAGGTATTGCTGGATACGTAATTAAACCGCTAAAATACGAAGATTACGTTTCTAAAATAGAAAGAGTATTAAACTATTGGAGTGTTAACGAGTTAATAGTAGTATAAGATGAAAGGAATTGTATTTACAGAGTTTTTAGAGTTAGTCGAAGATAAATTTGGGTTAGAGATGGTAGATCGTATTATAGAAAATGCAGATCTACCATCTAATGGTGTATACACATCTGTAGGTACATATAGTTTTGCAGAAATGCTTCAATTACTTCAAAATCTAAGTAGTTATACAAACATATCTACAGACGATTTACTGCAAGTATACGCAGAACATTTTTTTAGCGTAATAGAAACAAGCTACCCAGGTTTATTAGCTACTTATAAAGATCCAATTGAAATGCTTTCTTCAATAGAAAATCATATACACGTAGAAGTAATGAAGATCTATCCAGATGCAGAGCTACCTACTTTTGTTATAGAAGAAAAAGGAGAAGGTTATCTAAAAATGATTTACAAATCAAGTAGAGCGATGTATAGATTTGGTTTAGGATTAATGAATAAAACCTTTGAGCATTTTAATGCTACAGCAAACATCGAATTTGAAAAAATAAAAGAAGACGGTACAGAAGTAAGATTTATTATCCACCAACAATAATGAGTCAAAAAGAAATTGAAATATTAAAAAGAACATTAGCAAGAGAAAAAGCAGCAAGAAAAGCTGCTGAAAAAATATTAGAAGATAAGTCTAAAGAGCTGTACAATGCTACAAAGCTTTTACAAAATCATCTAGCAGAAAAATCATCACAATTAAAAGGCGTCTTTGATAATATCTTAGACGCCTATGTTGTTATGGATCTTCCTGGTAATGTCTTAAAATTTAATGACGCAGCAACCAAATTATTTGGGTACGATATACAAAAACAAACAGTCAATGTTTTAGACTTTGTCTATCATAAAGATTTGCCATTGGCATTAGAATCTTTTTATTTACTTAAAACAAAAGGATATTACAGAGACTTTGAAGCTAGAATTGTTACTGGAAGTGGTACTGTAAAATGGGTTCATATTAATGCAAGTCTTGTATATGATAAAAATAAAAGACCCATTGCAGCTCAAGGTATAGTTAGAGATATTACAGAAGAAAAACAATTAAAAAAACAAATAGAAGACCAGCAAAAAAAGCTTAATATAATTGTAGATAACTCACCAATAGGTATTACTCTAACAGATGTAAAAACTCAAGATTTAACATTAGTTAATCAATCTTTTTTAGATATGTTAGGATATTCTAAAGAAGAATTTGATGGCGTTAGTCCACAAGAAATAACACATCCTGAAGATGAACCAGAATCTAAAGCTATAAGAAAACAATTACTTAAAGGCGAAATTGACAGTGCAACATTACAAAAACGCTATGTAAAAAAAGATGGTTCCTTCCTATGGGCCAAAACAAAAATACTATCTGTAAAAAATAACTCAGGAGATTTAGATTATATAGTAGCCACTATAGAAGATGTTACAAAAGAGCATAAAGCTAATTTAAAGATTTACAAGTCAGAAAAGCAATTATCTACATTAGTACAAAGCTTAGATACTGCAATTTTATTAGAAGATGATAAAAGAAATGCAGTATTAGTAAATAATAAATTTTGCCAATTATTTAAAATAAATGAAAATCCAGAAGATCTAGTTGGGTTAAATTATAATGACATTATTCTAAAAAGTAACAGAGCCTTATTCAAAGAAGAAACATTTACAAAAAACTCTGATGCTTTAATAAAAGAAAATAAATCAGAACTTCGAAAAGAAATAACTTTAGAAGACGGTACAATAGTAGAAAGAGACTACATACCAATTAATATAGCAGATGGATATAATGGACATTTATGGTCCTATTCAGACGTAACATTAAATAGAACATATCGTAGAAATTTAGAACAACAAAAGCACAAGTACCATAATATTATTGCAAATATGGATTTAGGCTTAATAGAGGCAGATTTAGATGGTAATATTACAATGGTAAACCAAAGTTTGCTAAATATGAGTGGCTATACGGAGGAAGAAATATTAGGCAAAAAAGGTAGAGATTTATTTCCTCTAAAATCTGAATCAAGAAAAGTAAAAGAGTTTATAGCTAAAAGAAAAGTAGGTGTTGCTAGTACTTTTGAGTTAAAGGTTAAACGAAAAAACGGAGACACTAGGTTTTGGTTTGTATGCGGATCTCCTAATCTAAACTTAGAGGATGAAGTTGTAGGAAGTGTAGTTGTAGTGTTAGATATCACAGATTTAAAAACATTACAACTACAAAAAGAAAGTCTATTAGGCAAACTAGAGAGAAGTAATACAGAGTTACAAGAGTACGCACATATAGTATCTCATGATTTAAAGTCTCCTTTAAGAAGTATACATGCATTAGTTAGCTGGCTAAAAGAAGACAATCAAGGAAAATTAGATCAAGTTAGCCTACAAAACATTTCTTTAATAGAAAATACGCTAGAAAAAATGGAGCAGCTAATAACAGATATTTTAGAATACTCCAGCATAGGATCAGACTCAAAACTAACAAGTGTAAACCTTGATAATACAATAGAAGAATTGCTTAAAATACTCTATATACCAGATCATATAACTGTTAACGTAAAAAATAAACTTCCAACTTTAGAAGGAGATTCAACCAAACTAAAGCAGCTGTTTCAAAATCTAATAAGTAACGCAGTAAAGTTTATAGATAAAGACAACGGACTAATTAATATAGATGTAACAGATAAGAAATCATACTATCAATTTTCAATAGAAGATAACGGGATTGGTATTGATAAAAAATTCCATGATAAAATATTTAAAATATTTCATTCATTGAATAAAAGTAAAGATTCAACCGGAGTAGGATTATCTATAGTAAAAAAAATAGTCGATCTCCATAAAGGTGAAATTTGGCTAGAAAGCGAGTTAAATAAAGGAACCACTTTTTATTTCACTCTAAAAAAGTAAAAAATGAAAACAGTACAATTAGTAAAACATAAAAACTCCGATTGGAAATATATTGGACAAGAAATAAAACTTAACGCACCATTAGTATTGGTTTTAGGTAACAGATATATGTTAGAAGACGCTAATATATATCAAGATATAAAAACTCTATTTCCTGATGGACAAATAGTTTTTGGATCAACTTGCGCAGAAATTTCATCAAATGATGTTAACCAGCAAAGTATTACAATTACAGCAATAGAGTTTGAAAAATCTACATTTGTAATAAAGACTAGTAACATAAAAAATAATAATCAAGATAGTTACAAAGTAGGTCAAGATTTAATCCAACAATTACCAAAAGATAATTTAAAACATGTATTTGTAATATCAGAAGGTAGTTTTGTAAATGGATCAAAACTAACGCAAGGTATGAATAGTGTTACCCAAAATAATTTGTTAATAACAGGTGGACTTTGTGGTGACGATGATCGTTTTGAAAAAACAATTGCAGGGTATAATGAAAATCCAAAAGAAGGACAATTAATCGCTATAGGTTTTTACGGAGATACTTTAGAAGTAACATTTTCTATTTATGGTGGTTGGACACCTTTTGGACCAGAACGTGTAGTTACAAAATCTGATGATAATATTTTATTTGAATTAGATGGTCAGCCAGCATTAGATTTGTACAAAACCTATTTAGGTGATAAAGCCAAAGACTTACCAGGTGCTGCATTACTGTATCCTTTAAACGTAAAAGTACAAATAGACGACCAACCAATTGTAAGATCTATTCTAAACATAGACGAAACTAATAATTCTGTAATATTAGCAGGAGACATACCAGAAAACGCAAAAGTGCAATTAATGATGACTAATGTAGATAACATTGCAAATGCATCAGAACGTGCCGCAAAGCAAGCAATGAATTTAAGACAAAACAAACCAGAACTAGCAATGTTAGTTAGTTGTATTGGACGTAAATTAGTCTTAGATCAAAGAGTAGAAGAAGAAGTAGAAGAAGTAATAGAAGTAATTGGTCAAGACGCAACCATTAGCGGATTTTACTCTTACGGAGAAATAGCTCCTTTTGATGGAGAAATATCATGTCAATTACATAATCAAACAATGACAATTACTTTAATAAGCGAATAATGAACTCGTTATTAAAACGACAAATAAGAAAATTTTTACCCGAAGAATTTGCAAAAAATGATGATTTAAAAACATTTTTAGACGCAATAAATAGTTCTTACAATAACTTTGAAGAACAATTTAATATGCAGCAAAGAGCCATGCAACTAAGCTCTGAAGAGTTATTTACAGCAAATCAACAATTAAGAGAAGAAGCAGACGCACAAAAAGAAGTAATAGATAAGCTTAAACACGTCTTAGACACCTTAAAGCTTTATAATTTACCAGATAATAACACGTCTAATTTTCTAAATTTAGATTTAGATGGCTTAAAACTTATCGAGTTTATAGACAACCAAACAAAAGAAATTGTCGAAATAAATAAACAAAGAGAACAATTACTATCAGAGTTAGCATATCAAAACCAAGAGTTAAGTGATTATGCTCACATGGTATCTCATGATTTAAAATCACCTTTAAGAAGTATAGACACCTTAACAGCTTGGTTTAAAGAAGATTTTAAGGATAAAATTGGAGAAAGCGGTAATAAACAATTAGAATTAGTTAGAGAAAATGTAGAAAAAATGGATGCTCTAATTAGCGGCATTTTAGAATACTCTTCTATAGATAAAAATCAATTAAAAATCTATGATGTAGATCTAGATTTAATTGTAGATCAAATCCTAAAAACTATACAAGTACCAAATCATATCACTATTACAAAAGCAAATTTACCTACAGTTAAAGGGGATAAATATAGGCTGCAACAATTGTTTCAAAATTTAATATCAAATGCCATAAAGTATAATGATAAGTCTAAAGGAAGCATTGAAATTGGAGTAGAAGATAAAAAACAATACTGGCAGTTTTTTGTTAAGGATAACGGAAAAGGGATAGACAGTGATTACTTTGAAAAAATATTTAAAACCTTTGAAAAGTTAGAAAACCGAGCAGACTCTAGCGGTATAGGATTATCTATCGTAAAAAAAATAGTCGAACTATATAAAGGTGAAATTTGGCTTGAAAGCGAAATAAATAAAGGAACAACATTTTACTTTACAATAAAAAAACAATTAAATGGAACAGCCTAATCTATCTTATATAAATACACTTTCTGGAGGAGATAAAGAATTTGAAGCACAATTGCTAGATGTGGTAAAAAAAGAGTTTCCGACAGAAAAAGAAACGTATTATAAAAACTTAAATAATAAAAATTATAAGCTAGCAGCAGAAAATGTTCATAAACTTAAACATAAAATTAGTATTTTAGGTCTTTCAAAAAGTTATGACATTGCTATTGATTATGAGAATAATTTATTAGACCATAATACAGATCTTAAAGAAGAATTTGATAATATATTAACTGTCATAACTAATTATTTAGATAAATTATAATTAGTTTTTAATGAATTGTATAATAATAGATGACGAGCTTACAGCAAGAACAATAATAAATAAACTTAGCTCTAATGTGCCAGATATTAATGTGGTAGAAGAGTTTCCTAATGCTATACAAGCCATAAAATACTTAAATCAAAATACTGTAGATTTAATATTTTTAGATATACATATGCCAGATTTTACTGGTTTTGATTTTATACAGACATTAAAAAATCCACCTAAAATTATCTTAACTACATCAGATGCAAATTTTGCAATTCAAGCTTTTGAATATGATTGTATCGTAGATTACTTAGTAAAACCAATAACCCAAGAGCGATTTAATAAAGCATTAGATAAAGCAAAATCAGCAACGTTTACATCTAAAGCTACAACAAGCTCGAATGAAGAAGACTCTGGTGTTAATGATTTGTACGTAAATATAGATAGACGCCTAATCAAAATAGATATACCAAGTATATATCTAGTAGAAGCAAAAGGAGACTATATTCATATTAAAACAGAGACAAAAAATTATACAGTACATAGTACATTAAAAAAAATACACGATAAATTACCAGATAGTTTATTCTTAAAAATACACAGATCTTATATCATTAACGTAGATAAAATAATAGATATCGAAGATAATAGTGTATTAATAAAAAAGGATGTAATACCTGTAAGTAGATCTAACCGTCCAGAGTTAATGAAGCGCTTAAACTTACTTTAATCGATAGTTTAACTCGGTTAAACGGTAATTGTAAATTTAAAACTTAAAAAATATTCCATTCATCGATACTTTAAAAAGCACTAATCGAATACTTTAACTGTTAAGTAACATAAAAAATAATTTTGTTGTTAGAAATATAAAACTAACAGCATGACCAAAATATACCAACTATTAGCGCTTTTTTTATTTGTATTAATAACTTCTTGTTCTACAGAAGATATTTCAAGTCAAAACGATACTAATCCTGATATTTCAACAGAAATAAATTATAATTCAATAGACTTAGAAATAATTCAACTAATTAATTCTCATAGAGAGGATTTAGGGTTGTCAAAATTAAACTTGCTAGATGTAGCTAGTTTAGAAGCAAAAGCGCACAGTAAGTATATGATAGATCAAGGTCAACCTAGTCATGACTTCTTCTTTTTAAGACAACAAAATCTACAAGTTACTGTTAACGCAATACATGTGTCAGAAAATGTAGCTTATGGGTATACAACTGCTCAAACAGTTTTTAATGCATGGTTAAATAGTGATTTGCATAAGCAAAATTTAGAACAATCATCATTATCTGATATAGGTATATATTCAGATGTAGACTCAAGTGGTAAAAGATACTATACCAATATATTTTTAAAGCGATAAACCATTTATCGATAGTTAACTACCATTTAACTTTAGAGTAATAGTAGTAAACGAAAAACACTAATAAACTCTCTTAACCTATATTATTTTTGTTAAAGATTTAATACCCAAAATCATGAATAAAACATTACTTTTTACTAAAATATTAATGGCTCTTTTAATAGGTCAATTAGCTATTGCACAAGACACGCCATTCAATTGTGATTATAATGCATATTTATTTCAAAAAAATGATGTTTACGCAATAGATTTAGCTTCTGGTAATTCTTATGAGGTCGCTAAAGATGTAACTCCTGGAAATATTAATGCAGCAGCCTATAATCCAGCAGATGGATTTATTTGGGGATCATTAAATACACCAACACAAACAATAATTAGAATAGGTCAAGATTTTCAAGTCACTACCTTTACAATTCCACAATTACCAGATTCTAATAGATATGTAGGAGATATTAGTGCAGATGGTATATATTATTTAAAAAGTGGAGGAACAGATTATTACAAAATAGATTTAAATCCACAATCTGCTAATTACGGACAGTATATATCTACAGAAACTTTAAGTCAAAATATTAATGTACATGATTGGGCTTTTAACGCTGTAGACGGAAATATTTATACAGTTGAAAAAGGAACTAACATACTTTATCGTATTAATCCTTTAACAAGCCAAGTAACAGCTTTGGGTGTTGTACCAATTTTAACAGGATTAAATTATACATATGGCGCTGTTTATTTTGATGCAGATGGTCGTTTTTATGTGTCTGCAAATCAAACAGGTACCATATATGTAATACAAAATGTGCAAGATATAAACACTTTGTCTGTTATAGATTCAAATTTATTTGCTTTTGGTCCAGCTAGTTCTAGTAATGATGGAGCACGTTGTCCAACAGCACCAGTATTACAAGAAATTTGTGACAACGGTATTGATGATGATGGCGATGGACTTGTAGATTGTGACGATCCTTCTTGTTCTGGATTTGGAAATTGTGATGTTATATTGCCTCCAACTACAGCAAACGATGGTGGATTAGAAAGTAATGGTAGATTATCTGAAGCTATTAACAAAAGAAACTACAATCGAGTTAAATCTGGTTATAAGTTTAATCCAAAAAACGCTAAAAGATTTACAAAAAATAACTCTAAATCTAATTTTAGATCAGTAAATACAACAGAAAGTGCTTCTGTAAATACATCATTTACCCTTCAAGATTTTATACCTTTAACAACTATAAATGAAGATTTTGCAATCGAGTCTACACCAACAGATTTGTTAAATATTACAAATGCAACCGAGGTTTTCTCTGTAGATTATTATCAAAATGATGCTTCTATAGCTTCAATTTTAGCTCTTAAAACAGAAAATGGTGTATACGAGCATACAAAATATATTTGTGATAGATTGTTAGGAGCTGAGTTGATTTCTGTTTCAACAATAATGATTAACGGTGAAGAGTTTGTAAAATCAATTATAAAAAACATAGACGGAAGTTTTGAGTATGTCTTAAGTCTATCTGCAAAAGAAGTAAATGATCAAGCTAACTTTGAGATAGAAAGTCACTGGAATTTAGATTTATACCAAGAAAATGTGACTTTTTACAACTTTCAAATTTGGTCAGATTCTGTAGACGATTTATACTTACTAGCACAAGAGGTATTAAATTTATTAGATGCCGAAAAAACCATAACAAATTATAATCTATCTGAAGCACCAACAGTATTTGTAAGAAAAGGAAAGTATATCAACGGTATGTTAGACTTGCAGATTATTAATAGTAATGCTACTAATAGTGTAACATTTGACGCTGGATATAGAACATCAGAAACTAATGATTTTAATTATACAACTTCTACAATAGACTTAAACCAAAACTATATTACTAATGTGCAAGTACCAACTGGTAACTTGTTTGATATAGGATTTAGAATAGGAGATGGTGTAAATATTCCTGACGATTTATTTATGTCTGATGGTCCATGGGGTATTGATGATGCACAACCAAATACAATAGTTAATAACTATGAAGTGCAACCAAATACAATCCCATTTGCAGAAGATGTTTTTCCTATAGAAAGAAATATTACCTTAAACGCAACAACTAATACCTATTTTGCAGCTTACCGTGCATTAACACCAAGATTTAAAGCTGTAGATGTAACAGATTACAACGTTTTAAAATTTAAAGCAAAAGGAACAGGTAGTTTAGAAGTTGCTTTAGTAAAACAAAGTATTACAAATTGGAACGAACAATATAAAGCTACAGTTAATCTAACTGAAAATTATACAAGTTTTTCGTTACCGTTTTCAGATTTTTATTCAGATTTAAGTGCTGAAATTGATCCAAATGATATTGTAACATTAGTATTTACAATGGTAAGCGAAGATGGCTCTACACAAACAAAAGAAATGAACTTACAAGATTTAAGGTTTGAAAGAGGTTTAGCATTATCAGTTTCGGATTTTGAGAGTGATATTAACCAAAACACATTAGTAGCATATCCAAATCCAATGTCTGAGGTGACTAGCTTAAACTTTAATGCTACAGTAAAAGAAAACTTAACACTATCTATTTATGACCAATTAGGTAAGGTTGTTTACAGACAACAAGTAAATGCTAGTGTAGGTAAAAATAAAGTATCAATACAAAGACAAAACCTAAGTTCGGGATTATATATATGTAAGTTAGAGAGTGTAAACTCTAACTATAAAAGTTTAAAGTTATTGATAAGGTAACTTTAATTGTTGATTAATAGCGAAGAAAGGGTAAAAGCAATGCTTTTACCTTTTTTTATTCTGATAATTTAAAAACGGGTCTTTTAAAAATTAACCACTTAAACCTAACACCAACTTCTGTGTAAGTAAATCCTGCTGCAGTAGCAGACGCAATATTACTTCTTATACCAAATATATTAGCTAAACATCTATCAGAAAATTTATATCCTAATTTACTTTGTATTCTGTAAGTGCTCTGGCTTTCGTTATCTTCTATAAACTGTAATCCTGTAGCAGCTGTAAGTTCGTAAAACCATTCTTTAGGTTTAGCTACATTTTCATCTTTAATTAGATTAACAAATACTTCTCCAGCATTGAATTGTTCTGGAGAAAAATATATAGTCGGAACTTGATTTTTAAATGTGATATATTGATAATTAAGACCTGCTTTAAGAGATGGTTTAGCTAGGATGTTGTAGTATAGAGATGTAAATAATAAATGCCTGTTGTTTTGATCATTTTGACTAGTATAAAAGTATTGAGTAAACCAGCCTAAATTAAAGTTGGTATTTAAACTATAGTTAGCATAATAATTATTTTGAACAATTTGACGATTTAATAATTCGGCATTAAAATTTTGTAAGTCTCTTTTATACCCAACTTTTAATTGCTGTAACTTAAAAGGTTTTATATCTAATGATACATCAGTTAAAAACTGATTGTAATTAGCATTATTTGCATCTGCACTAGATATACCTGCCATAACATTTGCAGTGATTGTATTTGTTAATTTATAAGATCCGCCTAAAGTAAAATCATTAGAAGTCGCGTTAAAATTAGTAACTTTATTATCTGTTTTTCTATAGATATAGTCTGCTTGAAGTTTCAGTTTTGTACTTAAAGGAAATTGTAAACTGTTACTTAAACTTACAGCATTATTATCTCCGTTGTCAAAAGAATAAGAAGCTTTTCCTTCATAAAAAGGTGTAAAATTATTTTCTATGTTTTTAATAAAGTTTAAAGCATCTTTTTGATTATTGTAAATATTTAATGTTTGTTGCGCAGATTTATAGGCTTGATTGGTTTGGTTTAATGCTTTTAATGTGTTTGCCTTACCTAGATTGCCATCAAAAGAAGTACTATCGTTTTTTAATATAGTATTGTAATCTGTTAAACTCTTTTTAAAGTCACTTTTATAAATATTTAAAGTGGCTCTTAAGGCGAGTATCCAATTGGTATTAGGCTGCTCTTTAATTAAATTGTTTATTAAACGGTTAGCCTCTTTGTATTTTTTATTCCAAATTAATGCCTGGATGTAACGTTCTGTAGTTTGTTTGGTCAAAGACTTGTTGTTTGCTTGGTTTAATACTTGGTAGGCTTCCTTGCTAGTATTTAATGCTAATTTTTCTTTTCCTTTTAAGTGATATACTAAAGCTAATCCATTTAAAGCTTCTATTGTATGAGGTGTTTTGTTTTTTAATTGATTGTAAGTGTTTTGAGCTAAATCTAATTTGTTTACAATTAAATATAGATTAGCTAAGTTTAGCAAAGTCTCTTTATCATTATTAAAAAGTTCTAAATTTTTTAGCAATAATTTTTCTGCCTCTTCATAAGATTGTTCTTGTTGTTTTTTATAAGCGTAACCTAGGTAGATATATTTTTTAGAGGTTAAGGCATTTGGATTATTATTTGAAACAGACAAAGCTTTGTTTACATAATTTAGAGCTTCATCATATTCTTTTAAGTTAGATAAAGTGTTTGCATAACTTAGTAACGCAGGAAAACTTTTGGGTTGTTCTATAATTAGTTTTTTAAAGTAGGTTTTGGCTTTTGTGTAATTTTTATTCCATAATAAAGATTCTCCATAATTTAATTTAACCTCAAAGTCTTCAGGATAATCATTTACTAGATTAGAAAATAAAGTTAAGGCTTTTTTTGGGTCACCATTTAATCCAACAGCTCTTCCATAACAAAGTCTAGCTGTTTTGTTTTCAGGATATGTTATTAAAATATCTTTAAAATAACTTTCAGCTTTTTTGTAATCTCCAGACTCTAAATAAGAAAAACCTTCTTGCATATTTTGTCCGTTTAAAGAGTAACAAAAAAGAAAGATTAGTAGGCTAATAGTATGTTTTAATTTCATAAGTGACACTTATTTATTGCTTTTTGAGGTAAATAGCTTGTTTGTTCATCTACAGTTATTTGCAATCTATCGAAATACATCAGTTAAGCTTATTGTTTAAGTAGATATTTGCTCTAAATAAATTTAAAGATAAAAATTATGGCATTAACAATAACAAGAGACAAAACTTTATTTGAAATAGTTGGTAGAATTGATACATCTACAGTAAAAAGCTTTGAGACACACTTAAAATTAATGCTAACTAATTTAGAAGATCTTACCTTAAATATAGATAAGGTTTCTAAAATAGATGCCAGTGGTATGAAAGCTATAAGAAACTTATACGATAATGCCATATCTAATAATAAAAAACTTTGCATTACAGGTTTAGGATGTAAAGAAATTTATGAAGAATTAAGAAGTAAATAAAAAGAATATAATTAATTGATTTTATTGTAATTTGTTATGCAGCAATCTATTAAGATGATTAAGTCCTTAAAAATTTCTCAAGAGCAATTGTTTATGTTAAGTGTGCTATTGGTAAACGGTGGTAATTACTTATATAACTTATTATTAGGACGTATTTTAGGTCCAGCACAATTTGCAGATGCGGCGGTATTAATAACATTTTTATTGGTGTTATCTTTTGTAGCAATGACATTTCAATTAGTTACCGCTAAGTTTTCAGTATTATTAGAGAATAATGTTTTAATCAACTTCTTAACCACAATCTATAAAAACTCAACAGCTATAGGTATTGGCTTAGGTATATTGATTGTTATTTTTTCTAGACAACTACAAACCGTTTTTAATACATCATCATCATCTATGTTTGTCATTTTTGGTGTTGGCGTGCCTTTATATTTTGTAATGAGCGTAAATAGAGGTGTGTATCAAGGTAAAAAGGAATTTAAAAAGTTATCTATAACATACCAACTAGAAATGCTTAGTAGATTGGTATTAACAATTTCGTTAATTTACTTGTTGGGTTTAAAAAGTTCAATAGTTATAGCTATTGGTATATTGTTGTCTTTTGTATTTGGTCTAATACCATTTAATACCAAAAACTTCAATTTAAACATTAAAGGTCAACTTCTAGCATCAGATAAAAAAGCTATAAAGCACTTCTTGTTAGTTACTGCATTTTACGAGCTTACACAAATTATAATCAATAATAGCGATATTTTATTAGTTAAGCATTATTTTCCATCTCATGATGCAGGTCTTTATGCATCATTAGCTTTGATTGGACGTATAGTATATTTTATAGCATGGATGTTTGTAATGTTATTATTACCAGAGGTAGTACAATTAAAAAAGGAAGGTAAAGACCCATCAAAAATATTGTTTAAGTACATATTGTATATTGCTGCAATAGCTATTACAATAATTGTAGGATGTGCTTTGTTTCCTAATTTAGCTATTACTTTATTATTTGGAGAACAATATTTAGATGTAGCACCATTATTATGGAAATACGCTACAGCAACTGGCTTATTTGCATTATCTAATATTTTTGCTTATTACTATTTGTCTTTAGATAAGTATGTGCCAGTGTTAATATCTGCAGTATTTGGTGTTTTACAAGTAGTACTAATATTTCTTTTTCATAGCACATTAGAAGAAGTGGTTTACATGCAAATCATAGCAATGGTATTACTCTTACTAGTGCAATTAACTTTTTATATAACAGGTTTAGAAATAAAATCAAAAAAGTAGTCAAACTTAACATTCTTTCCATTTGTCTACAGATACTTGCGTTTAATCTTAATACACAGAGATTTATAATCTAATATCATCAAATTTGTATTGTAATTAAATCATTTAAAATTTAATATTATGAAACTAGCAATCGTAACAGCATATCCACCAAGTAAAGTAACTTTAAATGAATACGCCTATCATTTAGTAAAGCATTTTAGACAAAAAGATCAGGTAACAGAAGTAGTTTTACTAACAGATAAAACAGAAGGTGCTAAGGATATAGATTTTGTGAAAAATGGTTGTAGAGTTTCAGTTAAAGAATGTTGGGAATTTAATAGCTACAAAAACTTATTTACAGTAAACAAAGCATTAAACCAAACTAAACCAGATGCAGTATTGTTTAATTTGCAATTTATGAAGTTTGGTGATAAAAAAGTACCTGCTGCACTAGGATTAATGCTTCCTTTAGTATGTAGATTAAAAAAGATACCAAACATTGTTTTGTTACATAATATCTTAGAAGAGGTTGATTTAGGAAAAGCAGGATTTACATCAAACAAGTTGCTACAAAACGTGTATAACTTTATAGGTACAAGCTTAACTAAGTTAATATTAAAAGCGGATACCGTAGCAGTTACAATGCATAAATACGTAGATGTGTTAAATAATAAATATAAAAGCACAAATGTGGTTCAAATACCACACGGTACCTTTGAAGTAACCGAAGAACAACCAGAATACACTTTGCCAGATGGACCATTACAAATCATGACCTTTGGTAAATTTGGAACCTACAAAAAGGTAGAGGCAATGATAGAAGCAGTTGTTAAGGTAAGAGAAAAAACTGGTTTAGATCTAGAGGTAGTTGTAGCGGGTACTGATAATCCAAATGTACCTGGTTATTTAGAAGGTGTTAAACAAAAATATAGTCATGTACCACAAGTAAGATATACTGGTTATGTTGAAGAAGAAGAAGTGCCAACTCTGTTTAAAGAAAGTGCAGTTGTTGTTTTTCCTTATACATCAACAACTGGTAGTTCTGGAGTTTTACATCAAGCAGGTAGCTATGGTAAAGCAGTAGTTATGCCAGATTTAGGTGATTTAGCACTTTTAGTACAAGATGAAGGTTATCAAGGAGAGTTTTTTGAGCCAACATCAATAGATAGCTTAGCAAATGCAATAGAAGCAATAGTTACAAATGAAGATTATCGCATATCTTTAGGAAAAGCAAACTATAAAGCAGCAACAGCTTATCCTATGCAAAAAATTGCCGATATGTATCTAGAGCAATTTGATAAACTTATTAAAAAAAAGAACCCTCAAACTAATACAGTAATAAATGCGTAATTAGCTTTTTTGTCCCAAAAACTAACTAATTTTTAATTAGTAATATACTTAAATGCAGGTTTTTTATTACCGTTTTTATCGATAAAGCCAAAATGCTTTTGAGCGTTTTTACGCCAAGGTAATCTACCAACAACCTCTTTAGGTATATTTTTAAAATCGTATAAAGTCCAAGACATAAATTGTAAATTATTTTTTGCAATAATCTCTTGGGCTTTTTTGTAATAATTAGCTTGATCTTCTTTACTATTACCAAAAGGTTTCCAAAAACCAGAGTAAGAAGAAATTCCAAATTCTTGAAGTACAAGTTGTTTGTTTTTTATTTCTTTCTTTAACGTAATAACTTTAGAGTCTAACTCTTCTAAATCTTCATAATAATGAAATGAAACAAAATCTACTTTATCTTTTAAAATAGTAGCACTTTTAGTATTTGACCAACCTATAGTTATAGGGTTTATGCTGTCTACAGATCTAACAACATCTATCATGTTATCTAGCCATGCAATAACATTAGCTTTTCCTCTAGATTTAAAATCAAGGTTAGGTTCGTTTTTAATGTCCCAAGCTAATAAAGCATCATGGTTTTTTATGCTATTTACAATAGTTTCGGCATGTCTATGGTTTAGTGTCCAATTTAAAACAGCATAGTCGCCAAAAAAATCAAATAATGTAACAATAACCTTTAAGTTATGTTGTTTTGCTATGTCTAAAGTAGTTTTTAATTGCTTAAGTTTAGTTTTGTCTACATCAGCTTTACCAAAGTCTTCATATTGGACAAAGATTCTTATGGTATTTAAGCCTGCATCTTTTATTATTTTAAAGTCTTTTTTTAAAGTATCCTTAGAGAAAAGGTCTCCAAACATAGCCCAAGGAGCATTTTGGGGATAGTAATTTATACCTTTGATATTTAACGAATCAATAGGTGGGTTTAATTTTGATTTTATTGGTGTAAAATTTTGTCTTACCGTGTGTCTTATTCGCCAAAAACCATCTTCTAATAATAATATGCTTTTATATGTAGAAGTTTCTTTGGTTTCTAAAACTAAAGAGTCTTTATTGTATACTTGCTTATATTCTAAAATATCTTTATCGGTTATAACTGCTAACTGCCCATCTTCACTAAAAAAATCTAAATTTAAGTTATGCTTAATAGTCGTAGCATTAACTCTTGTGTTATTACTAGTATTGTAATCTATTGTTTGGTATAAATTCTTTCTAGCATGGTCTGTGTAGTAGTCTTTAATTCCAGCTTTTTTATTAGAGTTATAAGCAACTTGTTTTACGTACCATGCATCTAAATAATCGTTTTGTATAGCATTTAGATTTTGATTATCCATTTTTCTGCCTTCATTATTTAGTGGTTGCCATATTACTTTAGGAAGGTATTGTTCTATTTTTTTAATTTCGGTATGTAGCATCTTACTACGATCTGCTCCTGTATTTAGGTAACTAAATAATCCGCTTATTCCAGAAACTATTAAAGCAATAACAATGATATACGATATTATTAAAATAGACCTGATTATGTTTTTATTTAAACTTACCATAGTTTTAGGTCTTTAATGTTTTTTGTTAAACCAGCTGTTTTTATAGTTAAGTTATAGATATCATCTTTATAAATATCATCTTTTAAATTAAAAGTAACATAGCCATTAAAAGAAGTTTTTTCTATAATATTTATAATGTCATTATCCTTTTTTATAACCAATTGTACTTCAAGCCCATCAGGTATAAATTGATTCATAAAACTTTTTATAGGACCAACAGTTATAGTACGGTTGTTATTAGTAATGGTGTATTGTATGTTTTTTACAACTTGTTCAAATTTTAATGCAATCAAGTTACTTTCTGTAATACCGTCTATGTAAGCCTTTATACTCCAGGAATCTTCATGATCAGGATTAATGATTTTTGCTGTAGCAATACCGTTAATTGTTGTTCCTGTAGTTTGTAGTTTATTGTTGTTTTTATCTGTAATGTAAAAAGTTACATAAGTACCATCGCTAACAATATTGTTATAATTGTCTTTTATAATTGAAGTTTTTAATGTCGTAATTTGGTTACCGTCTGCATAATTATGAGTTCTTTCTGAATATATATTAAATGGTTTAGGAATAGATGGTTTTACGAAAACAGTAAATTCCTTTGATGCTGTGTTTTTACATTCTGAAGAAATTAATAAACGTCCATCTTTATCTTTAGAATAGATATTTTTGTAAGCAATTAGATTGTCTGTTTTTATAACGTCCAAATACTTTTTATTTAAAAATTGATGTTTGATAATTACTTCTTCATCTTTTCTTATTGGATTGTCTAAACTATCTGTTGGGATAACTACAATCATACTATAGTCTGTTTTTCCTGCATTTATACTTGGCGGACCAATATAGGTTTCAATATTTTTTACTTGTTCTAA
Organism: Mesoflavibacter sp.; assembly: GCF_964226795.1. Lineage (NCBI taxonomy): Bacteria > Pseudomonadati > Bacteroidota > Flavobacteriia > Flavobacteriales > Flavobacteriaceae > Mesoflavibacter > Mesoflavibacter sp. The sequence goes on from NZ_CAXQQP010000007.1 coordinate 124,587, forward strand.
AGACTTGATTTTAATACTTCCTTCAAGAGAAGCTTTATTGTCTAAAAGTTTCCAATGTAGTATTCCTTTTTTTGATGAAAAAGATTTAGGTATTTTATACTTTAACACATTATTAGTTAAAGTAGGTTGTATAAGTGTAGAACCATAACTGTTAGTTACGTAAAGTGAAGGTTTACCGTCAGTATTGGTGCTGAAATTTAATAAAACAGAATCGTTAGCAGTATAAATATTCTTTTTATTAAGTAAGCTGTAAATAGGTTTAGATTCACTACTAAATATAGTAATGGCTTTTATGGTGATAAAAGAAAAAAGTAGCAGGTATGGTATCTTACTTTTCATTAAAACGGATTGCCAATGTATGAGTTAATTTCAACCTTAATATACTTAAAAACAGGATGATTAATAGGTTGTAAAACTTGATCTGTATGATTTGTTATTCTATCTGAAACAATTTTTCTAGCTATATCTGCATTAGGTAATCCATTAACAAAAAGGTTGTCTTTAGATTGATTTATAATTTTTATGTTGTTGTTAGTTAGTAATTTGTATTTAAAAGTTTGTTTGCGTTGTTGTCTAATACCATCTTTTATAAATTGATGATCTACCCATAATAAGTTTTTGTCTTTATCGTAGTAACTAATCAATAGTTGAGGTATGGTTACTTCTTGTATGCCTCCATTATATACACTTCCCGAAATCTTACTGTCGGTAATTTTTAAACTACTTAAAGCAACACTTTTATAAAGGTCACTTCCTGCTACATTACCAGCTGCTTGTAAGTTAAATTTTGTAGGTTGCTCTTCTAACTCAACAGGTGTAAATTCGTCAGGATTAAAAGTATCTGGTATAGAGTCTTTTGTTTTAGACCACGCTATGCCTTCAAATTCAATTCTAAAGTTAGTTGTTTCTTTAGGCATTAATTTATGCTTCATATGGTATTTAGCATTGTAGGTAGCTAGCATTTTATTATCGTCATTGTATAATGTTCCTTTAATAATTACATCTGCAGGGACATTGTCTATATTTTGTATTTGACCAATAATAGCATAGCTATTATTATTTTTTACAAGTTTTGCGTCTGTAATTTCTAAAACAGGTTGTTTTAGGACATCTTCGTGATGTGTTTGTTCTGTAGTTACACGTCTGCGTCCTTGATTATAATATTTAGTTTGATTAGCATTGTATAGTTGATCTGGCGGTAGGTCGTTATTTAGATCATCAGGTTTTAAATACCATTTACCCTTTTGTTTAATTAAAGTTTTGTGGTCTACACGCTCTATTTTTTCTAAAGGAGTAATCCATTGCGTAATTACTTTTGCAGTAGCAGTACTATCACTATGTTTTTTTATCTCAGTTTTAATCTCGTCCATCTTAGCATAACTACTCAATAAACCATCTGTTACAGACACTTCTAGCATATATTGCGCAATACTTAAGTTACTATTAGGATCTATTAGGCTATGAGCTTTTTCAAACTCTTTAAAATCTAAAGCATCATAGTAAGCAATTAAAGCGTTTTTTGGACTTAATTGAGAGTCATTTTTTAAGTAGAAAAGATAAATGCCGTAAATAATAAAACCAGCAAGAAGTAATGACCAAAGATGTGTTAATCGTAATATATTATTGTTAAATTTTTTAAAAACAAAATTATGTTTTAAAAACTCAGGTAATTCTTTTTTACGGGTTTTGAGCATAATAACCCAAAGCATTTGAATATTTAAAATAAATGCAACTAATACAGTTAAAAAAGGCATTATGCCCCAATGTATTTTAAGCCATTTAGCAACGTCTTCTTTCGGCAAAATAGAAGACACAGGAGGAATATTTAATCGCTCCCAAACCATTATACCATTTTCTAATTGTCTTAACCGCTGCCAACCACAAAAGTATAGAATAGGGTCATAAAACTTATCGTTAGAAAATATGTATTTTAAATTATATTTTTCTGGAGTTGTTAAAAACTGTTGTAAAGACCCAATACCAGCTACGCCTTTAAATTTTGAATTTTCAAGACGTTCTATAGGTCTTGTGGTTAATTCTGGTAAACGCCTTGCAGAATGATAATTGCCATCTACAGTCATTGCACTAGTTTGTGCACTTAGCCAAGCCATTTGGTCTCCAAATCCTAATGTTAAAAAACGCCATTTATCATGGTCGTCTTGATTTAAAAAGTTAACAATAGGTAGCATTTTTATTTTTTGAGGTTGAGAAGGTCTAAAATACCCCAAGCTCATTGTAAAAATTACCATAAATACAAATAAACCAGCTAGAATACCGCCTATAATTCTGTGGTAAACTGCACCAAATTTTTGTTGAATTAGTGCTTTTAAATCACCTTCTACAAAACGATAAGCAAATTCTCCTAACAAAGGAATAGACATTATAGAAGCCCAAAGCGTAAACCTGTCTAAGGTTAAGATGTTAAAAGCGGTTTCGCCTAACATTTTTAAGGGTATTGGTGTTGTGCCTCCAGTACCTAATATGGTACAGATAGTTATAGAAAGCCCAAAAAACAAATATCGTTTACTGTAATATCTATAAAAAATATAAGGTAAAAGCACTAATAAAACTCCCCAAGGAATTAAGAAAAATACTAATCCAGAAGAAGTTACTTCTAAAAAATTATCTCTAGATCCATGCGGTATTGGTACTTGAGTTATAGGGTTAGTCTTAGAATTTAACCAATACGGAATAATGCATCCAATAATTAAAATTAACGAAGAAAAACCAAAAACGACAATGCGTTTAAATAGCTTAAAAAAACTATTTAAAAACACTTTAAAGGTAACAGCTTTATAAGATCCAGTTTTATCTTTAGATACATCCATTAAGACCATTCCAATTAAAGGAAAAATAAAAAAGACCATCCCAAAAATAGGCGTTACATGGTGGGAAGTAACTGTAACAGATATTAAAGATAAAGATGTTGCTAAATACCATTTCTTACCGGTTTTTAGCCATAAGTAGATTTCTGGTAAAGCATGCATCAAAACAGAAACACCAACAATGCTAGGTAATTGACCAAAAATATGTAAAGTCTCTACAAACGAAGAAGAAAATGTAGCAAGCACACAAGCATAACCAGCTATTTTTTTACTAGAAGTAATTAATAACGAAAATCTGTATGTACCAGTAATAAATAAAACAATAGCAATTAATGCTACTGTAAACATGCCAAACTTAAGTCCGCCAACATAAGATAATAAAGCAATAGATTGATGTACTAATGGCGGGTAGCTTTGTACTGTAAAACCTGTGTACCACTCATAATTCCAAGGTTCAAACCAACTATTAGCATAATGATCTGCAAAAAATAAATGAATTAACGCATCATAAGTATATTCTAAAGTAAAAAATATAGAACTACCATGAAAAGCTAAACCTAAAAGTAAAGCTGCAATTAAAAATTTATTAGACGTTTCTTTCATCAATAAAGCAAAATCTTTATGAGTGTAAATATAATTAAATAAAAAAAGGGTTTGATTTTTAATTATCTATACTATTTAACCATTCGTCGACACATAACAATAGCTTAGACTAAAACCAACGTTTAAGAGCTTCATAATAAGCTACTTTTGAACCGTAATCAACAATAAAACTCATATCTCATGAAAATTTTAGCTATCGACGATCAACAACTAGTCTTACTTCCACTGCAAAAGAGACTAACAGAGTTAGGATACGACGTAAAAATAGAAACAAACGGTACATCAGGTATAGATACCTTTAATAGTTTTCAACCAGATTTAGTAATAGTAGACATTAATATGCCAGGTGTACCTGGGTTAGATGTTGTAAAGTATATAAGACAAACTAAAAATTCTAATATACCAATTGTAGTACTGTCAGGAGATACACAAGATAAAACCATTACAGATGGTTTTGACTTAGGGATAGACGATTACATGAAAAAACCTTTAAGCCTTAACGAAATTAGTGCAAGGATAAAAAGGTTAATAGGAAAACCAGAAACTAAAGCAGTAGAGTCTTCATCAGACGTGGTTATACAAGAGCGTTGCGTTGGTGTTGTTATACCATGTTATAATGAAGAAGAACGCTTGTTAAGTAATGAGTTTTTAAACTACATAGACAAGTACTCTGGTTATCATTTATGTTTTGTTAATGACGGTAGTAAGGACAATACCTTAAAAGTATTAAAAGATTTACAAAAAGGAAGAGAAGACTTTATAACAGTTTACGATTGCGAAAAAAATGGAGGTAAAGCCGAAGCTGTAAGACTGGGTATGTTACATATGGCTAAAAAAGACGATTTAGATTACATAGGATTTTTAGATGCAGATTTATCTACAGATTTAGCAGATTTTGATGATTTAGTAAAAACTATAGAAACATCAAACTTTAAAATTGTTAGTGGATCAAGGATCTCTAGAATGGGAGCAAACATAACTAAAGAGTCTGCAAGAAAAATAATAAGCTTAACGATTAACTTCATCATAAGAAAGATCCTAAAAATGGACTTTAAAGACACACAATGTGGCGCAAAGATTTTTAGTAAAGATGTTATTCAAATAGCATTTGGAGAAAAATTTGTAACGCAATGGATTTTTGATGTCGAAATTTTTAAAAGAATGAGTCACCATTTTGGTTTAGAAAAAGCAAAAACTTTATTGTGCGAGCAGCCATTAAAAAGATGGATACACGCAGATGGATCTAAATTATCAATGAAGGATTCAGTAAAAATAGTTATGCAGTTAGGTCAAATTGCATGGGTATATAGGTCTCCAAAAAGTAAAAAAGTAAATAGCGCTTCAAATTTAAAGACTATATAAAAATATAATTTTAAGATGAAAACAGGTGTAATAATAATATTTCACAATAATGCAAAGGATATAAACCCTTCTATATTTATAGAAAATATAATTAAAGTCTCAGACTTAAAAATATGTTTTGTTAACAATAACAGTAGGGATAATACAGCTTTTATATTAGAGATCATTGCCGATCGTTGTGATAATGTTTCACTTGTAAATATAAAAAAAACAAAATCAGATATATCTGCAATTAGAGCTGGAGCAAGGTTTATGAATAGTCACTATAACTTAGATAAAATAGCCTATGTTAGTACAAATTTACTTAATACAAAATACCATGGTCTTAATGCTTTAATACATGCAATTGTAGATAATCAAGAAGATATTTTAAATTACAATAAAAATGTTTTTCAAGGTAAGAAAAATCATAATTCAATATTTAAAAGCATGTTTTCTTTAGTAGATTATTTAAAAACATTAAAAACTAATAATGCTTTTATTAATCTTCAAAGATTAAGTAAATTATGATTTATTAATTTATACATTTGCTCTCAAATATTTAAAATGAGCGTACTTCAAATGTTAAAAGATAGAAGTCAATCAACTTGCGAGTTGTGTGGATCTTCTTCAAACTTACAACAATACACAATTCCACCTTCGTTAAACGAAAGCGTAGACACTTGCGTTTTGGTTTGTGACACATGTTATAATCAAATTGAAAAAAACACCGATATGGATCCAAACCATTGGCGTTGTTTAAACGATAGTATGTGGAGCGAGCATGTTGCTGTCCAAATTATGGCATGGCGTATGTTACAACGATTAAGAGGAGAAGGTTGGCCAAAAGACCTGTTGGATATGATGTATTTAGATGAAGATGCTTTGGCATTAGCAAGAGCAACAGGAGAAGATAAAGACGAAAGCGAAAAAATTATACATCGTGATGTTAATGGTGTTTTACTAGAAAACGGAGATAACGTTGTTTTAATAAAAGACCTAAAAGTAAAAGGTTCTAGCATGGTTGCCAAACAAGGAACAGCTGTAAGGAACATACGCGTAGATCACGAAAATGCTAATTATATTGAAGGTAAAGTTGGGGGACAACAAATTGTGATTATCACAGAATATGTAAAAAAGAATTAATATTTTTAAAGTGAAGAAAAGCCCGATTTTCTAATTGAAAATCGGGCTTTTTTTTATAATAGTTTTTGCTGACTTTTATAAAAAGCGTCTGCTTGTAACTGCATAAGCTCTCTAGCTTTTTTTCGTTTAAATTGATATAATTCGTCTTCTTCAGATAAATCTGTGTATACTTTATCGTTAATTTTAAAATCAGTTTGTAAAGCTAGTTTACGCTCTTCAACACGTTGTTGTACTAATGTTTTTACAGCAGTTTCTTGATCTTCTAATTTAAAATCATATTCACTTTTAGGTGAAATTAATTTTGCGAAAATCGGTGCTGTTTCAATAGCTAAAAATAATAGAAATATAAAAAACGAAGGTAACCAAGGTAATTTGTTTAAGGCATTAACACGCGCCATTAATCCATCAAAACCATCAATAATAGGTTGTGTATTATTAACTTGTGTTTGATAGTTGTTTTGAAGTTGCTCTAATTGCGTTTCGATAGCTGCAATTTTTGCTTTGTTATCTGTTTTTAGTTGTTGTAATTGGGCTAAAGCAGCATCGTGTTTGTCTCGTTTTTCTTTATAAACAGGACCTTTACCCAGTTTTTTTGTTCCTGCAGTACCTTCGGCTTCACTAATATAGGTGTCGTAAAGTGCATTTACTTCGGCTTCTTTGGTGTCAATTTCGGATTTTAAATCTTCGATGTTTTGCTTTAGTTCTGTTTCTTTAGGAGAAAATTGAAGTGCAATTTGTTCTTGATTTTCAAGCGTCATTGCATTTTTTTCTTCTAGTAAAACTTGGTTGATTTCTTTTTCAAAAATCTTCATCTCTAAAGGTTTTGATATAACTATAGCGATAATTAAAGCTAAAATTAGTCTTGGTAATGCTTGTAAAAATTCATCTAAAAAAGAATCTCTTTTCTTAATTGTAGAGACAATAAAACGATCTAAATTAAAAATGAGTAATCCCCAAATTAGTCCAAAAAAGATGGCTGTAAAAAGATTGTCAAAAACGGTGTAAAGCGCATAACCAGAAGCGATAAAAGCCATTAGTGCTGTAAAAAAGACCGTTGCGCCAATACCTGCGTATTTGTTTTTTTCGCTTGAAGAAGCATTGTTTAGGATGTTAATATCTGCGCCAGAGCAAATAATAAAAAATTGTTGTAACATGATGTGATTGTGTTTTGATTGATGATGATCCTTAGACTGTACTCAGGACAAGTAGTTATTAGAACGCTAATTATGCTGAAATGTTACATTTTTTGAAATAAAAAAACCTCAAATCAATTAGTTTTGAGGTTTTTATAGATTTGGTTTAAAGAGATTTTAATGTATTTCTTTAAGCTTTGATATCATATTTTTAGATTTTTTTATCATGGATTCTAACTCATTAGTTTTTCCAGAAATAGTGAAATTAACATTATCAATAACATTTTCATTAAACATTACTTTCTTATTGTAATTAAAGCTAAGTTCAATTACATCTTCGGGACTATTATTTTTGAAAATTGTTTTTAAAGCGTCCCAATCAAATTTGGTTAATTCTTCTAAATTTTCAGCGTTAACCGTTAAATTAGATGTGTGAGTTTTGTCTTCATTATATTTTTTATCAGAATAACTAACGTTAGATACTACGGTTTTATTTGTTGTTTTAATATCATTGTCATTTATATGTACTGTAGATACATTGTTGATTCTACTTGAAGATATATTTAAGTTTTTATTCTCTTTTAAAAGTTTAATAGCTTTATCAGAAGTTATTTTTTCATTGTTGTAATAAAAAGTAGCACCTTTTTTAGCCATTTCAACAACTGTGTCTAAAGGCGATTTTGGTTTTGGTGGTGCAGGTGGTTTTGGTACCTCTTTTAAATTTTTTGACTTTGATGGCGTTGGTATTTTTGTAGGTTTACCATCTATAATTTTATATTTTTTATAATATTCTTCTCTTTCTTTTTTATATTTTTCTTTTTGCTCTTTAGTAGCATTATGTGCTATTGGAGGCGGCGGTAACGGAATTGTCTTTTTATTGTTTTTACTTGGTTGATTTTTTATAATTACTATCATAGAAGGCACTTTACTACCATCTTCAAGTTTAATATCAAAGTAAGTTATGTATGAATCGTTATTTGCAGATTCTAAATTTTTTATCGCTTCTTCGTTAAGCATATCACCTTCAACTTTTACTGTTGGTTTTCCGGGTACTTTAAACTTAAAATTTAATACCTCCTTTTCTGTTGTTACAGCAACTTGACTTGCTTGTATCAATTTTTTATTGGCGTAAATAGGGTCACCTTTAAAAACGGACATACCTAACATTGGGTACTGTTTGTCTTGTGTAGTTTTTTTCTTTTCTATAACATTGAAAGAGTAATCTTTGTTTGGAGAAACTTTATGGGTTTGCTCGTTAATTTTTATTCCGTTGCTTAATTCTATCGATTTACATAAACCTTCTAATGCTTTAGTTACTTTTTCTAAAATAGAGTAATCTAAACTTTTACCTTTTGAATTTATTTGTAATTCAACATCTTTTTTTCCAAATAAGTTTATGAAATCTGATCTCAAATTTTCTAAACTAGTCGACTTACCATTTAGTTTAAGAGATAATGGATTTTGATTGATTGTTAGAGTTGGTGTTTTAATTAAATTTTCATTAGCATTAGATGCAATATTAATTTTTGGCTTAACACTTTTTTCAACCTCTTTAGTTTGACTAAAACTAAATAAAAGCAATGCCAATACAGGTAGTAGTAATAGACTTCTAAGCCATTTTGTTCTTTGTGTTGTTTGTGTGTTCATAATTGTTAAACGTTTTTTGATTGATGAATAATTGATAGCATTAACCAATGCTAACTCTTTTTGGTTTGATGAGAACCTTAACAAGAGATTTTGATAATCTTTTAAGTTGAAACCACTTTTTAAAACTTGTTGATCAGCTAAAAATTCGTGGTTAAGTTTAATGTCTTTTTTTATAAAATAGAGTAGTGGATTAAACCAAAAAATAACCTGTAAGATTTCTAAAAACAAAATGTCTAAACTATGTTTTTGTTTAGCATGTGCTTGTTCGTGTAATAAAACTTCTTGTGGAATATCGTTATTTTCAAAAGCAGATTTATTAAGAAAAATATAGTTGAAAAATGTATGCGGAATAACTAATTTTTCAATTAAAACATTTATAAATACATGGGTTTTTACCTTTTGATGTGTTCTAATTTTAGATGAAATCTTAAATAGATTTAAAATAAATCGCGTTGAAAATATAATAACACCAATAGCATAAATTGTCCATAAAAGTGTCGGTAAAAATGTATTGGGTTGTTCTTCTGTAATTGTAGGTAATTCTGCAGGAAAATATGGCGGTGTTGTCATACTTTCTGGATCGTAAACACCAAAATCTAAAGTTGGTTCTACATATTTAATAAATGTAATAAAAGGTATGATTGCCGATGTTAAAAGCGCAGCTAACAAATAAAACCTTTTAAAATGATGATGGTTTAACGGCTCTAAAACTATTTTGTAGAATAGCATTAAAATAGCCAAACATGCCGATGATTTTAATAGCAGAATACCCATGATTATTTGTTTTTAATTTGGTTGTCTATAATAGCGCGTAGTTCTTCTAATTCTTCTTTTGTTAAATCTGTTTCTTGAGTAAAAAACGAAGCAAATTGCGTACTACTGTTATTAAAAAAGTTTTTAATCAAACCATTTACATGCTTAGAAAAATAGTCTTTCTTTTTAACTAAAGGATAGTATTGTCTTGAGTTTCCAAATTTATTATAAGCCACAAAACCTTTGTCTGTCATACGTTTTAAAAGCGTCGCAACTGTTGTGTTTGCTGGTTTTGGTTCTGGATAAGCGTCTAGCAAGTCTTTCATAAAACCTTTTTCTAATTGCCATAAATAACTCATTAATTCTTCTTCAGATTTTGATAACTGCATGTTCTATGTTTTTAGAATAACCTCTACAAATGTAGAATATAAAAATGAATTCTACAAATGTAGAACGAATTTTGAGTAAAAATATTTTATGTCTTTCGTGTTCTAAGACTTTCTATGATGACTGTAGAAAGGATTAATAATCCGCCAAAAAAGGTGTTCCAAGTCGGGATTTCGTTTAAGAAAAAGTAAGCAATAATAATCCCGAAAATAGGTTGCGTACTACCAATAATACTTGCAGTACTCACTTTAAAATGATTTAAACTTTGCACAAATAAAGTATGTCCTAAAGCTGTAGTGACTAACGCTAAAATAATCACATAAGGATATTGAGTCACCATATTAGAGCTGTCTAAGAAAATTAATACAGGCGATAACATTATACCCATAATTAGTAATTGATAAAACATTAAATGACTACCGTGATAAGTAGTTACATACTGTTTCATTATTAAAATTCGAAGCGCATAACACAAAGCAGAAACCAATCCGAAGAATATGCCTATAAATGCGTCGTTTTCAAAGTCTATTTCTGGAGATAAAATATAAATGCCTAAAAGTACCATTGCACCAAGTATAAGGTGCATGATATCAAATTTAGTTTTAGAAAATAATGGCTCTAAAAGTGCTGTAATTATCGGGAATGTAAATAGTGATAACATACCAATTGCAACACTAGATTTTTGCAGTGCAATAAAGTAAGTAATCCAATGTAATGCCATAAAGATGGATGCAATTATAAAACCACCTAAATCTTTTTTTGAAAGAATGTTTAATTTGATGTTTTTATACTTGCAATAACCCAATAAAATAAGCATTGCCAAAATGCTTCGCCACCAAATTGTTACTGGAGCAGGCATATCTATGTATCTACCTAAAGCACCAGACGTACTTATTAAAAAAGTAGCAAAAGTAAGTTCTAAAACATGCTTAAAATGTTGGTCTTTCACTTTGGGTTAGTTGTGTTAGCGATTGTAATGACATCCTTAATTTTGCTGCCATATATGGCAAAATTAAGATATAATGAAAAGCGCGACCACCTTTTGCCATTAGAAGCAAAAGGTGGAAACACCCAAATTTTATTTATGTAGTTCTGTAAAATATTGATAGAAATACGGAATAGTTTCTATGCCTTTTAGATAATTCCACACGCCAAAATGTTCGTTTGGACTATGTATTGCGTCGCTATCAAGACCAAAGCCCATTAAAATGGTTTTGCTTTTTAGTTGCTCTTCAAAAAGTGAAACAATAGGAATACTTCCACCACTACGTTGTGGTATAGGTGTTTTTCCAAAAGTTTTTTCGTAAGCTTTACTTGCAGCTTGATAACCAACACTATCTATTGGCGTTACGTAACCTTGTCCGCCATGATGTGGTTTTACAAGTACCTTTACACCTTCTGGAGCAATGTTTTCAAAATGCGTTTTAAATAGTTGGGTGATCTCTTCCCAATCTTGATTTGGTACTAATCGCATTGATATTTTTGCATAAGCCTTGCTTGCAATAACGGTTTTTGCACCTTCGCCAATGTATCCGCCCCAAATTCCGTTAACGTCTAAAGTTGGTCTAATGCTGTTACGTTCGTTAGTTGTGTAGCCAGCTTCACCATAAACAGCATCAATGTCTAAAGATTTTTTATAAGCGTCTAAAGAAAAAGGTGCTTTTGCCATTTGCGCACGTTCTTCTTGGCTTAACTCTTCAACTTTATCATAAAAACCAGGAATGGTAATGTGATTATTTTCGTCATGAAGCGAAGCAATCATTTTTGTTAATACATTTATTGGATTGGCAACTGCACCACCATATAAACCAGAATGTAAATCGCGATTTGGACCAGTGACTTCAACTTCTACGTAACTTAAACCACGTAAACCAGTTGTAATTGAAGGTACATCTTTAGCAATCATGCCAGTGTCTGAAATTAAGATCACATCGTTAGCTAATTTTTCGCGGTTTTCTTTAACAAACTTTCCAAGATTAACGCTACCAACTTCTTCTTCACCTTCGATCATAAATTTAACATTACACGGTAAACAATTATTTTTGGTCATAAACTCCATTGCTTTGACGTGCATGTACATTTGTCCCTTGTCATCACAAGCACCACGTGCAAAAATTGCACCTTCAGGATGTAAGTCTGTAGGTTTTATTACAGGCTCAAAAGGTGGCGAATGCCATAAATCTAGAGGATCTGGTGGTTGTACATCGTAATGACCGTAAACTAAAACGGTTGGTAAATTTTTATCAATTATTTTATCTGCATAGACAATAGGATAACCATCGGTTGGGCAGATTTCTACGTTGTCACAACCTGCTTTTTTTAAACTTTCTGCTACAGCATCTGCAGTATTAAAGGTATGTTCTTTGTAAGCAGAATCTGCACTAATAGAAGGAATTTTTAAGAGTTCTATCAGCTCGTCAATAAAGCGTTGTTTGTTGTCTTTGACGTATGTTGAAATGTTTTGCATAAGAGAATTTTATGATTTATGTAAAAGTACAAAAAGCAAATCAAAAAAATCTGCTATTAACTTGTTTGTAAATTGAAACTATTGATTATATTTGCAATCCGAAATTAACGGAAACAAGTTGCAGGCGTGGTGGAATTGGTAGACACGCTAGACTTAGGATCTAGTGCCGCAAGGTGTGAGAGTTCGAGTCTCTCCGCCTGTACAGAGTAAAAAAGCTAACTTATTCAGTTAGCTTTTTTTTGTTTTAAATCATTATAAAAAAAGGATTTAATCTAATTAGATTAAAGCCTTTTTTAAAAGCAAATTTCTATTCTGACTAATTAATAATTAATTTTTGAGTTGAAGATTGACCATTTTCATTTTCAAGTTGAATTAAATATAACCCTTCCGAAATACCTTCAACATTAAAAGTATGTCCTTTTTCAAAATCACCATTAAACGATTTTATTTCTTTTCCAGAAACATCAATAATCGATACGTTGTTAAGTTTAATATTTACCGAGAATGTTGTTTTAGTTGGATTAGGATATAGTTTAATAGAATCTTCTACATTAAAACTTGTAGTGCTTAAACTTTGAGGAGCAGCATTACCAAAAATTCTAAATTCACCAGCAGGAATATTAATTGTTGCAGCTGTGTTTGTTACATTAATTGATGTTGAGTTGGTTTCATCCATTAAATCATACCATGTTCCCGTATAAGGGAAATCTGGTACAATGTTTTGAGCTGTTAAATCAAAGTTTGCTAAAATCACAACATTTTTTAATTCAGTTGCAGGAATGGCGTCATTCCAGATAAAAATACGAGGTGTTAAATCTCCAGAGTCAATAGAGTAGTCCCCTTCAAAAACATCTTCGTTAATTTTTAAATCATTCAATCTAGACCAATCGTTAAAAACTTGACTTCTATTTGGGTCATTTGTCCAGTTGTTTACCCATTGTGGTTGTGGTTTTGTGGATAATTTACAATCACCATCATTATTACCGTCATAATCAGTATTTACAACACCGTTGTCGCAAGTCCAAATAGAAATATCCATTCCTAACTCTGCAAAATGCCATAACATTTTTGGACCAGGAATCATAATTGAAGTTGCTCCAATTGTAGACATTCTTGTTAAAGCGGTATTTAAATCTGTAATATCGTAACTACCATTACTGGCACCAAATGTTACCATCTCGTACATTACACGGTCTTTATCATGACTTTCTGGATAACCTAAAGCTCTTTTCATTGTAAACCCATGTTCATTACTTCCCATACCGCTAATATTTGCAGCACTACCATTACCAAGGTTTTTGTAATCGTTCCACATTTCTTTCCACATCATTACACCTTTAGGAATAGTTTCTCCAATACGGTAATTGGCCCATTGTTGCTCTTCTGAATCTGATCCTAAATGCTCAAAAATGGCATAGTGATAAGGATCAAGTGACCAAGAATAATCAACATATTCTCTTAGAACATCAACACGATCTTGTTGGTAGCTGTTTGTACAACCTTCATCTCCAGATGTACAATTTTGAGTAAACCCTTTAGTTAAATCCCAACGAAAACCATCTATATGAAACTCTTCAATCCAATGTTTAATAACACTTTTTGTATAATCTTTTGTTCTTGGATTAGAGTGATCAAAATCATATCCAACATTATAAGTATGTGTAGGTGTTACATTAAAATATGGGTTTTGACTATTTGGCTCGCCCCAACCATCTCCATCAGGATCATTCATCCACATGCGTACCATTGGATTACGACCAAAAGCATGGTTTAAAGCTAAGTCTAAAATTACAGCAATTCCATTTTGATGACAGACATCAATTAACTCTTTTAACTTATCTTCTGTTCCGTAAAATTTATCTAACGCTCTATGAAATGACGTATTGTATCCCCAACTTTCATTGCCTTCAAACTCCATAACAGGCATCAACTCGATAGCATTAATGTTTAAACTTTTAAAATAGTCTATTTTATCTATGACATCTTGATAATTTCTATCTGCGTCAAAGTCCCTAACCAAAAGTTCGTAAACAATTAAGTCTTCTTTTTTTGGTTTAGTAAAGTTTGTGACTTGCCAGTTATATGGTGTTTGAGCTGTTTGTAAAACAGTAACTTCGCGTTCTTGACCTGCAGGATATGTTGGTAAGTTTGGGTATGATGCAGCAGGAATCCAAGGATCATCAAAAGGTGATAAAACTAATGTTGAATAAGGATCTGCAGTTTTTACTAATGATGGTGAATTTGCAGGTGGAGTTTTATCTACTACCCAATATTGATAAGTCTCAATTTGTCCAGGTGTTAATCCTGTAAGTGTGATCCAAAACTTATTATTACGAGTTGGATCAACCTTCATGGCATAATTAGAATCTGGTTGCCAATTATTAAAACTTCCAGCCAAGTACACAAAGTCCTTACCTGTTGCATATAAAACTAGTACAGCTTCTGTATCACTTAGATAAGTTATTCCGTCTTGATAATTTGTAGGCATTACTTCATAGACTGTTCCTGGATCTACAATAGCTGAAAATTCTTTAAAAATAGTTGTTCCGTTTAAAGTAACTTCTAAAACATAATTTTGATTATTAGTTATGTTTGTTTGTGTATAGTTATATGTAGAAACACTATTTTGAGTATTTATTATATTTCCATTAGATTTTAAAACATAATCTGCAGGACCGCCAATATTTGATGCGCTTACGGAAAAATTATTTCCTGAATTAATTATAGTTGTAGAGTCTTCTGCAGGAGAGCTTAAGCTAACTTGAAAAGTCCCAACATCAAAAAAGAAATCAGAACAACCTGAAGCTTTTAATTCTTGAGTGCCGTCTGCATTTCTAAAAACCATTCCCATTTTTATGGCATTTTGTGCCTGAGTTGTAGAAAGATTATAATAAGTTTCAGGCACAAAAGTGATGCTCCATGTGCCATTACCATTGTTTGTCATTTCACCAATTCCATCATCTTGTCCCCAATTTCCAACTACATTAAATCCCCAAGGGTCATTGTCGTCTCCAATACCAGAGTGTAGGTAAACTTTTGATGGGTTATTAATTCCGTTACAATCTGTTGCAGAGCTATTAATATCTACTGTTATTGTAATAGATTGATCGACTTCAAAAGGATTTGGTGTTATTGTAACTTGTCCCAATGATATTATTGAAAACAACATCAAAAATAAAAGCGTAATTCTTTTCATATTTAAATTTTTTATTTTGAAAAAAAGGCTGACTAAAACTAGTCAGCCTTTTCAATTTATATAATAGCTAGTTATTTAGATAAAATTAATTAACTTGATTTAATTCGTAAGTTAGATTAACTGTATCAAAAGATATTCTATAATTTCCTGCAGTTACAGCAATATTGTCTCCGCCATCAACTAAAGTTCCTGAAGTACCACCATAGTTGGTTCCCCAATCTTCATTAGCTCTGAATTTAATTTCACCATCAATTATAGGTACAATTTCAGCAACCCAAACTCCATTACTTAAAGGCGTAAAAGAAAAATCAGGAGTTGCTCCCCAATCGTTATATCCAGAACCTACTACACCGTAGATGTCTGTAGCTTCCATAGTGTATGTACCATTGTTGAAATCTAAAGTTATTGCATAAAAACCAGCTGTAACAACTAAGTTATCTCCGCCAGCATCTAATGTACCATCTACACCAGTATCACCAAAGTTTTCAGCCCAATCATTATTTTTTCTAAACTTAATTTCACCATCAATTAGCTTAACTCCAACTTTGAAAGTATCAGTAACGTAATCGTATGTAAATTTAGCATCAGGAGTTGCTCCCCAATCATTATAACCAGAACCAACAATACCCCAAGAGTATTCTTCCATTGTATATGTGTTTGTAGAAAGATCTAGTGTGATTTTATAAGTTCCTGCTGTAACAGGTATGTTGGCTCCTCCTGCTTCTAAAGTTCCGTCTGCACCATCGTCTCCAAAGTCATTAACCCATTCGTTATTTTCTCTAAACTTGATTTCACCATCTACTAAAGTTACATAAGATACATATACATCTGCTTGGTCTGTTGTGTAAAAAGGTGCATCTGCAAATGCGCCCCAATTATTGTAACCAGAACCAACAATTCCCCACGTAGAAGGTTCTATCCCTGATCCGCCACCAGTTTGAGCTTCTAATAGCGTTACTGTTATAGATTGAGTTTCAGTAAATGATTCTGTTGTAGAAATCGCATCACCAACATAAGCTCTTATTCTAAAGTTTAACATTCCTGAGTCTGGTGCAGTAATACCATACTCTTCTGCTAAAGTTTTTAAAGTTCCAATAGTAACCTCTATTTGATTGTTATTGTTGTTTGATAATGTAGGAACTACAGTTGCGTCTGTGAAGTCGCCTAATATAGAAGATTGTAATTCGTAAGATACGTTAGTTTGAACATCAAAATCTGCTGGGTTGAAAGAAAATATTGCACCAATATTGTCATCAGTACTATTTTCGGCTGGTAAAATGTACTCTGACAAGAATGTGTTAGTGAATTCAAATTCTCCTTGAGGAGCTGCAACAAATTCTAAACTATCATCTTCTTCACAAGAAGTAAAGCTTAAGAATAATGTCAAAAATAAAGCTGATATTTTTATAAAATTTTTCATTGTTTCAATTTTTAATTAGTAACCAGGGTTTTGTTGTAAATTAGGATTAGCGTCTAAAGCAGATTGAGGTATAGGGAATAATCTATAAGAATCGGGTATTGATGTACCGTTTAAGGTGTTACCTTTCCAAGGCCATAAGTAGCTTCCACCTGTAAACATACCAAATCTAATAAGGTCAGTTCTTCTATGTCCTTCTAGGTTTAATTCTCTAGCTCTTTCGTCTATAATAAAGTCTAATGTTAAATCTGACATATTTATTAAATCTGCATTAGCTCTATCTCTAACTAAATTAACATATGTTAAGGCATCATTCATGTTTGTGTTAGAAGCGCCTCTTAAAGCACATTCTGCATACATTAAATATACATCTGCAAGTCTATAAAGAGGGAAATCTGTTCCTGAGAATGAAGTTCCTGTTGTAGGTGTTTCGTTAAAATCGTTGTTTCTAAACTTAATTGAAGGATAGCCATCTGTCCATTCTCTGTAATCTGTCATTGTGTAATTGTGACCATCCGTCCAGAATAAACTTGCTCTAACATCATTAGATGTGTTTAAATCTCCAAATAGACCATACCAAGCTTCTGTTGCCCTGTGACCTTGCCAACCTTCGGCAGCGCCAAATTCTAAGATAGGAATAGTATCAGGACTTAAACTACCATTTACGATGTATGTAGTGTTACCAAAGCTTTGACTATTTACTGCGTCTGCAATTAGAGGATAAATAATTTCATTAGAAACATTATTGTCTCCAGAGAAATTTTGAACAAAATTTTCTTCTAATTGATAACCACCTTCATTTATTATTTTATTGATATAAGTTGCTGCTTCTGTATACATTGCTGTTCCTGTATATACTTCGGCGTTAATGTATAGTTTAGCTAATAACATATCTACTACGTATGTGTTAGCTCTACCGTAACCATTGTCGTTTCCAATAGTTGGTTCTATATCTAATAACTCAGATTCAACAAAGTTGAATAATTCTTGTCTAGAAGCTTCTGGTAAGAAATCTGATGATCCAGAGTTTTCTTCAGTAACTAAAACTCCTTTTCCAAATGTATCTATTAAATAGTAGTAAGCTAAAGCTCTTAAAAATCGTACTTCGCTTTGTATAGACTCAGGTATATCTACACCTGCGTTTGGTAATACTGTTAGAAGATTATTACATTGTGGTATTGTGTAATATGCACGATTATATAAATATCTAAAAAATTTGTTGTTACTAGTCCATTGCGATGTTGTGGTTAATTGGTCTAAACCATCATCTCCCCAACGGTTTTTCATTCCGTCTGCTGTAAAATCTTGTAAGTTGATAATACCTCTTAAAAAAGGAGATTCTCCAGCATCGTCAGATACGTCCGAACTTCCTGGTCCGTTAGGTCCGGATAAAGCAAAAGAAGCATAAAGTCTAGATAATAAACCTTCTATTGCATTTGGGTCTTGATCTAAAAGCTGTTGTAGAGTAAGCTCTACTTTTGGTTCTGTGTCTAGATCGTTAACACATGACGTAATCGTTACAAATAACGCCAATCCAAAAAATGTTAATATTAATTTTTTCATAGTCATAATTTTAAAAATCTAAGTTTACACCAAATGTATAAGCTGTTGGTCTTGGGTAAAACGCACCATCTATTCCTCCAAATTGTTCAGGATCTTGTCCATCGTAATTGGTTATAATAAAAGGATTGTTAACCGATGCGTAAAGCCTCATGTTTGTATTTTTAATAAAATTGTTAGGTAAACTATAGCCAACAACAATATTTTCACATCTCATAAACGCTGCGTCTTGTAAGAAATAATCTGAGAATTGAATATTTCCGTTTGCATCTTGAAATACAGGATTAGCAGCACCGTTATAAAAGTTTAATACATTTGATATACTAGTGTTGTTATTAGGAGCTGCACTTTCAGTATAACCAAAACGTAAAGCATTTAAGTCATAAACTTTACCATCTAACTGACCTCTAAAAGTTGTACCAAAATCCCAGTTTTTATAGTTAAAGTTAAGTCCAAAACCAAAATTCCAGTTTGGTCTAAGAGGTGTATAATATTTGTCTTCTTCAGTTATTTGGTTATCTCCATTTAAATCTACAAAAGCATTAGGTATTGGGTTACCGTCTGTATCATATACTTGCTTAAATACACCAGCTTGATAAGGTTCTTCTCCAACTAAATTGAATAACAAGTTAGATCCTGTACCTAATAATTGTCCACCAATATTAAGTCTATTAACTCCCCCTAAATCAGTAACCTCTGTTTTTGCATAAGATAAATTACCATTAATACTTAAGCCAATATCTTCTTTCTGGATAGCATTTAAGTTTAAACTAAGTTCAAAACCTTCACTATCTGTACTTCCAACATTTTTAATAAAGCTATCTGTTAAAGATTGACCTGGTGGTAAACTTACTCTTGATAATAAATCTGTAGTTTCTCTTTTAAAGACATCAAAACTACCAGTTATTAATCTGTTATTAAAGAAAGCAAAATCAATACCAGCATTTAATGTTGTTGTTTTCTCCCAAGTTAACCCAGTTTGAAATGCGTTTGCTGAATATAAGTTGTACCCAGGTAAGTATTGACTGTTTTGACTACCAACAGAAAACAATGGACTTGTTGGGTAGAATCCAGAAACGCCAGTAATATTTTGTTGTCCTGTTTTACCCCATCCTAACCTTAGCTTAAGATCGTCTACAAATTCTACATTTTTTAAGAAGTTTTCTTCTTTTACTTTCCAAGCAAGAGCTGCAGAAGGGAATAATCCCCAAACGTTATCTCCCCAAATGTCATCAAATACAAATAGAGAAGATGCGTCTGCTCTTAAAGATAATGTTAAAAGGTATTTGTCCTTAATATTAATGTTTGATCTTGCAAAAAATGATTGTAAGTTTTGAGTGTTATAATATCTGTTGTTTGGATTGTTTGGGTTTAATACTAAATATCTTTCTCCAATAGCTACACCATATTGATCAACTTCTTCTTGAGTAGATGCGTAGTTATAAGTGTCATTATTACCATCGTTTTTAAAATTTTGGTAAGCGTATCCAAGTTGGACATCGTAATTATTAATAAACGAATTTTCTAGGTTTTTTGCATATTTTAAATAAGCATCAAAAGTTGTATTAGTTATATGTTGTCTTTCAGCATAATTTAATCCAGGATTAAATACGCCTTGACCATTTTCATCTAACTTATAAGTAGCTAAAGCACCTTCGCCAAAAGTCTCTCTAATTTTAGATCTTGAGGCATCCAAACCAACATTAACTACAGCTTTTAACTCAGGTAAAAAAGGCATAGTGTAATCAAACTCTATGTTTCCTAAAAATCTAAATGCTTTTTCAGGTCTTTCACGTTGCTCAAGTAACGCTAGAGGATTGTATTGTCCATCAATTAGATTAGGGTTTGTAGCGTTTAAGTTAGTATAAAACCCGTTAAATATACCTGAAGTATTATAAATTGGTTTTGTTGGGTCAAATACTAATGCGCCACCTAAAGCTCCACCAGCATCTGTTGCATTTTTCTCTGCCCAAGTTAGTTTTGCATTGGTATCAATTTTTAAATTATCGTCTAAAAGTTGAGGTGATAATTTAAATGAAGCGCTAAATCTTTCGTAATCATCTGTTCTTACAACACCTTGTGCGTTGTTGTAACCTATTGAAGCTCTAAAAGGTGTGTTTTCTCCTAGATTAGCTCTAGCAGAAAAGTTAGTGTTAGATGTAAATGCTGTTCTAATAATAGCGTCTCTCCAGTTAGTGTCATAAATAGCTCTATCTCCATCAGGAGTATTTAAGATATAACTAACAGGTTCGTTTGTTGTAACAGAACCAACTGGTACACCAAGACTGCCTACTAAATCTGGATGATACTCTTGTATAAATCTTACATAACTATCACTATCCATCATATCTATACCTTCTCCAGCGCTACTAGCAGTTACTGTAGTAGAGAAGTTAAATTGTGGTGCTCCAGAAGTTCCTCTTTTTGTAGTAATAATAATTACACCGTTAGAGGCACGAGAACCGTAAATTGCTGTAGCAGATGCATCTTTTAATATCGTGAAGCTTTCTACATCATTAGGATTTACTAATGATAAAGGGTTGCTTACACCTGCTGGATTTTGTGTACCTACAGGTATTCCGTCAATTACTATTAATGGACTACTATCTGCATTTAAAGAGGCGCCACCTCTAATTCTAATATTAGGAGCAGAATCTGGTGATCCACCACTATCTGTAATTCTTACACCTGCTGCTTTACCTTGAAGTAATTGATCCGTAGATTGAATGGCTCCTTTGTTAAAATCGTCAGAAGAAACTACATCTACAGATCCAGTTAAATCTTCTTTTTTAACACTACCATACCCTATAATTACAACTTCGTCTAATTGGGCAGAGTCTTCTACTAAAGCCACGTTAATTTTGTCTTGACCATTATATGTTACTTCTTGAGTAATAAATCCCACGTAAGAAAAAACTAAAACTTCTCCTTGATTAACTTGTAGGCTATAATTACCATCAAAATCTGTAACAGTACCCTTAGTTGTGTTTTTTACTAAAACATTAACTGTTGGTAATGGTAATGAGGTTGCTTGCTCTGTAACTGAACCAGTTACTGTGTTCTGAGCCATTATTAAAGATGGTATCAGAATAAACGCAAACAACAACCCTTTAAAAATTGTTTTCATACAATTGCTATTAAATTATTTTATTAGTCTATTTTTAAGTATATTTTTACTTCTCGTTATAAAACTATGTAAAATTTATGTTAAATTGACGTAACTCCTTTGTTAACAGGTTACTCAAACGTTTTCGTGTTGAAAACTTTTGGTTATTTGACAAAATAGACCATAAAATTTTGCAAAAATCACATTTAGAGCGTGTTTTAAATTGCATCTTCTTAATTTAGAGTAGATAGTTTATTAAATTCTCAATACAAAAACAACTAAAACAAATTGATTAACAGTATCTAAGATGAAAAAAAAGGTAACATTAAAGCAAATAGCAAAAGAATTAGATGTATCTATATCTACAGTGTCTAAAGCATTAAAAAACAGTATTGAGATAAGTGAGGATACAAGACAAAAAGTGCAAGCTTTTGCTAAACTCTACAATTATAGACCTAATAATATTGCTTTAAGTTTAAAAAATAGAAAAACAAAAACTATAGGTGTGATTATACCAGAGATTGTTCATCACTTTTTCTCAAAAGTAATAAGCGGTATAGAAAAAGAAGCATTAAGTAGAGGTTATAATGTTATTGTTGGTTTATCTAACGAGTCTTTTTCTAACGAAGTAATAAATATGGAGATGTTGGCTAATGGAAGTATAGATGGATTTATACTTTCTGTGTCAAAAGAAACAATGTTACTTCAAGATTACCATCATTTAACTGAAACTATTAATCAAGGTATGCCAGTAGTGATGTTTGATCGTGTGATAAATGAAATTAATTGTGATAAAGTAATCGTAGATGATTTTGAAGGCGCAGTAAAAGCTACTAATAAACTTATTGAAAATGGTTGTAAAAAGATTGGTTTAATTACAACAAAGGATTATATAAATGTTGGAAAATTAAGAACCCAAGGGTATTTAAAAGCGTTAGAAGATCATGAGATTTTTCCAGAAGCAGACTTTATCTTAAAAGTAGATGACGAAAAACTTTCAGAAGAAAATCTTGAAAGTTTGGAGAAAGAAATAGAAAGCTTTTTTAAAGCAAACAAAAATCTAGATGGAATAGTTGCAGTTAACGAAATCTATGCAATTACTGCGATGAAAGTTGCTAGAAAGTTAAAAATAAAAATACCTGAAAGTCTTCAAGTAATTGGTTTTACAGATGGTGTATTGTCTAAGCACGCTGTGCCAAGTTTAACAACGGTTAGTCAGCACGCAAGCCAAATGGGAGAAAAAGCAGCAGAACTTTTAATTAATAATCTAGAGAGAGAAGACGAAGAAGAGGTATACGAAACCTTTACAATTCAAACAGATTTAATAGAACGAGAATCTACAAAATAAGATTTTTAACATATAATCTTAAAATGTTTTTTATCTTTACGGCAATCAAAACTTATATTTTTACTTCTCACCTTTAAGTTTTGATAGGTTTTTTCAGCTTATCAAATAGTATAAATTTAATAATACTATAAATGAAAAAACAGAAGTTAGGATTTTGGGAAATCTGGAACATGAGTTTTGGTTTTCTCGGGATTCAATTTGGATTTGCCTTACAAGGCGGATTTATGTCTAGAATATTTCAAACACTAGGAGCAAGTAAAGACGAAATCCCTTTGCTTTGGATTGCAGCACCATTAACAGGGTTAATAGTACAGCCAATTGTCGGGTATTTAAGTGATAAGACTTGGCATCCAAAATTAGGAAGACGTAGACCTTACTTTTTAATAGGAGCAATACTAAGCTCTTTAGCATTATTTTTTGTGCCATATTCTCCTGCGCTTTGGGTAGCAGCTGGTTTTTTATGGGTTTTAGATGCCTCAATTAATGTGTCTATGGAACCATTTAGAGCTTTAGTTGCAGATAAATTACCAAATTCACAAAGATCTTATGGTTTTGTGGTACAAACATTAATAATTGGTATAGGTACTTGGATAGCTAGTAACCTACCATGGATGGTATCTCAGTTTGGTGTTAGCGATTCTGCAGACTCTGGTGTCATTACAGACACTGTAAAAGTGGCTTTTGCAATAGGAGCTTTTGTGTTTTTAATTAGTGTATTATATACAATTTTTACAACTACAGAATATCCACCAGAGGATATGGAAGAGTTTAAACGTGAAAAAGCTCAAAAAAGCAACTTTATAAAAGACATAACAAACAATATTGGAAGTATGCCAACCACCATGAAAAAACTTGGAGTTATTCAATTCTTTTCTTGGTTTGCATTTTTTACAATGTGGAGTTTAGCTAACCCAGCACTTACAGAACATGTCTTTCATACTCCAGCACCATTAGAAACTGCTTTTGATATGGCAGACAGCGCACAAAAACTAGCTTTTGATACAGCAAACACAGCATTTCAAAAATCTTCAAATTTAGTAGGTTCAGCGATGGGTATTTATGGCTTGTCATCTATGGCGTTTGCTTTACTACTAACTTTTTATACTTCCAAAAGAAGAATTAATAGAAAATTTGTACACATGGGTTCTTTAATATTAGGAGGTGTAGGTTTTTTAATGATGAATATAGCAACTCCTGAAACCCTAAAATACTGCTTTATTCTTATAGGTTTTGCATGGGGAAGTATTCTTTCAATGCCATATGCTATGTTATCTAGTAGTGTAGACCCTAAGAAAATGGGAGTAATCATGGGGATATTTAACATGTTTATTGTAATTCCTCAAATTATTGCCGCACTTGGTGGTATTAATTTTATCTCAGGATTGTTAGGTGAAGAAGCAATAAATGCTATGACAGTTGCAGGTATAAGTTTAGTAATCGCTGGACTTTGTAATCTGTTAATTACAAACAAAAATGCAATTACATATCAAATAGAAGACAATTAAAATGAATAAAAAAGGCTTTATATTCGATTTAGATGGTGTTATCGTAGACACAGCAAAATATCACTTTTTAGCTTGGCAAAAACTAGCAAAAAGTATTGGTATCGATTTTTCACACGAACAAAACGAACAACTTAAAGGTGTAAGCAGAGTTAAATCTCTTGAAAAAATCTTAGAATGGGGAAATAAAACCATTTCCGAAGACAAATTTAATGCCTTAATGGCTTCAAAAAATGATGATTATTTAAGCTTTATAGCAAAAATGAATCATGAAGAAATTCTTCCCGATGTACCAAAAGTTTTAAACTATTTAAAAGAACAAAATCAACCTATTTCTTTAGGATCGGCAAGTAAAAATGCACGTCAAATTCTTGAAAAGGTAGATTTACTAAATCAGTTTGATGCAATCGTAGATGGTAATGACGTAAGCAAAGCAAAACCAGATCCAGAAGTATTTTTAATTGCAGCAAAATTATTAAACGTAAACCCAGAAGATTGTATTGTTTTTGAAGATTCGGTTGCAGGTGTTCAAGCTGCAAATACAGCAAATATGATTTCTATAGGTATAGGGGAAGAAAACGTATTACATGAAGCAGATTATGTCTTTTCAAATTTTACAGAAATAGACACTGCATTTATAGATAAATTAATAAAAAGATAAATTATTCATTAACAATGAATCAAGATTATATACAACCAAACAATTGGTCAATTATAGAAGAAGGATTTGACGTAGATCGCGTAAAATCTTCAGAAAGTTTATTTAGCATCGGTAATGGCGCAATGGGTCAACGTGCTAATTTTGAAGAGCAATACTCAGGACCAACCTTTCAAGGTAGTTATATTGCTGGCGTGTATTATCCAGATAAAACTCGTGTTGGTTGGTGGAAAAACGGATATCCAGAATACTTCGCTAAAGTACTTAACGCACCTAGTTGGATTGGTATTAACGTGACAATTAATGGAGAAGCTTTAGACCTTTATAAAGCAAAAAGCGTAGACAACTTTCGTAGAGAATTAAATATGAAAGAAGGCTGGCTATCTAGAAGTTTTGAGGCAACACTTCAAAATGATTTAAAGGTAGAAGTCAACATCGTTCGTTTTTTAAGTTTAGATTTAGATGAAGTTGGTGCGATAAAATTCAACATAAAACCATTAAACGGAAGCGCAGCTATTCAGTTTAAACCTTATATAGATAGCGGTATTACTAACGAAGATTCTAATTGGGATGATAAGTTTTGGAATACCATAAATGTTGAAGTTATAAACGATCAAGCATTTATAGAAGCGCATACCATGAAAACTAATTTTCATACCTGCACCTTTATGCAGTCTCACGCGTTTATAAATGATGAAAAGCAAGATATTGCGCCAGAAGCAACTTCAACAGAACAAACAATTGCATTTTCATATAATGTAGAAGTTGATCAAAATCAAACTGCAAGTTTAGTAAAGTTTGGTGGTTATACCGTAGATAGAAATTATGAGAAGGATCAATTAATAGAGGCAGCAAAAACAGTATTGTCAAAAGCTAACACAAAAGGTTTTGATTCACTTTTAGAAGACCAAAAACAAGCTTGGGCAGAGATTTGGAAGATGTCAGATATTACTATAGATGGTGATGTAAAAGCACAACAAGGTATTAGATTTAATATCTTTCAACTTAATCAAACCTATTTAGGGAAAGACTCTAGATTAAACATTGGTCCAAAAGGGTTTACTGGCGAAAAATATGGCGGTAGTACCTATTGGGATACAGAAG
Source organism: Mesoflavibacter sp. (assembly GCF_964226795.1). Lineage (NCBI taxonomy): Bacteria > Pseudomonadati > Bacteroidota > Flavobacteriia > Flavobacteriales > Flavobacteriaceae > Mesoflavibacter > Mesoflavibacter sp. Next base: position 150,780 of record NZ_CAXQQP010000007.1, read on the forward strand.
CGTATTGTATTCCTTTTTACATGGCAACCAAAGACCAAAAAGTAGCTCGTAACTTATTGCAATACCGTTATAATCACTTAGATAAAGCTATAGAAAACGCGCAAAAATTAGGGTTTAATAATGGAGCAGCACTTTACCCAATGGTAACCATGAATGGTGAAGAATGCCATAACGAATGGGAAATTACCTTTGAAGAAATACATCGTAATGGTGCAATAGCTTTTGCCATATTTAATTATTACCGTTATACAGGCGATTATAGCTACATTCCAGAAATGGGATTAGAAGTACTTATTGGTATAGCTAGATTCTGGCAACAACGTGCAACATTTTCTTCAGACAAAAATAAATACGTTATTTTAGGAGTTACTGGTCCAAACGAATACGAAAACAATGTAAACAATAACTGGTACACTAATTATATAGCAAAATGGTGTATAGATTACGCTTTACAAAATATTGAAAAAGTAAAAGAAGAATTTACTTCAGATTACAACAGGATTATGGACAAAGTTTCTTTATCTTTTAAAGAAATGGAAACTTGGCAAGATGTTGCAAAAAACATGTATTTTCCTTTTTCCGAAAAACATAATGTTTACCTGCAGCAAGATGGCTTTTTAGATAAAGAGTTAATCACGGTTGAAGATTTAGAAAAATCACAAAGACCAATTAATCAAAAATGGAGTTGGGATCGTATTTTACGTTCTCCTTATATCAAACAAGCGGATACATTACAAGGGTTTTACTTCTTCGAGGATCATTTTACAGATGAAGAATTAAAACGTCATTTTGATTTTTATGAGCCATTTACAGTACACGAAAGCTCACTATCGCCATGTGTGCACAGTATTCAGGCAGCAAAATTAAATCAAATGGAGCAAGCTTATGCATTTTACTTACGTACATCACGTTTAGATCTTGACGATTATAATAAAGAAGTAGAAGAAGGATTACATATTACCAGTATGGCTGGTACATGGATGAGTATAGTTGAAGGTTTTGGAGGTATGCGAGTTAAAGACAATAAACTTCATTTTGAACCAAAAATCCCAAAAGAATGGGATGCATATTCATTTAAAGTAAACTTTAGAGATACAATTGTTAAGGTTACTATTTCTCAAAATGAATCTAATTTTGAATTAATTTCAGGACAACCTTTAGATATAATAGTAAACAATCAAGCTAAAACTGTACAATAAACATCATTATTAATACATCAAAACAAATGAAATTACTAAAACCATTAATAATATTACTTTGTCTTTCTGTAAGCATTGTAAATGCGCAACAGTTAACATCACCTAATGGCGAGTTAACCATGCAATTTTCACTTCAAGAAGACGGAACACCAACTTACAAATTACAATACAAAAATCAAGAAGTTATAAAAGAAAGTCGTTTAGGGTTTCATCTTAAAAACGATAAAAAATCATTGTTAGATGATTTTAAAGTTACAGATACTAGTACATCTACTTTTAAAGACACATGGCAACCGGTTTGGGGAGAAGTTAAAGAGATAACCAATCATTACAATCAGTTAAAAGTAACTTTAACACAAAATGAAACAGACCGAATTATGGTTGTTAATTTTAGGTTGTTTGATGATGGTTTAGGATTTAGATACGAGTTTCCTACGCAAAAAAACTTAGTGTACTTTACCATAAAAGAAGAACGTACACAGTTTGCAATGACAGGAGATCATACTGCATTTTGGATTCCTGGTGATTATGACACGCAAGAGTACGATTATACAAAATCAAAACTTTCAGAAATTAGAGGCTTATTTGATAAAGCAGTAACAGGTAATGCCTCTCAAGAACAGTTTTCTAAAACAGGTGTACAAACAGCTTTAATGATGAAAACAGATAAAGGTCTATACATCAATTTACATGAAGCAGCTTTAATTAATTACTCTTGTTTATCATTAGATCTAGATGATAAAAATTTGATTTTTAATTCACACTTAACACCAGATGCTAGAGGCGATAAAGGTTATTTACAGTCACCAACAAAAACACCTTGGCGTACAATAATAGTAAGTGATGATGCTAGAGATATTTTAGCCTCAAAACTAACCTTAAACTTAAACGAACCTTGCGCAATAGAAGACACATCTTGGATTAAACCAGTAAAATATATTGGTGTTTGGTGGGAAATGATTACAGGTAAAAGCTCTTGGTCATACACCAACGATTTGCCATCAGTAAAATTAGGTGAGACCGATTTTACAAAAGTGAAACCAAACGGAACTCACGCAGCAAACAATAAAAACGTAAAGCGTTATATAGACTTTGCAGCAAAACATGGTTTTGATGGTGTTTTAGTTGAAGGTTGGAATGAAGGTTGGGAAGATTGGTTTGGTCAATCTAAAGACTATGTATTTGATTTTGTAACACCTTACCCAGATTTTGATGTAGAAGAAATTCATGCTTACGCAAAATCTAAAGGCGTAAAAATGATCATGCATCATGAAACGTCTTCGTCTGTAAGAAATTACGAGCGTCATATGGATAAAGCTTATCAATTTATGAAAGACCATGGTTACGACGCAGTAAAAAGTGGATACGTAGGCGATATTTTACCACGAGGAGAACGTCATTACAGCCAATGGATAGTAAATCACTACCAATATGCTTTAGAAAAAGCAGCAGAATATCAAATCATGGTTAATGCGCATGAAGCAGTTAGACCAACAGGTATTAGCCGTACTTACCCTAATTTAATAGGTAACGAGTCTGCTCGTGGTACAGAATATCAAGCATTTGGTGGTTCTAATGCTAATCATGTTACAATTCTTCCGTTTACACGTTTAATTGGAGGACCAATGGATTACACACCAGGAATTTTTGAAATGGATATTAGCAAACTTAATCCAAATAATAATTCGCATGTAAATAGTACCATTGCAAACCAATTAGCTTTATATGTAACCATGTATAGCCCATTACAAATGGCTGCAGATTTACCAGAACACTACCAGCAGTTTATGGATGCGTTTCAATTTATAAAAGATGTTGCAATAGATTGGGACGAGAGTATTTATATAGAAGCAGAACCAGGAGATTATTTAACTGTAGCACGTAAAGAAAAAGGGTCTAATAATTGGTTTGTGGGTAATGTAAATGGTAATAATCCAAGAAAATCTACTATCAAATTAGACTTTTTAGATAAGGACAAAACATATACCGCTACGATTTATGCAGATGCAAAAGATGCGCATTATAAAACAAATCCTCAGGCTTATAAAATTTCAACTAAAAAGGTAACTAGTAAGTCAAAAATTTCTCAGGTATCTGTTCCTGGTGGTGGATTTGCAATCAGTATCATAGAAAATAAATAAGATGAAATTAACTAAAAACATAGTGCTGTTTTTTGCAATGCTAACATTATTTTTTTCATGTAAAAATGAAGAAGACGAAGCATTAAATACTAAAACCGAAACAGTAACAGAAATTAAACACGAAATAAACCGTGTAGAACCGCCACATTGGTGGGTTGGTTTTAAAGAGACATCACTTCAGTTATTGGTTCATCATCCAAATATTTCAAAAGCAACACCAAGTATATCTTATGCTGGTGTTGCTATTAAAAAAGTTAATAAAGCAGATAGCCCAAATTATCTATTTATTGATTTAGAAATTTCAGAAATAGCAAAATCAGGTCAGTTTAATATTCATTTTAAATTTGAAGATGGTACTAAATTAGTACAAACTTATCAACTAAAAGATAGAGACAAAGCAGCAGATCAATTTGTTGGTTTTGATAGCAGCGATGCTATTTATTTGATAACTCCAGACCGTTTTTCTAACGGTAATCCAAATAATGATAGTATAAAAGGTCTAAACGAGCAAAATGTGGATAGAAGTCACGACTATAAACGTCATGGTGGTGATATAACTGGGATTACTAATCATTTAGATTACATTAGCGATATGGGCTTTACACAAGTTTGGTCTTGTCCGCTGCTAACAAACGATATGGAAAATGGCTCATATCATGGATATGCAATTACCGATTATTATCAAGTAGATCCTCGTTTTGGGACTATGGAAGAGTACATTAATCTATCTCAAAAAGCAAGAGAAAAAGGTATGGGATTAATTATGGATCAAGTAGCAAACCATTGCGGAGTATTACATTGGTGGATGAAAGATTTACCGTTTAAAGATTGGGTTAATCAACAATCTAAATTTAAAAACGGAGCGCCTTTAAATAATTCTAATCACAGGCGTACCGTTAACCAAGATTTATATGCATCAAATCATGACAAAAATGAAATGACCGAAGGTTGGTTTGTCCCAACAATGCCAGATTTAAACCAGCGTAATCCTTTTATGGCTAAATACATTACGCAAAATAGCATTTGGTGGATCGAAACTTTAAAGCTTAGCGGAATTAGACAAGATACCTATCCATATCCTGACAAAGATTTTATGTCTAGTTGGGCAAAACAAATAATGACAGAGTATCCTAACTTTAGTATTGTTGGAGAAGAGTGGAGTTATAATCCATTACTTATTGGGTATTGGCAAGCAGGACATAAAAATAAAGATGGCTACAATGGGCATTTAAAATCGACAATGGATTTTGCAATGAACCAAAATATTGTAGACGCTTTAAATCAAGACGAAGCTTGGGATCGTGGTTTGATTAAAATGTACGAAGGATTAGCTAACGATTTTAGTTATACATCACCAAAAGACATCATGATCTTTTTAGATAATCATGATAAAAGTAGAGTTTTTACTCAGTTTAATGGTGATATAACAAAAACTAAAACAGCATTAAGTTACATGTTAACCTTACCAAGAATACCTCAAATCTATTACGGAACAGAAATTTTAATGGACGATTTTGAAAAACCTGGCGATCATGGATTAATTCGTACAGATTTTCCTGGCGGTTGGCAAGATGATGTTGTAAATGCGTTTACAGGTAAAGGGTTAACAGAAGAGCAATTAGATATGCAACGCTATATAAAAACATTACTTAATTATAGAAAAGAAAGTAATGCCATATATAATGGTAAAACCATACATTTTGCACCATTTAATGGGACTTACTTTTTATTTAGAATTGCAGAAGATGAAACCGTAGTTCATATCATTAATAAAAACGAAAATCCAATAGTAATAGATTTAAACCGTTATGACGAAGTTGGTTTAAAAGGAAAGACGTTAACCAATATCGTTTCTGGTGAAACTATGATTTGGGAAGACACAATTCAACTTGATAAAAAAGGAAGCTTAATACTAACAACTAAAAAATGAAAAATATAGTTGTCATATATTTTTTAACGCTATTTGTATGTTTTTCTTGTAAAAAAGAAAACGAAAATCCTATTTTAGGAGAAGAGGTTGTGACGTTTAAAATCAACAAACTTCCAGAGAATCATAATTTTGAAGAAGACATTTTTATTTCAGGAGATTTTGAAGGTTGGTCTGGCGGAAGAGACCAATTTAAATTGAATAAAAAAGATGAAGTTTACAGTATTTCTGTTCCTAAATACAGAGAGCAAATCAACTTTAAATTTACTAAAGGAAATTGGGAATCTGTAGAATGTCAATTAGACGGAAACCCAATAGAAAATAGAACTTATAACTTTGATGGTAAAGACGAAACTGTAAACGTTGAAATCGTTAACTGGAAAACAGAAGAAATGACTGAAAGTCCTTCAACCGCATCAAAAAATGTATCAATTTTTGAAGACAATTTCTTAATGCCTCAATTAGATAGACAACGCACTATTAGAGTTTATTTACCGCCAAATTATCATAATTCAGAAGACAATTATCCAGTACTTTATATGCATGATGGTCAAAATGTATTTGATAAAAAAACATCATACAGTGGAGAATGGCAAGTAGATGAAACATTAGATAAATTATACGAAGAAAAAGGCTTTAGTTTAATCGTTGTAGCGATAGATAATGGAGGAGATAAGCGTTTAAATGAATACTCTCCTTGGGATCATCAAAAGTTTGGAAAAGGTCAAGGTATGGACTATGCAAAATTTATAGTCAATACACTAAAACCAAAAATAGATGAAATTTACAGAACTAAAACCGATAAAAACAATACAGCAATAATGGGATCGTCTATGGGTGGACTAATTTCTCACTATACAGCTTTACAATATTCAGATGTTTTTGGTAAAGCAGGCGTGTTTTCACCTTCGTTTTGGTATTCAGAAGAGGTTTTTGATTTCAGTAAAAAACATTCAAATATTAAAGATTTAAGACTATACTTTTTAGCTGGCGGAAAAGAAGGTGGTAATCCAACTTTTGAAGGTATTAGCAAAACCGCAAAAGACATGAATACTATGATTGAACTCTTAAAGTCAGGAGGATTTCCTGCTCAAAATATTAATTCTAAAATAGAACCAGAAGGTAAACACAACGAAAAACTTTGGAAAAATAGCTTTGAAGAAGCTATAACTTGGTTATTCAAACTATAAAACAAACAAATAATACATATGAAAAAAATATTCCTACTAGTTATAGTAACAATGTTTTTTGCTTGTAAAGAAGAGCAAAAACAACCTGTTATGGATACGAAGCAAGAAGACACATTTAAACCTATTACAGAAGAAGATATAGAAAGCGGAGTTATTTACGAAGTCAATATACGTCAATACTCACCAGAAGGCACATTTAATGCGTTTACTAAAGATATGCCTGTTTTAAAAGATTTAGGTGTAAAAGTGATTTGGGTAATGCCAATAAATCCAATCTCTAAAGTTAAAAGAAAGGCTACAGATGGTCAATTTACTAGCGATATTGAAGATGAAAAAGAACGCGAAAAATATTTAGGTAGTTACTATTCTGTATCAGACTATAAAGCCATAAATCCAGAGTTTGGTAATCTAGAAGATTTTAAAAATTTAGTAGATACTGCACACGATAATGGAATTTATGTAATTGTAGATTGGGTACCAAATCATACAGGTTGGGATCATCCATGGATTACTGCTCATCCAGATTGGTACACTCAAAACGATAAAGGAGAAATTATAGATCCAATCAATCCTGAAACAGGTGAATCTTGGGGATGGACTGATGTTGCCGATTTAAATTATGATAATACGGAGATGCGCAAAGAAATGATTAACGATCTAAAATATTGGTTAACCGAAGCTAATATTGATGGTTACCGTATGGATGTTGCGCACAAAGTACCACAAGATTTCTTTGAAGAAGTAACTAAAGAATTAAAGCAAATAAAACCTGTTTTTATGCTTGCAGAAGCAGAACAACCAGCGTTGTTAGAAAAAGCGTTTGATATGCAGTATGCTTGGGAAGGACATCATTTATTAAACGATATAGCAAAAGGAGAAAAAAATGCTGAAGATTTTCAAGCGTATATTAAAAAGCAAGATACAGTGTTGCAAGACGATGATATTAACATGAACTTTGTTACCAATCACGACGAAAACTCTTGGGCAGGTACTTTAAGAGAACGAATGCCAAATAATAAAGAGTTATTTACAGCTTTAACTTATACCATGCCTGGTATGCCTTTAATTTATTCTGGGCAAGAGTATGATCTAGATCACAGATTATTGTTTTTTGAAAAAGATAGCATCCCTAAAACTAAAGGAGATTACTTTACGTTATTACAACGTTTAGGCGAATTAAAAAATACAAATTCAGCCTTAAACGGAGGTAAAGATGCAGCTGCTTACAAAGCGATAGATGCTGGACCAAGTGTGATTGCGTTTAGCAGAACAAAAGGTGATGATGAGGTTGTTTTTGTTGCAAACATTTCAGGTGAAAGTGTTAAAACTAGCATACCTCAAAAAGGAAGTTATTTAGATTACATTGCTAATCAACCAACCCAATTAAAAGGCGATGCAATTGAGTTAGCAACAAACGCATATAAAATTTATGTAAAGCAATAGTTTTACACTATTTATTTGAATTTTAAAAAGCGCCTATATTAGGCGCTTTTTTTATTATTTGATTTCAGATTTTTTATAAATAAACTCAATGATAAAACAAAATAAAACCACTGAAACGGCAATTATAACACCTGTTTTATTTGCACTATATTCTTGTTGTAATAATACAGCTAATGCAGTTATACAAAGTATAAAACCAATTAACGGAATCACTTTGTTTCCATTAATTTTATCGTAAAGCTTAAAACCTGTATAATTTACCATTGCAAAAATGAGTAAAAACCCTACACTACCAGTGGTCGAAATACTTTCTAATTTTAGCACATTAGCAACAATTAGTGTTAGCACAGATGTAATTAATAAACCTACAGGTTGATTCCATAATTTACCGGTTAAATGGTGCGGTAATTCGTCATCTTCAGCAATTTCATAACTTACTCTTGTTCCTCCTAAAATAGAAGCATTGATGGCAGAAAACGTCGAAATTAAAGCTGCAATGGTTATGATTGTAAAACCTACTTGTCCCAACATGGGTTTAGCAGCTTCGGCTAAAACGTAATCTTTAGCGTCTTTAATTTCAGAAAAAGGTAAAGAGCCAACAGTAACTATAGCAATAATGATATAAAGCAAAATCACAAAAATAACAGAACCGTAATAGGCACGCGGTATATTTTTCTTTGGATTAACCACATCTGGTGCTGCATTGGCAATAAGTTCAAAACCTTCATAAGCAACAAAAATTACCATTCCGCCAGTAAGTAATTTTAATGGTGTTTCCCAATTAGAAACAGATAATTGTGATATATGTTCACTTCCAAATAATCCATAACATCCAATTCCTACAAAAGCTAAAAGGATAATAAGTTTTACGATTACAGCAAACGATTCTATCTTTCCGACAATTTTTATGCTGTAATAATTAATAACTGTAGCGCCAATAATAACAGCACTTGCGTAGATATGAAAGTCAACGGATTCGTTTACAATTGTATATAAATTTGGCGCATAAGACCCAAATGCAGATGCATAAAGTGATAGCATAATAATATAACTTATCCACAATAAATTATTTATTCCACCACTAAAAATGGTTTTACCAAACCCTTCATTAATAAATTTTACTGTTCCGCCACGTTCAGGAAAAGTTAATGATAGCTTGGTGTAGCTGTAAGAGGTAATTAAAGCTAAAATACCAGCTATTAAAAAGGCAATAGGCGTACCGCCTTTAGCTAATGATACTGCAAGCCCTAAAACTGCAAAAATACCACCGCCAACCATACCGCCAATACCTATAGATAGTGCGTCTTTAAGTTTTATTTCATCAGACATCTATAAAGGAAAGATAGATTTAGGAATGGCATGAAAACCAGTTTTATTAATCTCGTTTTCTATCGTAATAACCTCTACTAATTTAGAGGTTTGTACCGTAAATTGTTTTGGGTAGGTATCTGCATCTATAATAACGTTTTCTACACCGTCAACTCTTAAAGCAGCGTTTTTAATTAACTCTAAATCTTCAAGTTGTTTTGCATTGGTTTCAAATACTTTCCCATGGTTACCAGGGATAACGTTTTCTGATATTAAACTCATGATAATTGTTTTAGATTGGCTAGTTAGCTAACCATTTATTAAGTATCATAAAGTTACAAAATGTTAAAATACACTATTCCTAATTATTTTAACATTTGCGTTAAAATGCTGTTATATTTTAATGTTTTTGATAGTTTTTAGGTTGAAAATTTCACCAATAATAAATAGAAATACGATAGAATATTCAATACCAATTAACCACAAGTTTTCGGTATTATCTTTATTTGCATATGCTAGGTAACTTAACACGATAACTAAGCTCCAGACTATTACATATTTATAATTAGAAAACACCGAAAGAAGTACCAATGTAGCTAAATACCATGGATGAACGGTAGTGCTTAATAAAAAGTAAACTGTCAAGCCTAAAAGCATGTTAACTATTAATTGTTGCATATTATTTACTTTTCTAAACAAAGCTAAAGACCAAACAATTATAAAAATTAAAAGTGCTAAGCATTTACCAATAATAGCAATTTGATTATATCCAGATATACTGTATCCAATAGCTCTTGCAATGTAATAGATACTAGCATTAAATTCAAAATTATTAAACCAAAGCGCTGTTGTTTTAGAATAATTTGTAATAAAATCTGAACTTATAAAGGGTAAAAATAATAATAGTACAGTAATACCAATAACAGCATAAAAACCAATTAAGGATTTTAAGTTGTGGTGTTTTAAAAACCATTTTATAAAAAATGGTAATAATAAAATAGGTATTAATTTAGTTGAAATTGCAAATGCAAAACATATAGCAGACCAAAACCATTTGCCTTTATGAAGAAGGTAAAGACTAAATATGATAAAAAATATCATTATGCTTTCAAAATGTAAATTACCAGTTAATTCAATAATAATTAAAGGGTTTAACGCATATAGAAAAATAGAATTTTCTGGAAGTTGAAAAGCTCTTAATAATTTTCTACCATAAAATATCACTCCAATATCAGCAAGGATAATACATATGCGCATTCCAATTATAGAACTTAGTATACCGCTTCCCGGAAACCAATTACCAAGTACAAAAAACAACTGATTAATAGGCGGATAATTACTGTTGTTACCTTGACTAAGCCAGCCCATACCATCGTAAAGTTGTTGCTGATTTGGAATGTTAGACACTAAGTTTTGATTAATAATTTCGGTAGCAGAATATAGGTAAGGATTGATACCTAATTGATTAAGGTATCCATCCCAAATAAAGCGATAAAAATCTTGAGATAGATTAGGAGTTGCTAATAAAAACACAAGCCGACATAAAATGGCTGCTACAAGTAAAAACTTAAAGTTACCACTAGTTATTTGTATTAATTTATAACTTACTATAAATAAAGCTACATAAAGCGTTATAAGCTTAATATAGTCTGTCCGTGCTAAATTATAGGCAAAACTAAAATAGAATAATAAACAAGCAAACGTAAGAAGTATTGAAATCTTATTTAGTTTGAAAAATGTTGTATTTATTTGCATTACTCAAATATAGCTAATAAAGCTGTAAAGTAAGCTTTATAGTAGGTTTAGAACTTGTTGTTGGCAAGTACATGCGTTAGCGATAGTAATGGTTAGCTTTTGGCGAGGCTTGCATCGAGCCAAAACTAGTAATGGATAGCGCGACCACTTGTGGTAACGCCCAAAAAAAACTAAGCTTTTGAAGTTAAAGACTTAAAGAATACAAATCCAAAACCAATTGTAAGCATTAAGTGGAAAGGGAATAATCCAAAATCACCACCTTGATCACCAACTATGAATGCACTGTACATTCCGAAAGCGAAATAAACCATTAAAAGACCTTCAAAAACAACGTTAATACTTATGTTTTTGCGTAAGTATTTATTGCCTTTCCAACTGTCTTTAAGTGAACTAATGTTGAATTTTGGAGTACGTACAAACTCGCTTCGTTTACCAATATGTCCTTCTAAAACAGCAATAGAATTATGTAAAGAAAAGCCCATTGCGATAGAGAAAAACGTAAAGAACATACCAATATATTTGATAAAATCTTTAAACGTATTGCCATGACTACGTTTGTACATTATCCAATAACAAACAAAGAAGATAATAGTACTCATTACAAAAAAGCTCATAATGTAAAAGTATGGTCTTAAATGCGCATATTCGTTTTTAATGTAAAGCATTGGTATACTTAAAATACCAACAATTAATACATTTAAAAACATGGTACTATTTAACAAATGTAAAATACCGTGTAATTTGGTTTTAGCAGAAATATTCTTGCTAGTTAAAACGCGCCAAAGCATTTTTCTAAAGTTTTCTGCGCCACCTTTATTCCATCTAAATTGTTGTGATCTTGCTGCACTGATAACTACAGGTAATTCGGCTGGAGTTTCAACATCTTCTAGATATTTAAATTCCCAGTTTTTAAGCTGTGCACGGTAACTTAAATCTAAGTCTTCGGTAAGTGTATCGCCTTCCCAATTTCCTGCATCAATAATACAATCTTTACGCCATACACCAGCAGTACCGTTAAAGTTGATAAAATGACCTTTGCTATTACGTCCAACTTGCTCTAATGTAAAATGTGCATCTAAAGCAAATGCTTGTATTTTTGTTAATGTTGAATAATCGCGGTTGATATGTGCCCAACGTGTTTGTACAACACCAATTTTATCATTTTTAAAATATGGGATTGTTTTTTGTAACCAGTCGTGTTCTGGTAAGAAATCGGCATCAAAAATGGCGATAAATTCTCCTTTTGCAATTTCTAATCCTTCTTTTAATGCACCAGCTTTAAACCCTTGTCTGTTGGTTCTGGTAATATGTTTGATGTCTAATCCTGTTGCTGCAAGCTTTTCTACGTGTGCTTTGGTTGTAATTACGGTTTCGTCTGTAGAATCGTCTAAAACTTGAATTTCTAATTTATCCTTTGGATAATCTATTAAAGCAATGTTGTCTAATAATCTGTCCATAACATACAACTCGTTAAATACAGGAAGTTGTATGGTTACATAAGGTACTTCTTCTGGATTATTTAAATTGAATTTTGGACACTTATCCTTTTTACGTTGAGCTGCTAAATAATTAAACATTAAGTTTAATTGCGCTAACGCGTACATGAAAATTAAAATTAGCGAAATGCTGTAAATGACTATTAATGTGGTTTCTAAAATCACTATTTAAAACTATATTTGAAAATCCAGGACAAAATTTTTATGCCTGCAAATATACTACCTTTTATGGTTCCTGAAACTTTTGAGACACCAATTCTATTTCTGTAGTTTACAGGTACTTCTGTATAACTAAGTTTTTGCTTTAATGCTTTTAACTGCATTTCTACTGTCCAACCGTACGTTTTGTCAACCATATTAAGGGCTAACAGCTTGTCGTACTTAATAGCTCTAAAGGGACCAAGGTCTGTAAATTTAGCCTTAAAAAAAAGTGACATTAATTTGGTTGCTAGCCAATTTCCGAAGATTTGTTGAGGCGTCATAGCACCATCTTCTCTTAATTCTTTAACACGACTACCAATAACTAAGTCAATATTATCTTCAATAATAGGAGCAATTATTTTAGTAAGTTCTTCTGGATAATCACTATAATCACCATCTAAAAATACAATAATATCAGGTTTAGACTGTTGCTTAGAGATGTAATCCATACCTTTTAAACACGCATAACCATAACCTTTTCTGTTTTCTGTTAATACGGTTGCACCTGCATGTTTTGCATTAACTTCTGTAAGATCTGTAGAATTGTTGCTAACTACAATAACTTCTTCTACTAAAGAAGGAATGTCTTGTATAACATTTGCAATTGAGTCTTGCTCGTTAAAAGCAGGAATAATGACTTTTATTTTGGGCATTTAGGCATTTAATCTTAGCGCAAAAATACAATTGTTTTTGGATTATTTGTTATTTATTAAATCCATTAAATCTACATCGTTTCCAAGAAGGATTTCGTTAGGGTTTATACGTCCTTTCATGCTGTCGTTTTCTAATTTTAAAACGCCTCTTGGACAAACTGCACTACAAATACCACAGCCAACACAACTAGAACGTACAATGTTTTCGCCTTTTTGAGCATAAGCACGTACATCTATTCCCATTTCGCAATAGGTAGAGCAATTTCCGCAAGAAATACATTGTCCACCGTTGGTGGTAATTCTGAATTTTGAAAATAAACGTTGCTGAAATCCTAAAATTGCCGCCATAGGACAACCAAATCTACACCAAACACGACTGCCAAAAATAGGGTAGAAGCCAGTACCAATAACACCAGAAAATATAGAACCGATTAAAAATCCGTAGCTTTTTCTTAAGCTTTCAGATTTAAATAAAAATAACGAATTGTCTTTACTAAAATAGTGCAAAGCAAATAACGTCATGATAATTACAAAGTAGCCAATAGCACCATATTTAGCGTCTTTTGCTAGTTCATTTCTTTTAAAAATCATTGTGCCAGCAAAAATGATAGTTAAAAACGATGCAACAAAAATTAAAAACGACGATTTTGTAAGCCAATATTTGCTGGTATCATTACCCAAATAACTATGTATTACAGCTGTAGTCATAAGTACAACAAATACTAAAACCGAGTGAATTACCCAACGCTCTACTTTCCAAGCAAATTGAGATTTGTCACTTAATTGTCTAAAGCTATCACCAGCTGTTTCGGCTAATCCACCACAACCACAAACCCAAGAACAGTACCAACGTTTACCGTACTTATAAGTTAAAATAGGTGTAATAACAAATATTGAAACGATACCAAAAATTAGCATCGCTAATCCAATGTTTCCTGCGCTTATAAATGCTTTTACTCGGTAACTTTCAAAGTTATAATAATTAAGAGGCCAAATGTTTTTTAAATCGTAGTACGGTAAATCGCTATTCATTACGTACATAAATTCTGGAATTAAAAACGCAAAAGCCAATTGAAAAAACATGACCGAAATAGTGCGGATTTGCTCATAGCGATTATGTCTATATTTTAAAATGAATTTATAGCCAAAAACCAAAATAGCAACTGTATATAACGTACCGTATACAAACCATTGACTGGCGTCTCTGCCGCTTAAAAGTTGACTTAAAGGATCAAAAAGAGCAACTAAACCTGTGTTTTCTTCACCTTTTTGAGCTAAACCTAAATATTGCGGATAAAAATAAAGTACAATGTAAAATAAGGTTAAAACGACACCAATTAGCCAACCGACTAAACCTCTTGAAGATAAAGATTTAAACCAAACACCATCATTTTTAATGCCTTTAGATTTATTTAAGTATAAACTATTAGAAAACCATATAGTCCCGACAAACATTAAGGTTAAAGCAATAGACAAAGCTATAGTTTTGTTAGGGAATTGAACATTAAATAATGCTAACACCAAAATAAAAAGTCCTAATATGCCAACTGCTGACGCTATTTTTTGAGTTTTTGTTAATCCGTAAGAATTAGCCAAAGACATACTGTAATTTAATTTTAAGCTCATGTTAGTTAGTTTGTAAGGTGTTATTGTACGTTTCTTTTATCTCGTTTTCAAATCGCTTGTAAAATTCTGGATCAAAATTGGCTTGCTCTAGATGATTAATGACATAGTCTAAATCTCGCTTTTCGGTTAGCCATTTATCAAAAATTTCGTGACGTAGTCTAATGCCAAAGGTGTTTATTCCTAAAAACTGATTGGTGTTTTTATGGTAAGCTATGGTAATGCATTTGGTGTCATCGTCATGTTTCCAATGAAAATGAGTTTCGTAATCAGGTCTTCCTTTTTTACCATGTACCCAACCATAGGTTTGGTATTCTATGTCTATAAATTTAGCGCTGTTAAACCAATGTCCTGGTTTGTATTCAGTAGGATTGCCGCAAATGGTTTGTGCCAGAGTTTCGCCCATCATGCGACCTGTGTACCAAACCGCTTCAATAGGTCTGCGATTACCAATAGCTTTGCGTTGCTCAGCACAGTCGCCAATTGCATAAATATCTTTAATGTTGGTTTCTAAAAATCGATTGACTAAAACGCCTATATTGGTTTCTATGTTGCTTTCTTTTAAAAATGAAATGTTAGGTGTAACACCAGCAGTTAAGCCTACAAAATCACACGGAATTTCTTCGCCTGTTTCTTCAATAATGATGGATTTTACTTTTTCGTTATCATCAGAAATGATTTCTTTTAAATTAGTTGAAAGTCTTAAATCGATATGATGATTTTTGATGTGTCTGTTTAGCATTTGACTTTCGCCTTCTGGTAAAACGCTATTCCAAAAACTGCTTTCACGAACTAAAAATGTTACCGGAATATTTCTAGAATTTAACATTTCTGCCAATTCAATACCAATTAATCCACCACCAACAATGACGGCGCGTTTACAAACTTTATTATTTGGCGCATAGATTTCAAGATGTTCTAAATCTTGTTTGCTGTATAAGCCTTGCACACCTTTTAGATCTTCACCTGGCCAACCAAACTTGTTAGGTTTGCTACCTGTTGCAATGACTAATTTGTCATAACTCATTTGGTCACCTTCTGCAAAATGAAGTGTTTTATTATCAGTGTCAATAGTCTTTACATACCCTTTTTTTAGTTCGATATTGTTTTTCTTCCAAAACCAATTTTCATAAGGTTGTGTGTGCTCAAACTTCATATGTCCCATATATACATACATAAGCGCAGTACGCGAGAAAAAATAATCGCTTTCAGCAGATATAATGGTGATTTTTTTATCAGATAATTTTCTAATGTGTCTTGCTAAAGTCACGCCAGATATTCCATTACCTATTATGGCTATGTGTTCCATATAATTAGTTTAGTTAGGCTTTAAGTCGAAGCTTTTGTTAAAACCTTAATTACATTATTCAAGTTTGTTTAAATTTATAAATAAATTAACAGTTATGAAGCACTTTTCACTTTTGTGTACGGTCTTATTATTGGTTTCGTGTAGTATGACTTTACCTAAAACAGAAAAAATTAATGGTGTAAGTTTTGTGGCATCTCGCGATAGTATTTCAGAAAAACATACAAAACCAGTAGTAAATTTAAATGCTAATTATGCTGCGATTATGCCATTTGGATTTATAAAAAGTTTAGAGCATCCAGAAATTATTTATAATACAAATAGACAATGGTTTGGCGAAACTGATAAAGGTGTAAAGCAGTACGTTAAAACACTTAAAAAACAACAAATTAAAATAATGATAAAGCCTCAAATTTGGGTTTGGCGTGGCGAATTTACAGGTTTTATAAAAATGAATACTGAACAAGAATGGCAAGAATTAGAACAGACCTATGAAAACTTTATTTTAGATTTTGCAAAAGTAGCCGAAGACATCAACGTTGATATGTTTTGTATTGGTACAGAACTTGAAAATTTTGTTGCACATCGACCAAAGTTTTGGACGCAATTAATTAAAAAAATTAGAACGATTTACAAAGGTAAACTTACATATGCAGCCAATTGGAACGAGTTTACAAAAACACCATTTTGGGCAGATTTAGACTACGTTGGAATAGATGCGTATTTTCCTGTAAGTGATTTAAAAACACCAACTGTAGTAGATTGTTTACAAGGTTGGAATGCGCATTTGCCAGATATTAAAAATGTACAAAAAACCACAAAAAAGCCTATTTTGTTTACTGAATTTGGTTACCGTAGTTTTGATTTTTCTGGTAAAAAACCATGGTTAACCGGTAATTATGACGCTAATCCAAACCTAGAAGCGCAAGTAAATACCACAAAAGCTTTATTTAAAACCTTTTGGGAAGAAGACTGGTTTGCTGGTGGATTTGTTTGGAAGTGGTTTCATAATTACGAGCAATCTGGTGGCGCAAAAGACAATATGTTTACACCACAAAATAAACCTGCTGAAGAAATTATTAGACAGTATTATAAAAAATAATCTATGAGGACATTAGTGATTGGAGATATACACGGCGGATTAAAAGCGCTAATTCAACTATTGGAGCGCGCAAAAGTTTCAGAAGAAGATTGTCTTATTTTTTTAGGAGATTACGTAGATGGTTGGAGCGAATCTGCTCAAGTAATTCAATATTTAATAGAATTGTCTAAAACTAATACTTGTATTTTTATAAAAGGAAATCATGACGCTTGGTGCGAAGATTGGCTTAGAGAAAACTTGATTAATCAATCGTGGTATCAACATGGTGGAAAAGAAACTATTGAAAGTTATAATGCTTTTTCAGATGAAGAAAAGCAGCATCACTTACAGTTTTTTGAAGCAATGCAAATGTATCACTTAGATGAAAATAATAGGTTGTTTATTCATGCAGGATTTACATCTGTTCATGGTGTTGAAAGAGAATACCAGATTGAGAATTTTTATTACGATCGTACACTTTGGGAAATGGCAATAACCATGGATAAACGCATTGAAAAAGACTCAGAATTATACCCAAACCGATTAAAACACTACACCGAAATTTTTATTGGTCATACACCAACTATCAGGTTTTCTCAAGATCAACCAATGCATGCTGTTAATATTTGGAATGTAGATACTGGCGCAGCATTTACGGGTAAATTATCGGCAATAGATTTGGATACAAAACAGGTGTTTCAAAGTGATGAAGTTTACAAAATGTATCCTAACGAATCTGGAAGAAATACTAATTCATATCGTTTAATAAAAAGGAAAAAATAATTTAATGTTTACTTAGTTAGGTGCTTAAACGTAAGGTTGTATAAATAGTTAAGACTAATAATTATCAAATTAAGTGATACTAACTAAACATCATTAATATGTCTATAAAATATTTACAAACCATTTTATTTTCATTGCTATTTACAACCGCTTTTTCTCAAAACGTTTCAAATTTTAAAATTGAGGGTAATAAAAAACTAAAGACTTCTTTTATAAATAAAGTTTCTCGACTTTCAGAGCAATCTGTGTTAGATTCAACTTTGATAGAAGAAGATATTAAGCTTTTAAAACGACTTCCATCTATTGCTCATGCAAATTATACAACTAAAAAACTACAAGACGGAACTTATGAAGTAGTTTACATTGTAGAAGAAAATTTTACAATTATTCCTTCAGTAAATGTGTATACATCTAATGATGATGAGTTTGCGTACAGATTAGGATTGTACGAGTTTAACTTATTTGGTCAAAACATGACCTTTGGTGGTTTTTACCAAAAAGATATTTATAGCTCTTATGGTGTAAATTTTAGAGCGCCTTTTTTGTTTAATAGGAAATTTGGTCTTGCTGTAAATCATATGGATTGGCAAACACAAGAACCAGTGTTTTTTAATTCAGGAACTGTAAATTATAAATATCAAAATACATCTTATGAAGTACTTGGTTTATATCAGCCAGATTTTAATAATCGACTAGAACTAGGATTAAACTTATTTAAAGAGAATTACGATTATCTAGAGGATCAAACCATATCAAACCAATTTAAAAATATTAGTGCTAATAAAGTGATGGTTAAAGGACTTTATGAGTATAATAATCTTGACTTTGAATACCAATACGTAACTGGTTTTAAAAGTTTGCTAAATCTGCAATATGTAATCTCTAATAATGATGTCTTACCAACATTTTTAATAGGTTGGAACGATTTTAATTATTACAAAAAAGTAGGAGAAAAAGGCAATTGGGCATCAAGATTACGATTAGGTTTGGCTACTAATAATGATAGTGCTTTTGCACCGTTTTCTTTAGATAATAATTTAAATATTAGAGGTGTTGGTAACACCATAGATCGTGGTACAGGTGCAATAGTTTTAAATACAGAATACAGACGTACTTTATATGAAAAAGGTTGGTTTGTGTTGCAAGGTAATGCATTTGTAGATGCTGGAAGTTGGCGAAATCCTGGAGGGAATTTTACCGATTTTGTAACTTCAGATAACATTAGAGTTTTTCCTGGTCTAGGATTACGTTTTATACATAAAACTATTTTTAATGCTGTATTTAGAATTGATTACGGTTACGGAATTTCTAAAAACGATGCAAGAGGTTTTGTGTTTGGTATTGGCCAATATTTTTAAGAAATGTGCTTCTTGTAATACTTGTGCAAATCTATAGCCGAAGCGCCAAGCCACTTTTTTAAATATATCATCCAAAAATGATATTGAAGTTTAAACACGCCATGTTTTTTATATAACCTTGCAGAGGTAGTTATAGGTGAATTAATTACAATAAATTGATTGCAATCATATAACTGACTTATAAAAATATTGTCTTCGTAAATAATATAAGACTCATCAAAACCACCAATTTTATTAAACAATGCTTTTGTAACAAATAAACTTTGGTCGCCGCCACGACATGCTTTAAAATTAAATTTTGTAAACCATCCAGCCATACGTAGCCACCAATGGTTACTATCAAATTTTAATCTAAAACAACCTGCGTGATTATCCTTTTGTATTTCATTTAAAATGAATTGATCAAAGTGTTTTGGAGGAAAAGAATCGGCATGTAAAAAATATAATATAGTTCCTGTAGCAGCTTTTGCGCCAATATTCATCTGTTTGGCACGTCCTTTTTTGGAATTCAGTAGAATAATTTTTGTTCTATTTTCAGCGTCAGTTCGAGTGAAGTTTTCTGTTGAAAATTTTGTATCGAGAACTTTTCTAGCATCTCGATTCAATTCTTTATTACAATCAGAATCACTTGATGCGTCGTTAATCATTTTCTCAACTATTTCAACCGAATTATCAGTACTTCCACCATCTACAACAATAAGTTCTATTTGGTCCTTTTGTTTAGCGTTTTCAATAAGATGTTGAAGCAATTTGCCAATGCGTTCTGCTTCATTTAGCATAGGAATTATGATAGAAATTCTATTCATTTAAATTCCAATTATAATCTTTATAGTTAATTTTTGCGTCTTTAGAAATTGTAGTTGAAGTGTATTGATTTATAAAATCAATAACAGTTCCTTTATTTTCAAAATCTTTTCTAAACCACTTAAAAATTTTAGAAAGTTTTAATTGATTTTTAGTGATTTCATTTTTAGTGTTATCCGCCAGAAATGTTTTAGTAGCTTTAGTTAATTGAGTATCTAAAGTATTTGCTTTAAAAGCTTTGTTTTGAAGTTTAGGACAAGAAATTGATGCGCAAACAATAGCAAAATGAATTCGAGGTTCGTTCATTTTTCTTAGAATATCGTGTTCAATTTCATCTAAATTATAACTGAGATTTGCAGTTTTCCATAATCGTTGTTTCCAAGGGTTTTTTATGTCTTTGATAGATTTTATTGGGTAATGACGCACAATTAAATCTACAGTCAACACATTGTATAGATTAATCCAGTAGGCTAATTTTTCATTTTTAGTAGCGCCATCTGAAGGCGTGTTTTTAGCTAAATATGATATGTAGTCTTTAAGTTTTACAGAATCTTTTTTGAAAGACTTGTAATTTACTTCTCCAGATTCTGAAACGTGTTTAGTTAATAATTCTGACCATAATTTATGATCTAAATCTTGAGAAAAACCAAAAAACGTCCAACTAAAAATAAATAGATAAATAAAGTGTTTCATAATAGTTTTTTATTTTTTAGTTAAACGTTTTTAATGGTTAAATGTCGATTATCGACTAGCAACATCCGCCACCATCGTAATGGAAGGTAGATTCGCTAATAAAAATATCATCTCTGCCAAGACTAGCTAAAGCTCCAGCAGTTTTATCGCAAATTGCTAATGGTTGGTTTTTTAATAAAACGTGACCAGCTTTATCATCAAAATAATCCTCTTCACCATAATAAATAGCTGCTTTACCAGTAAAAATGCAAGGTCCATCTGCAGGCATTGGATCTTTTATAGCGGCAACTTCTATAGATTCTATATAGATTAGCTCGTCTGTTGGGTAATGTTTTGGGTCTAAAATACGGTATGGTTTTCTGGCTCTAATTTCGATAGTTCCAAAACCAGCATCGGTTAAAGCTTTTACATACTCAGCAATTGGTAAACTACCGCTTAAACAAAGTGCGCGTAATCTTTCGTCGTTGCGTAACGTATCATTCATTGGTTGCTCGCAAGTTGGATCACTCATCACTAAACGACCATGAGGTTTTAAAACACGGTACATTTCGTCTATTGCTTTCTTTAATTCTTCAGCTTTAAAAATATTGAATAAGCAGTTTTGCGCTGCAACATCAATGCTATTATCTTCAACAGGTAAGTGTAAAGCATCTCCTTTTTTAAGATCTACAAATTCACTTTTAAACCAAGTGTTTTGAGCTTCGGCTTCTTTAAAATTTTTACGTGAAGCGTCTAACATTTCATCTACAACATCTACACCGATAACGCCATTTTTTTGACGAGAAAAATAAGCGAATTGCAGTAACTCCATTCCGCCACCAACACCAACATAAAGTATTTTTGGGCTGTTAGTTAAATCTCGAGGATGAACAGTTGATCCGCAACCATAATTCATCTCTTGCATAATTTTTGGGATTTTTAATCCTGGTAATTCCCAAATAGGATTTGTAGTACAACATAAGCCTACATCTGGTGTTAGTGCAGCTTCTTTGTAAACGTCTTTTGTGGTGTTTAAGTAACTCATAGTTTAAGTATGCAGTTGGTAGAGATCAGTCTTTAGTTTTAATTATAAACTGAGTGCTGAAAAACTACTAACTATTATAATGTTTCTATTAAATCTTTAAATAAAGTAATCATATCAGGTTCGGCTTTGTTAGCCATAGCTATAATTTCTTGTATATCTACTGGTTTTAAATTTTCTGGGTCACATTCGTCTGTTAATACAGAGACAGCTGCAACTTTTAAATTTAAGTGATTTGCGACTATTACTTCTGGTACGGTGCTCATTCCTACAGCATCTGCGCCAATAGTTTTTAGCATTCTGTATTCTGCTCTAGTTTCTAATTGTGGACCAACAACACTTGCATACACACCTTCATGTAAAGAAATATTATGTTTTTTCGCTATAGTTTTTATTGCGCTGTTAATGTCTAAATTGTAAGGAGCACTCATGTCTACAAAGCGTTCTCCTAAAGCTTCTACACCTTGAAAAGCTAATGGCGAACTACCTTGTAAGTTAATATGATCATCAATTAACATAAGTTCGCCTTTTTTGAAGTCTAAATTTATAGCTCCAGCAGCGTTAGAAACTAACAAAGTGTTTATGCCTAATTTTTCCATAACCCTAACAGGGTAAGTTACATCTTGTAAGGTGTATCCTTCATAAATATGAAAACGACCTTGCATGACAATTACTTTTTTGCCTGCTAGTTTGCCAAAAATTAATTTGCCTTTATGAAACTCGACTGTAGCAGTAGGGAAGTGCGGAATATGATTATAACTAACTTCTGCAATGGTTTCTAGATGACTTGGTAATTGTCCTAAACCAGTGCCTAAAATAATCCCTATTTCTGGTTGTTCAAATCCTTTATCTTTTAAATAATCTACAGTTTTATTAATGTATTTTATCATGGTTTAATTAATGCTTTTAAATCGTTATATTTTTCTATGTCGCTATAAACGTCAATATCGTTTAAGGTCTCTAACAAAAATACATTTTCTTGCTCTAAATTGTCTAAAGTTTCTTTTAAAACGCTACTTGTTCCCCAATTTTTATTTTGAAATAATTTAGCGTGTAATTCCTTCATTCCTAATAAATAATAACCGCCATCTTCGGCAGGTCCAAGCACGACATCATTGTCTTCTAAAGCTTCAAACGCTTGGTTAATGTGTTCTATTTTTAAGTCGTAAAGGTCACTGCCAACTATAACTATTTTTTCATAATCATTTTCAAAACCGTGTTTAAAAGCATTTGCCATTCTTTGACCTAAATCATTACCGTGTTGTTGATGTTTTTGATAAATAGAGTTGTCCCAAACGTCGTTTTCTCTAATTTTTACAGAATAATAGACAGCTTTATCGCAGTTTAATGGCCTCAACACACTTTCGGTATGCTCTAATAATTTTTTATATATCGCTAAAGCGGAAGGATTGCCAATAGTTTTAGCTAACCTTGTTTTTACTTTTCCTAATTCTGGATTACGTGTGAATGTTATGATGAGATTTTTCTGATTCATTTAAAAAACTTTTTCACCTTTAGTTAACCATTTAGACCAATTTTTGTCGTAAACATGTACTTTTTCAGTTGCTTTTTCATTTAAATCAAAAACTGAAAAATTGTTATTTTTCCATTCAAAAATACCACCATACAAATTGAAAACATTGGTGTAGCCTTCATCTTTTAATTGCTGAGCAATTTTTGCGGATCGTACACCAATAGAGCAATACACGACAATTATTTCGTTTTTATCAGAAATAAGTTGAGCTGTTTTTTCTATGTCGAAATTTTCAAAATCTACAAATACAGCATCTTTTAGATGACTTACTTTATATTCTTCAAAACTTCTAGCGTCCAAAATTTTAGCTTTGGTTTTTGGCATAGCTAACTCTTGTACACTAATGTAAGGTATATCAGAATGATTGTGTTTTTTCAATACATCATTTAAAGTTTTTTGCCCAAAACTTTGAACTCCTAGTAATGTAAATATGTATAAAAAAACGACTTTCATTTTAAGCTACAGTACCTTGACAACTACTTCCTGCGCCAGCAGTACAACCATAACAATGTTGAGAAATTATGATATCTCTGTTTTGTAAAACTTCTTCATTATAGTTGCTAATATGTTTAGTTTTACTAGCGACTTTTAAATCTAGCATTTGATTAAAATCGCAGTCGTATAAATAACCATCCCAACTTACAGATAGTGTATTCGTGCACATTACATTTGCTACTGCCGAAGGATTAAATGCATCTACTAAAGCGTACATGTAATCTTCATAATTTTCACTAGCAATTAGGAAATCTAAAAAGCGGCTAATAGGTAAATTAGTGATTGCAAATAAATTATGAAATTGAATACCAAAATCTTCAAGCAAAGCCTTTTTAAAATCTTTTTCCATTGCAGCTTGATTAGCCGGTAAGAAAGCGCCAGATGGATTATAAACTAAATCTAATTTTAGATTGCTGTCTGGCATACCATATCCAACAGCATTTAAATCTTTTAGAGCTTGTATGGATTGGTCAAAAACACCTTCGCCACGTTGTTTATCTGTTTTTCCTCTTGTCCAGTGTGGCATTGACGATACTACATGTACGTTATGTTTTTTAAAGAAGTCTGGTAAGTCATGATATTTTTTGTTAGCACGAATAATAGTAAGGTTAGAGCGAACAATAAAATCTTTAATTCCTACTTTAGCTGCCTCTTCTACAAACCATCTAAAATTAGGATTCATTTCTGGTGCGCCACCAGTAAGGTCTAAAGTATGTGCGCCTGTAGATTTTATAACATCTAAGCATTGTTGCATAGTTTCTTTCGTCATAATCTCTTTACGGTCTGGTCCAGCATCTACATGACAATGCTCGCAAACTTGATTGCACATATATCCTACATTAATTTGTAAGATTTCTAAAGGTTTTGGTTTAAGGGGAAATTGATTGCTTTCTGCAATTTTATCTTTAAAAGTGGGTAATTCGCCATTAGCAAAAATGCCATTTGACAAAATCTCTAGCTGTTTATTGGTTTTTGCTAATTCACTATCGCGTTTATGTAAAGATTGAGTTTTTAATTTAGACATAAATTAACCTTCTAATTTATTCACTTTATTCATCATTTGCACTCCATGTACTAAAGAGGCGCCGCCACGTATTGCACCAGCAACATGTAAGGCTTCCATCATTTCTTCTTTAGTGATTCCGCGTTGTAAACCGTCTCCAGTGTATGCATCAATACAATATGGACATTGAATTGTGTGAGCAACAGCTAAAGCGATTAAAGATTTTTCTCTTTCAGATAATGCGCCTTCTTGAAAAACGGTATTGTAATAATCGAAAAATTTTGAACCAAGCTCTTCGTTCCAGTCAGAGATTTTTCCAAATTTTCTTAAATCGGCAGGATCATAGTAAGTTTTTGACATAATTGGTGTTTGTATTTAGTTACGTAAAAAGTGAAATTACAGTTTTATGTCGAAAAAAATATTGGCTTATTACATTTTTTTTAAAAGAAGATTGTAAAAACCAAAAAACCCGAACAATTTGTTCGGGTTTTTAGTGGTGGTGCCTCCAGTACTACTTTGTAGTTTTATGTATGTTATCTTATTTTAATCAATAGTATTTGTATCTTCTGTTATTATTGATTTTAATGTGTTTGTAGAATAAAATATCTATATTTGAAATAACAATAGTTCAACTTTATGTTGTCCCTTTTGTTGTCCCTTTTTGATTTAAAAATAGTAATATGACTAAAACAATAAATCCAACTTCTGGAACTGTAAAATATAGGTTAAAAGCGCCTAGCGTAAACAAGGAAACCTCGATAATATTAGATTATAGTTTTGGAAGGGGGAATCGGATTAAATTCTCAACAGGTTATAAGGTTAATCCAAAATATTGGGATGAAAATAATCAAAGAATAAGAGCGGTATCAACAATAAAAAACAGAGAAAATGTTAATCGTGATTTGCAGCTTTTTGCATCTGAGTTTATTAAGTTAATTTCTGAATTAAATGAAGATCAGAAAAGTGACAAGTTAATACTAAAGTCATTGCTCAGAAAAATAGTTAGAGGAGAAGAGAGTAATGATGTTGAAATTACAAGTTTTTTTCAATTTGCTGATGATTTTATTTTTAGAAAAGAAAATCAATCAAAAAATATTAGTAGTGTAAAGTTGAGTCCAATCACTGTTAGATCCTATAAACAAACATTAAATCGAATAAAAGACTTTAATTCTGTGACTAATTATGGTGTTGACTTTAATACAATTGATCTTAAGTTTTACTATCTATTTATTCAGTATTTAGAGGAAAATAATTATTCAACTAATACTATAGGCAAGCATATTAAAAATTTAAAAACAATTTTAAATGCCGCAACTGAAGATGGTTATAATACAAGTTTGAAATATAAGCATCGTGATTTTAAGGCTGTTTCAAAAGAATCGGTTTCAATATATTTGACTGAAGCTGAAATAGAAGCTATGTTTAATCTAGATTTATCCAATTTAAAGGATTGGCAATTGGCAAGAGACATTTTTTTAGTGGGTTATTATACGGGGCAGCGTGTTTCAGATTATAATCCTATAGTACCTAGTCAGGTTAAACAATTTCAAGGGAAAGATGTAATTGAATTTAAACAAAGAAAAACAGGAAAGAAATTATTTGTACCAATACATCATAAGTTGAAGAAGATTTTTAAGGATAGATACAATGGTTATCCGCCTCCAGAATTAAATGCTCCAGACATTAATGAGTTTATAAAAGAGGTTGGAAGGAAGGCAAAAATCGATACAGAAATCTCCTTAGAAAAGGAGGTAAATGGTAAAATTGAAATACTTACAGTGCCAAAATACAGTCTCATTCAATCACATACAGCAAGACGGTCCTTTTGTACAAACGCTTATTTGTCAAAAATGCCTGTAATTGATATTATGGCAATTAGTGGTCATTCAACCGAACGAGAGTTTTATAAGTATATAAAAGTAACACCGCAAGAAAGAGCAATTAAAATTGCTGATAGTAATTTTTTTAAATAGAAATATGGATTTTAAAGATGTTTTTGCATTCAAAAGTGAAAAAGATCAAAGCGAGTTTTCGCTTAATGATTACAGTTTTTTAGTTGATAAATACAATGATCATAAGCTTAGGCTTGATGAAAATTTTAATCTTAAATATTTCCTTTCAAAATCAATAGTCGAAATTGATGTTCTTGACATTAATGATTTTTTAACTCATCACTATGACTATTGCGAAAACCCAGAAAAGTATTATAATGTTTTAGAATTAAAAGTTATACCTACTTTTGAAAGTGTAATTGAAAATTGTAAACCATATCAGATCGGTTTTGGCTTTTATGGAGAAAAACCTCTTGAATACGGTTTTGTTAGTACAGAAGGTGTTATAAAAAAACATGCGTTTGAGAACAGTTATTTTGAAAATTATATCGCTACCACAAATAAAAAACACGAGTTACAAAAAAAATTAGAAAAAATAAGGAGTTTTGTTAAAGACTATATAAACTATAAAGACTCTCCAAGAACTTCTTCATTAAAATGGTTGGCGGGTCCTTCTGAATTAGGTGTTTTAGTAGAAGAGTTGATTACGAAGGGTTACTTGGATGGGCCAAAGAATAGAGGTGAAATAAATAGTAGGCAATTAGCAAAAGAATTAATAGAAGTTTTTAATTGTGATGAAAATGTAGCTTTAACTTCTTTGCAAGCTTATGTTAATCCTGATAACAAAAAAAATAAACAGGCAAAGGAAAACTTTGAATTTACACTTTTCCAATATAAGAATAAGACGGAGTAAGTTAGGTGAGTATATAGACTCGTGTATACTCTAAAATCAGATATTTTTTTTGGAGATGCTTTAGATTTGTGACGTTCATTAATCAAATAGAGCATCATGAATTCAAAAGAAATAAGGATATATAATTTATCACCAGATGAATTTAAGGAGAGCATTAGATCTATTGTAAAAGAGTTAGTGCCTAAACAGAAAAATAAATTAGAAAAACTTCCATCTACAGAAGAGCTTCTGACAGTTGATGAAACCCTGAAACTATTAAAGTGTTCTAAGCAAGCTCTCTGGAATTGGCGTAAAAATGGCATTCTGCCTTCTTATCGCCTAGGTAATCGTGTTTACTACAAGAAAAGCGACATTTTTAATAAACTGGTAAAGCAAGTATAAGATGATTGGACATGTTATTCTACACCGTGATGTTATGGAATGGGAATGGTATCAAAATTCAAATGTTTTTAGGCTTTATTTTCACCTGATCTTAAAAGCTAATTTTAAAGATAAAAAGTGGCAAGGACAATTAATAAAGCGAGGACAGTTAATTACTTCAATAAGTCATTTAGCATCTGAATTAATGATTTCGGTTCAATCTATAAGAACTGCACTTTCAAAACTTGATGATAGTAATAATATAGTTTTGAAGTCAACAAACAGATTTACATTAATAACTATTGTAAACTATAATAAATACCAAACGGCAAAATCATACATTAACAAGCAACACAACAATCAAGTAACAAACAATCAACACTCTAATAACAAACAATCAACAACAACTAAAGAAAGAAATAATAATAATAAAGTTAATAAAGAAAAAATAGAGGCGAGGCTTGTAAAATTCAAAAAACAAGTTTTTGAATACTCTAAATATGATTTGAAAATTTTAAAAAGTTTTTATGATTACTGGAGCGAGTTAAATGTTAATAAAACAAAAATGCGGTTTGAAAAAGATGAATTTTTTGAAATTGAAAAAAGGCTTGAAAAATGGGTGGCAAACGAAAAGTTAAACTTTAAACAAGCTAATAACAAAGCAAAACTATTAACTAATAGATAAAATGAGAACAAACAAAACAAATACAGCTAGTGATCTATTGAGTCAGTTTCAAGTAGTGCATTACAATAAAAAAAGCGATAATAAAATGAAGAACGAAAAAAAATACGATAAAGATAGTTTATGGAGGACTTTTTTGAGCAAGTTTAATGAAATTCACGGAAAAAAATTAATGCTAAGTGAAGAATCAATAACAAACCTCAGTGTAATATTTTATTACTTTTTAAAGGAAAAAAAATTTTTTGAATCTGTAAACTTAAGAAAAGATATTTCTAAGCCATCATTTGATAAAGGACTATTAATAATTGGTGGTTATGGATTAGGAAAAACAGACTTTTTTAAGGTTTTTGAAGCAGTATTTAATGTTTATCCTGATCTAAGGTTTAAATTTTTTACAGCTAAAGGTCTTGTAAGAGATTTTGAAAAATGTCAAACGCCTTTTGATAAAGAGCATTTCTTTAAAAAAACAGAACGAAAACAATTATTTATTGACGATATAAACTCTGAACAGGAAGCAAGCAATTACGGAAAAAAAGATGTTATTGAGGAAATTTTATATAATCGATATGACTATAGATTAAGAACATTTGTAACCTGCAATTATACAAATTCGGATAATTGTGCAATTCGTACATTGGAAGATTTGGGTAAACGTTACGGTGGTCGAATTTATGACCGTTTGTTTGAAATGTTCAATATTATTGAGTTTAAAGGGAGAAGTATACGAAACTAAAAAAAGCGTTAAATAAAATGTTATTTAACGGAATTAAAGTTTGAAAATTAGAAAATTATGGAAAAAACAGCATTTTGTAAGCATTGTCAACAACAATTTGTTCCGCGTAGAAGTAATCACTTTTATTGTAGTGCTAGTTGTAGAACAAAAGCTAGTTACTTAAGAAATGACTACAAATATATTTCTGGGCACTATGAAAGAAGTGTGCCATCAAAAATAGAAAAGCAACCTTTATTTAAAAATAGTGGTGACTTGATATTAGCTGTTCAATCTTTAGAAAAGCGTATTGAGGAACTAAATAATCAAAAGCGTATTGAAATAAATTCAGTTAAGGATGTAGCTTTGGGTACGGTAGCAGCAGATGCAGGTGTCTATGCTGCAAAAAGATTGTTTGCTCCAAAATCTTTACCAGCTACTAAAGGTGATATTGAGCAATTAAAGCTGCAATTGATAACGCTAAATAACTTATTAAAGGGAATAGGGTAACTTAGTTTACAATTTCGTTTACCAAATCGATACGTTCTATAAGTTTATTAACTAATTCTTCTTTAGAGACAAAGTATTTTTTGTATTTACCTGTGGTTTTACCACTAGCCATTGAAATAGTAATTCTATAATCTCCATTTGATAAACTACTTGCTAATTTAGTTACGTCTTTTGAGGGTAAAAAGAGGATTTCCTCATCCATTTCCATTTTTGTTGGATTGAATGATAGTCCCACTATGTAATAAGAATGATGTTCTTTAAAAGTATTACCGTTAATATTTAATATCATACGATTGCGCTTGTGAACATTAAACCTTGTTTTTACTTGTATATAAATTGGGTTGTAGATTTTTTCTTTAAGCACAATTAAGTCGATACCACGCTCATCAATTACAGGTTTAAATACATTTAATAAGCCTTGACTGTAGAGTAAAATGATTTCCTTAACACGGTCTTCGCCTATATTGCCTTTGGATTGTGCTGATAAACCTGATGTATCTATAAAATCTTCTTGGTTGTTTTCTTCTGAATCCTCTATTACCTCAACTTCTTTGGTGCTAATGGTTATTAATTGCTGTGTGACTTCAACGGTTAAAATATCTCTTTCTTTTACACCTAATTCATTATAAAATGCGGTCATACCAAAAATACGGTTGTGGTCTGCATTGTATTTTTTAATTTGTGGATTGGTACTGTTTTTTAATAGAACCATTACCTCACCATTTTGTGAAGGTAATAACCCTCTTGCCTTTGCAGGCACATACAAGAACCCTAAACGGGTTTCTACCTCTATGAGTTTGCGTTGGTATGTTATTGTATTACTCATATTAATTAAACTTCTCTATTTTCTTTTCTAAATATTGTACTGCTACAGGATAAAAGGGTCTGTGCTTATTATTATTTCTGTCTTGCCAATATTGTAACTCTCTTTCTAATACATTCTTTGTTAATCTTCCTTTGCTTTGTAAAATTCTTATACTTTCAGAGACACCTTTCAATATACTTGCTCTTGTTTTTTTGATATTTTGGTCATTATTAAGTTGAAGAATTTCATTTATTTCTTTTTCAATATTATCCTGTTCTGAAAATACCGTTCCATCTTTAGCGTAATGTATATTTCCATTTAAAGAATTATCTATCAATGAAAATGAAATAATATCCTTATTTGCTTTAGCTGTATCACAGGTTTGTAGTTTTTCAGACTGTCCCTCGTTACCCTTACAAGCCAAATGTAAATTTGTATACTCTAAATCTAATACAGCATAATTTTCCTGACATTTGAAATGCTCAATTTTTGTATGATGCAAATCTGCTTTGTTTTCAGGAATACGCTTTAAGCAATAACAACAAACATAGCCCTGTTCATTAATTAAACTTTCTCTCAACTCATTTTTCGTAGCTGTTGGCATATTCCCGTAGTTACCTCCAGATTTTTTATGAGCAATCATTGAATTTGGCTGATTACCTTTCACTATTTTAATCATCTGCTCCACTTAAAAAATCTAATTCAACTTTTGCTTGTATTAAATCCTCATCATCACGCCCTAACAACTTTACTAATTCAGCATATATTTCTTTGGCTTCTTCAAAGTTTTCTAGTTCTATTTTTTTGTATAATTCTTCAATTTGCTTCTTAACCACTTCGGGTCTTTCTTTTACACCCATTAAGTTATAATTTACTGATGCAATAGACCTACCGTAAAAATTCAATGTATCCTTAACTATTTTTCCGTTATCGATACCGATTACATTAACATACTCACTATTCGCATTATTCAATAAATTAGGTGAATGTGTTGCTAACACAACTTGATTATAAGAGTTATTACCTAATAAATCGTGTAAATAAGGTATTAACTCTCTTTGTCTTTGAGGGTGTAAAAAGGCATCTGGTTCATCAAGTACTAATAAAGCATTGCCTTTAAGTAAATATTCTTTAATTGCACTAACCGTAATAATTTGTTGTTCTCCTTCACTTAATTGTTTTACATCAAAACTAACATCATCATCATTTAACCTGATATAAACATTTAATGATTCTAAAATACCAACCTCAAATAACAGATTGAAAATATGATACAATAAATACCCATCATTATTAAAATGGTAATCATCTGGCCATACTCCTATATTGTGAATTGCATCTAATAATGTGTTGTGAAATTCAATTGGAATAAATGGTTTTTTTGTTTTTATATCTACTTCGACTGTACCTGAATATGATAATCTTAAAATTTCATTGAGATAGGTTCTTAAAAAACCTGTGAGGTTATATAGATTTTCGTAATTATCACTTCTAAATGTTTGAGGTCTTTTTAGGGTTAGTGATAAATTTGTGACTGTGAAATCATCTTCTGAAAGTGGTAATTTTGATTTATTACCTTTTAAATAATTTAATAAAAATAATATAGGATAATGTTGCTCCTTAATATAAATGATTTGCTTTTTTAAAAGACCTTGTAATTTAACTACATTATCATCTTTAATGCCATATAACTCGTTAGCTTGCTTATCTTCAATATTTGCAACAATGTTCTTTAAACCATCTGAATAGCCAGCATAATAGAATACTACATTGTCAGGTAAATGATACAACATTGTTTCTTTATTTTTTACTATTTCACCATCTACAGACATACTGTATTGCAAACCAGACTCAAATGTAGAAGCTAATTCTATTAACTTAATTGAAGTATTAGAACCTTGTGTGGTCGAAGTTTCAGAAACCACATTATTGTCAATAAAACTATAAGTTATTTTAAAATGAAAATCGTCTCTTTCTATAAACTTTTTATTGCCTTCGCAATACAATTTAACTCTTGAAAAAATGAGAGCAATAGCTTCAAAAATACTGGATTTACCAGAACCATTAATACCAATTAACACATTGATTTCTTTCTCGAAATCAAGTGTTATGCTGGGTTGAAACTTTTTATAGTTTTCTATATATAAACTTTTTAGTTTCATTAGCTGTTAAATATTTCTTGTTCAAAATTAATTAGAGCCTCTTCTCTGTTTTGGTGTGCTATGGTTCTTAGGGAATTTATTTGACTATTTAAATCTTTTATATGGCTAGCAATGTTATTTTGTATCTCTATTGGCGGAACTGGAAATAAAATTCTTTTTAAATTAGTAACGCCTAATTCTGTTTGTTTTGTGGATTGAGCAGATTTAATATTTTCCACTTGTAGTTGTCCATATTTACTATTGAAAACATATGTAAAATAAAGTGGATTTACTTTACTTTTATTCAGCCTTAACAGTAATAAATGACTATCATAAATCAAATTTTCAAACTCCTTAATAATATATGTGGCTCTACCAATTGTACCATCTCCAGTTGAATTAATTAATACATCCCCGTGTTTTGTAAAAAATCTTTCATTAATTGAAGTAAACCATTTCTCGTCAACTGTTTTAGTAAATTCTAATTCGATATAGTTCCACCTATTACATTTTTGATTTAGAATAAATTTATTGGACTCTTTATCATACTTTGGACTCTTACCTCTAAAGGCTTCCTCAAATAGACTTGGGGAATTTTCTAATGCCAAAGTATTATAAAGATTTGATTGAAATTTGGTTGTGTCAATATTAAAGCCCCAATCAATTATATCTTTATAGTTTATTAATTTTAGTCCAACTTTTGATATTTTCTTATCAATATTCGTTAAGCCCAATTTTTGCATTAAGTACTCCTCTATATCTTGTTCAAGATTATTAGCTTCTTGTTCTTGTTGCTGTGCGAGTTGTATTTTTTGGTTGTATTGTGAAACAATACGATTTTGTTCCTGTAATGGTGGTAATGGGATTTTAATTTCTTCTAAAAGTTGATTAGGTTTAATATATCTCCTATTTGTAGTGCCTGTTACGTACCCATCCATATATTGGTTAACCTTTGGGCTAGTAAATAAAAGTTGTACATACTCTGTGCTTGCTTTTGATTTATCTATTTCTGCAAAGGTCATATTAGACGAAGCAACACCATTTGCAAGATTGTCATCTATTATACCGAAAGCACCATTTTTCGTGTCTACTTTACACCAAAATAAGTGGTCTTTAGGCGCAACTTGGTAAGTTCGCATTTTTAAGGTATCACCCTTTACAGTTCTGTTAATAAATGCTCCTTTACCGTAAGAACGAACACCTAAAATGCGGTACTCTTTATCATCATCTATTTTAGTTTTCTTTATAATAGGCTTGTTGAGAAATTCACCAAACAGTACTAATGGATAAGACTCATTAAAAGTATCTTGTTGTCTAAAATAATTTTTGACATCCCAAATAGATAAATCAGAAAATGTAATTTTTGTTAACTCTGCCATATCTTAACTATAAAATATTTCAGGTTCTTGAGCTTTATTATCTCCAGATAAAGGAATTCGATACATTGTGCTATCGTCTACAATCTGGTACTCTACTTTATTAATGATGTTTTCCCAAAGTTCGTTGCTTAATCTATACTCTGTAAACTCTTTGGCTAATGGCTCTAACTCATTATCTATTTTTGCACCTGTTGTGCTAATCCCTGCTTTTTCTACCTCGGCAATTGGTATTTCGTAATTAAATTGCTCTTTAATTTGTGCTTTAATTTCGGTTTCAACTGTTTGTTGTAATACTTTTAATTCTGCTCTTAATTCTTTTTTCTCATCAGCAGGTAATGCCTCTTTACCACGTAATGCCAATTTTGATTTGATAGGTGCTATTTGTGGTTGATACTTTGCTTCAATATCTTTTTTAGCTTGTAAGGCTAATTTTTTATAGGTTTTAGCTTCTTCCTCGGTAAATTTTTTAAAAAATAATAAACTTGGTTTTACGGTTGCACCAGATGCAATAAATACATCTTGTGGAATAGAGGTTATTAGTACAATTTTTGCTTTGCTTTCTACAAAATCTCTTATTTTTTGAAGGTTGGAATTGTTTAATACGCCTTCTGGCAATACAATACCAATTCTACCGCCTGGCTTTAAAAGGTTTAGACAACGTTCTATAAATAACACTTCGGTAAGTGTACTCATACTTCCTGTTTCGTATAAACTTAAAAGCGGTTTACCTATATTGTCATTTATTTGTTTTAATGCATTAGAATAAGCAGGATTACCTTTTACATCATATCTTTCTTTATATTTCTTAATACGGTCTGCATCCTTGTATTTATCGGCTTCTGTAATCTTTAAGCTCTTTTCAACTCTTGCTCCAAATGGTGGATTGGTTAATATGACATCAAAACGATTATCGAATATGCCGTTTACGTTTAATAAACCATCGTTATGATGTACACCACCGTGACCATCACCGTGCATAATCATATTCATTTTGGCAGTACGACTCATACGAGGATTTGCATCTGTACCGAAAATACATTCGTAACTCAATACCCTTAATCTACTTTTAGGGTTGTTTATGTCTAGTTCTTGATTGAGTTTAGCGAATAAATCGTTAACAACCTTATCTACTTCTTCTTTCTTTTTCTCTGATAGCTTTTCATATTCAGCCGTATAGTATTTTTCTTTGATTTTCTCTTTTTCCTGATGAATATCCTCTTCAATTTTGGCTCTTACATATTCAAACGCTTTAATAAGGAATCCACCTGAACCACAGCAAGGGTCACAAACGATTTCTCCTTCTTGTGGGTCTAATACATCTACCATAAAATCTACAATAGTACGAGGTGTAAAAAACTGACCTAATTCACCTCTAAAGGTTCTTCCTAAAAATTGCTCGAATGCAATACCTTTAACGTCATCTGATGTTGTAGAAAGGTTGTATGTTTCCAATTCTTTTACAATTGCTTCAAAACTATTTTCTCGTATTCTAATGGATTCGTTGGGATCGAATAAATCATCGTCTTTAAATTCTTCTTTGGTGTTTTCAAATAGTTGCTGATAAAATGGTCTGCTAGTAGAAGAGGAATAACGATTATAGGCTTCTTTATCTTTTATAAATTGTTCTTTAGAAAATACTTGTGCATTGGAATTTTCACGTTCATACCTGATCTTGATAAATAATATTTTACTTATTTCATCAAACGCAGCTTCTGGTGACAATTTATCATTGTTTCTAATAATGTTATGGCATTTAAACAATAGTTTAGAAAACTCATCACGCGTGAACGCTTTTGTTTGCTTTAATAAGGCATCTACCTTTTTAGCATTATTTATTATACTTGCTTTAGGAATATCAACAACTTCATCGAGTCGTTTTGGAATTTTACCTTTTATAACCCTAAAGATTCTTGTTTCCTTTAGATTGGTAGTTACAAAAAAGTCTGCACCTGCCCAAGAGGCATAATTATATCCTTGAAAATAATCTTCTTCACGAATGGTTAAATGTTCTGCTTTACATTCTACTACAATAGCAGCGTGATTACCTTCATTTTTATCTTCTTTAGATTTCCATATTACAATATCTGCCATTGCTCTACCTTGACCACGTTGTGAATTACTCACTTTAACTTCTTGTGCCATTTGGTCTGGTGAAAAGCCATAATTTTCAATTAAACGCTGAATGTATTGTTGTCTTACCTTTTCTTCTGGTTTAAGTACTAACCATTTATTTAGTAATGGGGCGAAAATTTTATTATCTTTTATTTGAAGTGTATTTTCCATTTTCTTCTAACTGTCTTTTTTCATTTGATTGATTTTTTTTTCAGCAGCATCCAATATTGCTTGTGGGTTATCTTCATCATCTAATAACTCAATAATCTGGTCTGCTATATAAAGTGTTTGTAACTCTGAAACTGAAGCTTTTAATAATTTAGCTAATTGCGGAATATGTTCTCTTTTCGCTTTACGTTCGCTTCGTTCTATCTTACTCATCATAGCTGTATCAATATCTAGCTCGCTTGCTAAATGCCTTAATAGTAGATTATTTTGCTCTCTTAATTGCCGAATGTGTTCGCCGAATCTCATAGTTCTTGAATTGACTTGTCAATAATTGTCTAATGTAAGAAAAAGAAACCAAAAGAAAAGATAAGACGTTAACATTTTTTAATAGTTGACTTTTAATAACATTTAATGTGATTAAGTTTGTAAAATGAGAATTAGAAAATTAACCTTTTAAAGGTTTTTTATCCTAGTTGTTGTTTTTTTAGTTTTTATAAATGTAATACTCTTTAACTGATTATCTATTATGTTAAAATAAATAAACTTTCTATGTTTATTAGCTACATTTTTTTTCTAATTAAGCTTAAATATATTACCCTTAAAAGTTATAAAAAAAGGAGTTTTACTGAAGTGGAATACTGGAAAGTGCGTATAAATATTAGAAAACTTAAAAGCTTTAATTTTAGGAAAAAGTTATAGAGCAAGCAATGTGTTGTCCCTAATGTTGTCTCTGTTAAATTTAAAAACCCTGTAAATTAAGTATTTACAGGGTTTAGTGGTGGTGCCTCCAGGAATCGAACCAGGGACACAAGGATTTTCAGTCCTTTGCTCTACCAACTGAGCTAAGGCACCAGTTGCATTATTGCGGATGCAAATATATATTCATTTTTAAAACTGACAAAACAAAAAATGGAAAAAATAAAATTTGTTTTAAAACTTTCATTGTTTGAATGTGTATTTATCTCTAATTCAATATTATAAATAAATTAAGAAAATTTATGATTCGGTTTTGTAAATTTGGCACTTTTGGTAATTGTATGAACTTAATTATTGACGTAGGAAATACTAGTATAAAGCTTGCTGTTTTTGAAGAAAAAAAACTTTTGATTAAAAAGGTTGTTTTAGAAGAAGGTTTGATTGAAGCAGTAAATAATCTAAATAAAGATTATAAAGATATTAAACATGTAATAGTATCTTCTGTAGGAAATTTGGGAGAAGACATAAAAGCG
The DNA here is from genome assembly GCF_964226795.1 of Mesoflavibacter sp. Classification (NCBI taxonomy): domain Bacteria; kingdom Pseudomonadati; phylum Bacteroidota; class Flavobacteriia; order Flavobacteriales; family Flavobacteriaceae; genus Mesoflavibacter; species Mesoflavibacter sp. The sequence continues at coordinate 188,634 of NZ_CAXQQP010000007.1, forward strand.
TATTTAACTAAAAATCATCAGGTTTTATATCTTTCACATCAAACCAAAATTCCTTTTAAAAATTTATATGCAACACCAAATACATTAGGTATTGATAGAATAGCTTTAATAGCAGGTGCTGTAAATCAATTTCCTAATAAAAACGTATTAGTTATAGATGCTGGTACATGTATAACGTACGATTTTATTAATTCTAAAAATGAATATTTAGGTGGTGCAATTTCACCAGGATTAAGAATGCGTTACAAGGCTTTACATAATCAAACAGCTAAATTACCGTTATTAGAAACTGAGGAGATTGAAAGTATTATAGGTAATACAACCAAAACATCAATTAATAGCGGTGTTGTTAATGGATTAACTGTAGAAATTGATGGAATAATAGCCCAATACAAAGAAAAATTTAGTGATTTAACAATAATTTTAACAGGCGGAGATGCTAATTTTTTGTCTAAACAATTAAAAAGTAGCATATTTGCCAACTCAAATTTCTTGCTGGAAGGCTTGAATTTTATTTTACTCAACAACATAAACGAATGATAAAAAAACTTTTAATAGTTTTTATTGCATTAATAGCAATTCAAAGTAAAGCACAACAAGGAGGCGGATCTCCTTATTCTTTTTATGGAATAGGAAGTTTGAAGTTTAAAGGATCTGTAGAGAATAGAAGTATGGGAGGAATGGCTGTTTATAAAGACAGTATACATATTAACTTTACAAATCCAGCAACTTTTGGAGATAATAACATTGCTAGTTTTAAAAATGAAAGTAGACCTGTAAAGTATACAGTTGGAGGAAGTCACTCTGCATCAACATTAAAATCAAATTCTAGTAGTGATAAATCTAATACAACTTCTTTTGATTATTTAGCACTTTCTGTACCTATAAATAAGTTTGGTTTTGGGTTTGGACTTTTACCTTACAGTTCTGTAGGTTATAAATTAAACAACTTTTTAGATAATGGTAATCCAGAAGCTAGATATGAAGGAAGCGGAGGAGTTAACAAAGTGTTTTTATCTACAGGATATCAATTAACAAAATCCTTAAGTATTGGTGCAAATGCAGATTATAACTTTGGTAATATAGAAAACTCAACGCTTGTTTACGGATATAACACAGAAGGAGATTTATTATCATATCACTCTAAAGAAACAAACTCTTCTAGCTTAAGCGGTTTAAGTTTTAATTTTGGATTGCATTTTAGAGAGATGATTTCAGATAAACTAGAAATACAATCTTCTTTTACTTATGCGCCAGAGTCTAATTTAACATCAAAAAACGAAAGACTATTTTCTACAGTAACAATAAATTTTGATGATGGTACCGAAACTTTTATAAATCAATTTGATGCAGACTTAGAAGCAAATAATTTAGATGAAACAACCTTAATATTACCATCTAAGTATAGTATTGGCGTTGGTTTAGGACAACCACGTAAATGGTTTGCAGGTATAGAATATACAGCACAACAAACTAGTAAGTTTAATAATCCACTTTACGCAAATACAGGTACAACTTTTGAAGACGCATCAAAACTATCTATTGGAGGATTTTATATACCAGAGTATAACGCGTTTTCAAGTTACTGGAAGAAAACAGTTTACAGAGCAGGATTGCGATTTGAAAATACTGGTTTAAATATCAATAATCAAACTATAAATGAGTTTGGCATGTCTTTTGGAGTAGGATTACCAGTTGGAACACCAAGAACACCATTTTCTAACGCAAATGTAGGATTAGAGTTTGGAAAACGAGGGACAACAGATGCTAACTTAATAAAAGAAAACTTTGTTAATATCAATATAAGCTTATCGTTAAACGATTGGTGGTTCCAAAAAAGAAAATACAACTAAAACAAGATAAAAATTAATAATTATGAAAACTAAGATTACATTACTAATCGCGCTATTTTTTAGTTTAAGCTTTGGTTTTTCTCAAAACGAACAAGAGTGTGGTACAAAATTATCTTTAATGGCAGAAGCTGCTAAAGCTAAAAACTATGAAGCTGCATATGCGCCATTTAAATGGTTAAGAGAAAACTGCCCAAAGTATAATCTTGCTATTTATCAATACGGAGAGAAAATTTTAGAAAACTTTGTTGAAACTAAAGAAGATAAAAAAACTTACATCTTAGAATTAACAGAGATGTGGAATGATAGAGTTCAATACTTCCCAAGTAAAACTGAAGCGGGTAAAGTAATGGTAGACGCATGTCTTCTTAAGTACGACAATAAAGAAGCTTTAGGTTTATCTACTCAGCAATTATATGATTGTTTTGATAACGCTTACAAAACAGATAAAGAAAACTTTACTAGTACAAAAGGTCTTTATTTATACTTTAAGTTAGCTGTAGATTTATATGATGCAGGAAGTATGACCGCACAACAGTTATTTGATAAGTATGATGATGTTGCAGAAAAAATTGAATACGAAGTAGAAGATAACACTAACAAGTTAAACAAGTTATTAGCTAAAAAAGATGCTGGTACTGCTTTATCTAAGAGAGAAGTTAAGTATGAAAAATATCATGGTCAAATGATTGATGCTTTTGGTAAAGTAGCAGATGGTATAGATTCTCAATTAGGTAAAAGAGCAAACTGTGATAACTTAATACCGCTTTATACTAAAAACTTTGATGCTAATAAAGATAATGCAGAATGGTTACAAAGAGCATTAAATAAAATGTATCAAAAAGAGTGTACAGATGACCCATTATTCATTAAAATAGTAAATAGAAAATATGAGTTATCTCCAGATGCAGATACAGCATACTACTTATACTTAAAAACAGGAGAAGAAAGATATTTAACAGAGTCTTTAAACTTACAGACAGATCCGTTTAAAAAGTCTAAGTTAGTTAAGAAGATTGCATTAGGTCTTAAGAAAAGAGGTAGCTTTGGTAAAGCAAGACAATACTTCCAAGAAGCATTAAGTCTAAATCCATCAGATAAAACACCTCATATCTATATAGCTTCTATGTATGCTAGTAGTGCAAATAGCTGTGGTGATACAACTTTTAATAAGCAAGCTGTATTCTGGTTAGCTGCTCAAGAGGCTTCAAAAGCAGGTAGTGCTGGGGCTAAATATGCAGAGAGTTATAATGCAAAAGCACCTTCTAAATCTCAGATTTTTAACGAAGGTAACCAAGGTCAGACTATAAAAATTGGATGTTGGATTGGTAGAAGTGTAACAGTACCAAGCTTATAATGCAAAATCAGAATTTACATATCATAAAAAACTCAGTCATAGCATTTGCTATGACTTTGTTTTTTGCATGTAAAGGCAATTTAAAGGACATTAAAAAAATGGATATGTCTGCTAACGAGCCTGTAGGTGTTTCAGATAGTATTAATGTAAAATATACAGATTCTGGTCGTTTAGCAGCTAATTTAATAAGTCCAAAAATGTACGATTATAGTAATCGTGACTTTTCCTATAGCGAATTTCCTGATGGAATTTTACTTTACTTATACGATAAGCAAAATCAAAGAACTACAATTATTTCAGATTATGCTATTGTTTATAACGAAACAGATTTAATAGATTTAAGAGGTAATGTTGTTGCTGCAACTCCAGAAAAAGATACACTTTATGCAGAGCAATTATATTACGACCAAACCAAACAATGGTTATTTACAAACTTACCTGTTACCTTTAAATCTAAAGATTACGTAACTAATGGCGAAGGTTTTGACTCTGATAGAGATTTTAATAAAGCCGAAGTTTTAGGAGTTACCGGTCAATTTGCAGTTACAGAATAATTGTAGCACCTTTTACTTTTTTAGTATCTTTACAGCCTAAATTATAATTCATTACATGAAATTATTTAAATTATTTCAATACGCATATATCGTATTTGCAGTATTGTTTGTTTATGATGCATTTGCAGAATACAATAGTACAGGACAAGTAAAATACCTTTCATTATTCTTAGCGGCTTTAGCTGTATTTATGTTCTTTTTTAGAAAGAAATTCAACAATAAATTTGATAACAATAAATAATGGCAACTTCAATAATAATTATTGTTTGTTCATTATTGCTATCGGCTTTTTTTTCGGGTATGGAGATTGCTTATGTGTCTTCAAACAAAATTCACATAGAAATTGAAAAAAAGCAAGAAGGGTTTTTAGCGCAAATACTAACAAAAATTACTGCTAAACCTTCCAAATTTATTGCAACTATGCTTATTGGTAATAATATAGCATTAGTTATTTATGGGTTGTTTATGGGCGATTTGTTGGTGCAATGGTTTCAAAGCTTTTTACCTTCAGAAAGCGGATTTGTAACCTATTTGTTAACCGATTTAAACTTGTTGACCCAAACCATAATTTCAACATTAATTATATTATTTACTGCAGAGTTTCTTCCAAAGGTATTCTTTCAGATTTATGCCAATTCACTATTAAAAATACTAGCATTTCCAGCGTATTTGTTCTATGTGCTTTTTACTTTTATTTCAGATTTTGTGATTTGGATTAGTGATGTGGTACTTAAAAAATTCTTCAAAACAGAAGGCGATCAAGTTCAACTAGCTTTTACAAAAGTAGAATTAGGTAACTATATTAGTGAGCAAATGGAAAGCGTAGAAGAACATGAAGAAATTGATACCGAAATTCAAATTTTTCAAAATGCGTTAGAGTTTTCCGAAGTAAAAGCACGCGAAGTTATGGTACCTCGTACCGAAATTACAGCGCTAGAACTTCATGATTCTGTAGACGATTTAAACAAATTATTTACAGAAACAGGCTATTCTAAAATTTTAATTTATAAAGAAACTATAGACGAAATTTTAGGTTACGTACATTCTTTCGATTTATTTAAAAAGCCAAAAAATATAGGCTCTATGATTATGCCTATAGAGCTGGTTCCAGAAACCATGCTTATAAAAGATATCTTAAACGTACTTATCAAAAAAAGAAAAAGTATAGCAGTTGTGGTGGATGAGTACGGTGGTACATCTGGTATTATGACTGTAGAAGATATTGTAGAAGAATTATTTGGAGAGATAGAAGACGAGCATGATAGCGTAGATTTAATTGAAGAACAAAAAGATGAAGATAATTTTGTGTTTTCTGCAAGATTAGAAGTAGACTACATTAACGAAACCTATAAAATAGACTTGCCAGAAGGTGAAAATTATGAAACTTTAGGCGGTTTAATTGTAGACTTTACAGAAGAAATTCCGCAACAAGACGAAATCGTAACTATTGACAATTTCGAATTCAAAATATTAGAAGTATCCAATACAAAAATAGATTTAGTAGCCTTAAAAATTAAAGAAGAAGATTAGCTTCAACTACATGAAAATCTTTATAATAGCTGCTTAATTTATTATTTGATTATTTATTATAAAAAGTACTTTTATTATTGAATAGAAAATGGTATTTTCGCCCACTATATTTCATAAAATTTATCATAGAAAATGGCAATTTTAAATAAAATAAGACAGAAAACAGTTGTATTAATTTTGGTTATCGCGTTAGCCTTATTCGCATTTATTTTATCAAGTTTATTTGATAACAAAGATGCATTATTTGGTAAATCTCAAGACGTAGTTGCAACCATTAACGGTAAAGACATAAGCAGAGTAGAGTTTATGAGTCTTGTAGAACAGCAACAACAACAAATGGGTGCAAACGCAACTTCAACTCAGGTAATGAACCGTGTATTTGATGCTAAAGTTAGAGAAGCTGTTATGGAAGGTCAGTTTGAAAAGTTAGGACTATCTATCGAAACTGATCAAATGAGAGATATTTTAAAAAATGCACTATCTACAAGCCCAGAATTTTTAAATGAAGCAGGTATATTTGATGAGTCTAAATTAAAAGTTTACATAGATAACTTAAAATCTACATCAGCTCAAGCATACCAAAACTGGGTAAATTATGAGCAGCAATTAGCAGTAGGAGCATTACAAACAGATTACTTTAACATGGTTAAAGCTGGTGCAACTGCAACTTTAGCAGAAGGAGAGTTAGATCATAAATTAGCTAATGATAAAGTAGATATTAAATATGTACAAGTACCTTACAGTTCTATAGCAGATAGTACTGTTAAAGTATCAAAATCTGAAATTAAAGATTACATTTCTAAGCATAAAAAATCTTACGAGACAGAAGCTAGTAGAAGTTTTCAATATGTATTCTTTAAAGAAGAAGCATCTGCTGAAGACGAAAAGAATATCCAAAATAGTTTAAAAGAATTATTAAACGATAGAGAAGTTTACGATGAAAATGCAGAAGACAAAAAACGTACAGAAATAGGTTTTATAAATACAAAAGATGTAGAAGATTTTGTTAATGCAAATTCTGACGATATAAAATATAACGACAGATTTTTAAAGAAGTCTGCTTTACCAGAAACTATTGCAGATACAATTTTTAATCAAGAGATTGGCTTTATCTATGGACCATACAAAGAAGGTAACTACTATAAATTATCAAAACTAGTAGATAGAACTACTTTACCAGACTCAGCAAAAACAAGACACATTTTAATACCATTTATAGGAGCTTCAAGAGCACCAGCAGATGCTAAACCAAAAGCAGAAGCAGAAGCTTTAGCAGATAGTTTATTAACAGTTTTAAAATCAGATAAATCTAAATTCTCTGAGTTTGTTACAGAATATTCTACAGACCAAGGAAGTGTAAACAACGAAGGTCGTTACGATTGGTTTGCTTACGACAGAATGGTGCCAGAATTTAGAGACTTTGCTTTTGAAGGTAAAACAGGAGATTTAGGTGTAGTAGAAACTGCATTTGGATTACATATCATTGAAGTTGAAGGTCAAAAAGGATCTTCAGATATGGTGAAAGTAGCAACTATAGCTAGAAAAATTGAACCATCAGAAGATACTAACGACAAAATATTTAGAGATGCATCTACTTTTGAAGTAAACTTAGAAAATGCAGAATTTGCAACATTAGCTAAAGAGTCTAGTTATGATGTAAGACCAATGACAGCTAAAGAATTAGACGAAAGTATACCTGGTATAGGTAACCAAAGACAAATTGTACGTTGGGCTTTTGAAGAAGGTACAGATGTAGGAGACTACAAACGTTTTACAGTTTCTGGAGGTATAGTTATTGCGCAATTAACTTCAAAATCTGAAGCAGGGTTAATGAGCGTAGAAGATGCGTCTGTAACAGCTTTACCAGAGATTAGAAAAGAAAAGAAAGCTAAGTTAATCATGGATAGAGTAAGCGCAACTACTTTAGAAGAGTTTGCAAAAGCAGAAAATCAAAATGTAAGAAGCTCTGTAGCTATCAACATGAAAAACCCAACAATTTCTGGTGCCGGAAACGAGCCAATGGTTGTTGGTACAGCATTTGGATTAAATGAAGGAGAAACTTCTGGTTTAGTAAAAGGAAATACAGGTGTATTTATGGTACAAACAACTAAAAAGACACCAGCAACAGAGTTAGAAAACTATCAGCCTTTTGCAAATCAAGTAAGTACACAAAAATTAAATTCTGTACAAAACAGATTGTACAATGCTTTAAAAGAAGCTGCTGAAATTGAAGATAACCGTGCTAATACAGTACAGTAATTTTTAAATAAAATACTATAAAAAAGCCTCTTGATTTTCAAGAGGCTTTTTTTATTGTGTTTGTTTTCAGCTTTAAATGAAAACTATAAAACCATATCAGTATAACTTAAAATGGTATCAAACCCTTTGCTTTTAAAATACTCAGTTGGATTACTTTTTGAAGCCACTAAAACAAAATCTCCGCCCCAAGCACCAAGACTTTTTATGCTTCCTTCAAAATTTTCATAAAGTAATTGCTTTATTGGTGTTTGATTGGTTACAGAAGCAATAATCTGTTCATGTTGGTCTATTAAAGATTGAAACTTCTCTAAAGTCTCACAAATCATAATTTGTTCTGTAATTGCATTTATTGCAGCAATGGTTAATTCTAAATTGTTTCTATTGGCTTTATAATGTGCAATACCATCTCTACTATTTTGTTTTTTATTTAAGTGAACAAAATATAGATTATTTTTAAAATTAGGATTAAAATTTAAAGTTTCAATAACTCTTTTTTTATCATTTAATTGATAAGTCAAAGCAGAGTCTTTTTGCGCGCAAGCAATGTCGTAACCACTACCACCAAAAGTTAATTCTAATAATTTATAAGCATCAATATTTGCCCAGTTAGCAATATTATTTATTAAGGTTGAAGACGTGCCTAATCCCCAATTTTTAGGAAATTCTAATACAGTTGAAATTTTAAAACCTTTATCTTTTAAAAATTTAGGATTTAATTGTTTTACAGCTGATATGATTTGTAATAAACGATTGGAGATTTCAGGATTGGTTGTGTTTTCAATTGAAACAGATTCATCTTTAAATGAAAATTTTGCACTAAACCAAACGTTTTGATTATGGTCTAAGCTGTTCCAGGTCAGTTTGTTTATTGTTTCTTTTTCAACATGAAGTGATTGTCCAAATACAGTAGGAATAGCTAATGCTTTTGCTCCATCAAGCACCACATATTCTGCGGTTAGTAATAATTTTCCGTGACTGTAATAGGTTTTCATTTATCCTCTTAATTTTTCAATCTGTTCTACAACAGCGCTATGAGAAACAGTATTGTTTTTAAAATGATCGACAATAGTTTCTTTTTCTTGTGGAGTAGCTTCAAATTGATTTAAAATATTCATTAAATGCATTTTCATGTGTCCTTCTTGAATACCTGTAGTTGTCAAGCTTCTTAAAGCAGCAAAGTTTTGTGCTAAACCAGCAACTGCTACAATTTGCATTAATTGCTTTGCTGTAGGATGATCTAGTAGATTTAAAGCTAATTTTACTAATGGATGTAAACTTGTTAATCCGCCAACAGTACCTAAAGCTAACGGAATTTCCATCCAAAATGTAAACACACCATTTTCAACTTTAGCATGTGTTAAACTAGAGTATTGTCCATTTTTTGATGCGTAAGCATGTACACCAGCTTCTACAGCTCTAAAATCGTTACCGGTAGCCAAAACAACAGCATCAATACCATTCATTATACCTTTATTGTGTGTTACAGCTCGATAAGGTTCGATTTCGGCAATCTTTACAGCTTGTACAAACTTTTCGGCAAATGTGTTTGGGTCAATATCTTTTTCGGCTAAATCTTCTACGTTGCAACTTACTTCAGCTCTAACTAAACATTCAGGTACGTAATTAGATAAAATACTCATCACAATCTCTACAGGCTCTGCAAGTTGTGTTTCAGCTTCAGCTTTAAATGTTTTTGCAAATTGCTCTAAACACGAATTAATAAAGTTTGCACCCATTGCATCTAGCGTTTCAAAAGTTGCATGCAATTGGTAGTAATTATCTAAATCTGTAGTTTTATCTATAAGTTGAATGTCTAAAATACCGCCACCACGTTTTTCCATGTTTTTGGTAATTGGCTTGGTATCTGTAATTAATTTCGACTTTATTTCATCAAAAAAAGAGGTTAAAGCTTCCTTTTTACCTTGATACATAAAATGAACTTGGCCAATTTTTGTTGTGCTAATCACCTTCGTTTTAAATCCGCCACGCGTTTGCCAAAATTTTGCAGCTTTACTTGCAGCTGCGACTACAGAGCTTTCCTCGATAGCCATAGGAATAGTGTAAATTTTGTCGTTAATCACAAAATTAGGAGCAACGCCAAAAGGTAAGTAAAAGTTAGTTATGGTGTTTTCTATAAACTCGTCGTGTAACTGTTGAAGTTTTTCGTCAGAGTTCCAATATTGCTTTAAAGCTTGTTTAATAGAGTCGTTTTTAGAAAAATGATGAGTTACTAACCAATCAATTTTTTCGGTTTTTGATAGTTTAGAAAATCCAGAAACTAATGCTGCCATGTAATTAAATTTAGAAATGCAAAGATACTACACTGAAGTTAACATTTTAAGTTTGGTGTAAAATTTGATTTAAATGATATTTGTAATGATGTTTTAAGTTGAATTTACTGTTAATATTTACGGTTTTTTGGCTAATTTTTAGTAAACTTGACATCCTTTTATTAAATATTTAATTTTAGATGAAAATATTCAAAATTCTTTCCCTTTTTTTAGTTTTAGCAACATCTGCTTTAACCGCTCAAAACAAGCAAATTACATTAGAAGAGATTTGGAACGGTACCTTTAGAACAGAAGGTTTACAAGCGTTACACTCTATGAAAAACGGTCAACAATATTCCGTTTTAAATTTTGATAGAGCCAATCGTGCAACAACTATAGATATTTACGATTATAAAACGTTAGAGAAGACTAAAACTTTAGTAAGTTCTGCAGATATAGATGCTATACCTTACTTTACAGATTATACGTTTAGTGAAGATGAAAGCAAAGTGCTTTTAGCTACAGAAGAAGAGTCTATTTTTAGACGATCTACTTTAGGTAAATATTTTGTTTTTGATACAGAAACAGGAAAAACAACTTTAGTAACCGAAGACAAAATACAAGAACCAACTTTTTCGCCAGATGGGACAAAAATAGCTTTTGGTTTAAACAACAACTTGTATGTAAAAGATTTAATCTCGGGTAAAATTACTCAGTTTACTACAGATGGCGAAAAAAATAAAATCATCAACGGAATTACCGATTGGGTTTATGAAGAAGAATTTAGTTTTGTTCGCGCTTTCGATTGGAATGCAGATAGCAACAAAATAGCATTTATTAGATTTGATGAAACTGATGTTCCAGAATTTTCGATGGATGTTTATGGTCAAGATTTATACCCAACACAATCGGTGTTTAAATACCCTAAAGCAGGAGAGAAAAACGCAGAAGTGTCGCTTCATATTTATGATTTAAAAATAAATAAAGCAGAAGAAGTTAAAGTAGATAAAGCTTATAACGATTTTTATATTCCACGTATTAAATGGACCAACAATCCAGATGTTTTAAGTGCGCAATACATGAATCGTCACCAAAACGAATTAGATCTTTGGTTTATCAATGCAAAGAAAAATCAAGCTGAAATTGTTTTAGCTGAAACGGATAAAGCATACATAGATGTGACATTCGATTTGACATTTTTAGAAGATGATAGCTTTATTTGGACAAGCGAAAAAGATGGATATAACCACATTTATCACTATGATAAAAACGGAAAGTTAATCAACCAAGTTACCAAAGGAAATTGGGAAGTAACCAGTTACTACGGTTATGATAATAAAACTGGTAGAATTTTTTACCAATCTGTAGAAAACGGAAGTGTTAACAGAGATGTTTATGCTATAAAATTAAACGGAACTAAAAAGCAAAGATTAACAGATAAAACGGGAACAAACAATGCAGATTTTAGTGCAGATTTCACTTATTTTATCAATACCTTTTCAAATGCATCAACGCCATATTTATATACTTTAAATGATGCAAAATCTGGTAAGGTTTTAAAAGCTATAAAAGATAATAGCGATTTAAAAAATCAATTAGCAGATTATCAATTATCAGAAAAAGAATTTTCTACAATAAATGTAAATGGAAACGACCTTAACATGTGGATGATTAAACCTGCAAATTTTGATGCTTCAAAACAATATCCATTGTTCATGTTTCAATATTCAGGACCAGGATCTCAACAAGTAGCTAACCGTTGGAACAGTGCTAACGATTATTGGTATCAACTATTAGCTCAGCAAGGTTATATTGTTGCATGTGTTGACGGAAGAGGAACAGGATTAAAAGGAGCAGATTTTAAAAAAGTAACTCAAAAGGAATTAGGAAAATACGAAGTTGAAGACCAAATAGACGCTGCAAAATTATTAGGTCAAAGAAATTATATTGATGCGTCAAGAATAGGAATTTGGGGCTGGTCTTATGGTGGTTTTATGTCAAGTAACGCCTTATTTAAAGGTAATGATGTCTTTAAAATGGCAATAGCAGTAGCACCAGTAACTAGCTGGCGTTATTACGACTCTATTTATACAGAACGTTACATGACAACACCACAAGAAAACCCAAGTGGTTATGACGAAAACTCACCAATTAACCATGTAGAAAAATTAAAAGGCGACTTTTTATTAATTCACGGATCAGGAGACGATAACGTACATATACAAAATACAATGCGTATGGTAGAAGCGTTAGTACAAGCAAACAAACAGTTTGAGTTAATGATTTACCCTGATAAAAATCATGGTATTTATGGCGGTAATACAAGATTACAGTTATATACTAAAATGACAAACTTTATAAATCGTACATTAGGCGATAAACTTTAAATAAAAACTAACTAAATTATACATTATGGAATTTAAATTTGGAGGTTCAGAAACCAATCAAAAGACTGTTTTAGGTCATCCTTCAGGGCTATTTGTCTTGTTTTTTACTGAAATGTGGGAACGTTTTTCTTACTACGGAATGCGTGCGCTTTTAGTACTTTTCCTAATTTCAGCAATCTCTGGTGGAGGTTGGGGCTGGGAAAGAGCTGATGCCACATTACTTTATGGATGGTATACTGGTTTAGTTTATATCACTCCAATAATAGGAGGTTATATTGCAGATAAGTTTACAGGTTACAGAAATGCAATCGTTATTGGAGCCTTATTAATGACGTTAGGTCATGCTTCTATGGCGCTAGAAGGTTTTACTAGTACATTTTTCTACTTAGGTTTATTTTTATTAATAATAGGAAACGGTATGTTTAAACCTAATATTTCTTCTATTGTTGGACAATTATATAAGTCTCAAGGAAAAGAGAAAGATGCTGGTTATACTATATTCTACATGGGTATAAATGCTGGTGCTTTCTTAGGGATATTGCTTTGCGGTTACATAGGAGAATCTCCAGATTGGGGATGGCATTATGGTTTTGGATTAGCTGGGATATTTATGTTTTTTGGAATGCTTCAGTTTTATTATGCACAAAAAATATTCGGACGTATTGGTTTATCACCAAAAGGAACTCAAGAGTTTGACGATGCAGTAGAAGACTCTATTGAAGAAATTGGTGAAGATATTGAAGATGTAGTTGATGAAGCAAAAAAATCAAAAGTTACTAAAGATAGGTTAGTAGTAATTGGTGTTTTTGCATTTTTTACAATTTTCTTCTGGTGGGCTTTTGAGCAAGCAGGTAGTTCTATGACCATTTTTGCAAGTGACTATACAGATAGAACTCTTGAAGGTACTGGCGCAATGACTTTTAAAATTGTAAACACTATTTTAACTGTTGTTCCAATGTTAATTATTACCTATGTTCTAACGATGCTATTTAAGCAAACTTTTGGAAAGTATTCATTATCTAATATTTTATTAGCGACAAGTTTCGTGATTATTTGGGTTATTGTTATTTATATGCTTAATAAGCAGTTTAATGATCCAGCACCAGAAGTTCCAGCCTCTTGGTACGGAATTTTAAATTCATTCTTTATTATTGCGTTTGCTCCATTATTTTCTAAAATTTGGGAGAGTAAATACAACCCATCTGGTCCAGTAAAATTTGCAATTGGATTAATTTTATTAGGATTAGGTTTCGGTATTTTGGCATATGGTTCTATGGGTATTCCTTTAGGAGCCAAAACAGCATCAGTAAGTATGATATTCTTAATTTTGGCATACTTATTACATACTTTAGGAGAATTATGTGTATCTCCTGTAGGTTTGTCTTATGTAAGTAAATTAGCTCCGTTAAAGTTAGTAGGTATGATGTTCGGAATTTGGTTTGTAGCTAATTTTATAGCTAACTTAACTGCTGGTTGGACAGCAAGTTACCTTGATCCAATAGTTGAAGAATATGGGATGTCTAATTTCTTTTTAATCTTTACAGCAATCCCTATTACAGCAGGTGTTGTAATGTTTATATTAAATAAAACATTAATAAAGAAAATGCACGGTGTAAAATAACCGTCAACATATAACATAAAAACGCCTCGATGTAGAGGCGTTTTTTATTTTTTGTAAATTTGGAATATATTTTGCGACTACAATTAAAAACAATATATATGAAAACATTTTTTATAGCCTTTACAATGCTTTTTGCATTAAATATTACCGCACAAGAAATTAATTGGATGTCTTTAGAAGAGGCTTTAGAGGCACAAAAAACTTCTCCTAAAAAAATATTTATAGACGCCTATACAGTTTGGTGTGGACCATGCAAAATGCTTGATCGTAACACATTTAAAAATGAAGACGTTGTAAAGTATATTAACAAAAATTATTACGCAGTCAAATTTAATGCTCAAGGAGATGAAGAGGTAACTTATAAAGGGAAAACATATTCTAATCCTGGTTATGACCCTGCAAAAGCAAAAACAAGAAACGCTAATCATCAGTTATCTCGTGTTTTTGGCATAAGAGCATTTCCTACATTAGTGTTTTTAGATGAACAATCTAATGTGTTAGCTCCAATTGTAGGATATAAAGATGCTCAAGGCTTAGAATTATACTTGAAAATGTTTGCACAGAACGATCATAAGGAAATGAAAACTCAAGAAGATTTCAACGCATATTATGAGAATTTTAAATTCCAGTTCAAAAAATAAAAGTATTTAATCAATTATAAAAGCTCCCGTTTTTCCTGTTTGGTAAAACGGGATTTTTAGTTTTAAGCAAGTAGTTTTCCAACGTAAAATATAAGATTTGTAGTTGCTTCCATCTGCAATAATAGCTTTAGGTTGTAGACTGTCTATTAAACGCTCTAAATTCACTTTTGGAGATTGCGTAAGTAATACATAATCAATTTTTAAATTTATTACTGGATATACACCTAAACTATCAATAACTAAAAGTGTTTGGTTTTTTATATTGAAAATGGGCTGTATAGGTTTTGGTCTTTCAATGTTTAAATTATTTTTAACAGCAAAAGTTCTTGGGATTGTATTTGTTTCAACACTTTCAAGATTAGAATACAATTGAAGCTTTTTATCAACTTTTTCACCAATGATTGTGTATTTACTTTTGTGAAAAATATATAATTTTTCACCTTTATTTTGACTTGTATTAAAGATGAAATTTGCTTGAAAACCAATAATTAATGCTAAAGAGTAGAATATCCATTTCGCTTTTCGGTTTAAATAAAATTGATAGACTGCGAAAATTAGTAAGTAACTTATAATCACCTGAAAAACATTGAAAGAAATGTCTTGAAATAAAAAGCTTTCTTGTCGTGCAATCCATTCAAAAAAAGTGTTCATCATTCTTATAACAAAAGAAAAAATATCGGCTATAAACTCAGGTAACAAATGAATCAAAGCTAGGGTAATAACTAATAGACCTAAACCTAAAATAATCCCTAAAACTGGAATAACCACCAAGTTAGATAACCAAAACAAGCTTGGAAATTGATGAAAATAATACAGGCTTATTGGTATGATTCCAAATTGAGCAGATACAGTAACTGTAAGTGTTTTCCAAAGTAAGTTAAGTAATTTGTTTTTTGGTTTTAGTAATGGTTCTATAATAGGTTGAATGCTTACTATTGCAAATACAGCCGCATAACTTAACTGAAAACCTACATCAAAAATGAAGCTAGGCTTAATTAATAAAAGGACAAAAATTGAAGTCGCTAGTGTGTTGTAAATATTTGATGTTCGTTTTAAATTTAAACCAATAGCAACAATGCTAAACATAGTTGTGGCTCGTACAATTGAAGCAGAATTACCTGCGATTATTGCATAGCTCCAAAGCAATAATAAAATAACAATTGTTTTTATAAAATAACCGTGTTTGATACGTTCTAAAGGTTTTAAAACAAAACTTAAAATGAGTAAAATAATACCAACATGTAAACCGGAAACTGCAAGAATATGTATTGCGCCTGCATTGGTGTAACTATCGTAAAGATCTTTGTCAATACCTTGACGTTGCCCTAAAATCAAAGCATTAATTATAGATAGTTCGTCTTTAGTAAAATTGTAGTTTTTTAGCTTCTTATTGATAAGCTGTCTAAAGTTGGCGGCATGACCACGTAGAGTATTTGTGTTATTGTTTAAAAGAAAAAGCTCTGAATCTTTACTGTATAATTGATAAAAAACTTGTTGGTTTTTTAGATAGTTTTTATAGCTAAACTGATCTGGATTTAATGGAGGTTTTATATCATTTATTTCGGTTTTAGTTACATAAATATCATCAACTTTCAATGTATTTGTAGTAGAATCTTTTTCAATATTTAATAATGCTTTACCGTTGGTATTTTGATGGTCTACTTTTAAAATTTCAATATAGTAACGGTCGCTAAAAGCATTTGGTTTTAAAAATTCCTTAACTTGAAAACTTATTAATTGTGGTTTTTGATTTTCTTCTTTAAAATGAAAAAAATGAGATTTTTCTAAAAGACTTTTATTGATTTTAGAGACAAAAATGCCTAAAATAATACAAGTTAAAATTGCTGAAAAACCAAACCAAACTGTATTGTTGTATTTATCTTTAAAAATGAAATAAACTCCAGTTGTAATTATAAAACTAGCGATGAGAATTACTAATGCATAATTAATTTCTATCAGAAAAAATTCTGATAAAAGGATGCCAAAAATCAACCCGATGGTTAGTCTTACTATGCTGAATTTGAGAAGCTTCACTTCTCTAATATAGCAAATAATTGATTATTCGTTCTGTGTTTTAGGGAATATTTTAAGTTTTAGAAAGAATTATAATACACGACGCGCTTGTACAAAAGCAAAATACCAGTATTTTTCAGATAGTAAAGATCTAATAACACCACGACTTGTACTAGCATGAATAAATTCTACACGACCTAAACGCGCAGAAGTAACCAAACCAACGTGATTAACTTGCCTGCTATTTCTTCTAGTAGCAAAAAATAGTAAATCGCCTTCTTTTACTTCTTTTAAATCTACCCAATCTCCGTAAGTAGATAGCTGACTTGTGGTACGAGGTAAGCTAATATCTTCCTCAGAAAAAACAGTGTACATTAAGCCAGAACAATCCATTCCTTTTTTTGTAGTACCGCCGTATTTATATTTAACACCTTCGTAAGTGCTTGCGTTTTTAATGATTTTTTCAATTAAAGCATTGTCAATTTCTTCTACAATAACGTCTGTTGTAGTTGTTTCTTCTTCAAAATTTTCTGTAGAAGAAGGGCTTTGTACTTCTGGTGTTTTAATAGTTTTTTTTTCCTCTTTTTTTGTGACAATAACGTGTCTGTTTTTAGAGCCACCACAAGAAAAAATAGTAAGTAGTAATAAAATTAAAGCAGATCTTTTCATTAAAAGGCTAATCATTTAGAGACTCAAATATAAGAGTTGCTGTTTTTAAACTGGCACCTTTTCCTCCTAATTTTTTTTCTAAATCGTAATAATCAATAAAAAACTTAGTACGCTCGTATTCATCTAAAATTAGATCTAATTCTTTTTTTAGACGTTTTTTATTAAAATCATTTTGAATAAGTTCAGTAACAGCTTCTTTTTCTAAAATAAGATTGACTAAGCTTATAAAATCAAGGTTTACAACACGTTTCCCTATTTGGTAAGAAATCCAACTACCTTTATAACAAACCACTTGAGGTACTTTAAAAAGTGCTGTTTCTAAAGTTGCAGTACCCGAAGTTACTAACGCAGCTGTAGATAAGCTTAGTAAATCATACGTTTTGTTATTTATAAAGTTAACGTTGTCTTGCTTTATAAACTGCTTGTAGAAGTCGTAATCTTGTCCTGGTGCGCCAGCAATTACAAACTGATAATCTTCATAATCATTAACAAGACTTAGCATAACCGAAAGCATTTTTGTAATTTCTTGTTTACGGCTACCAGGTAATAATGCAATGATAGGTTTATCACTTAAATTATGAGTTTTTCTAAATTCTGAATCATCAATTTGTGTTCGGTTAGAAATAGCATCAATTAATGGATGACCTACAAAATGAACAGGAAAATTATGTTTCTTTTCATAAAAATCTTTTTCAAAAGGAAGGATCACATACATTTGATCTACATCTCGTTTTATGTCTTTAATTCTGCCTTCTTTCCAAGCCCAAATTTGAGGTGAGATGTAATAGTGTGTTTTAAAACCTTTTGCTTTTGCCCATTTGGCAATACGTAGGTTAAACCCAGGATAATCAATAAATATGATGGCGTCTGGATTGTAATTTTCTATATCTTTTTTACAAAACGACAAGTTTTTGGCAATGGTGCGTAAGTTCATCACTACTTCTACAAATCCCATAAAAGCTAATTCTTTGTAGTGCTTAACTAAAGTGCCTCCAACTGTTTCCATCAAATCTCCACCCCAAAATCTAAAGTCTGCATTTGCATCTACTTTTTGTAAAGATTTCATAAGGTTAGAGCCATGTAAATCTCCAGAAGCTTCACCCGAAATAATATAGTATTTCATTTATTAAATGTATTAAAACTTAATCGTTTAATTGCCAAGTGTTAAGTTGCTGCATGTAATGGTGCGCAGTCAAATCAAATTGTACAGGGACAACAGATACATAACCTTCTTTTAAAGCCCATTCATCTGTATCGCTTCCATTATCGTAATTTACAAATTTCCCTGTAAGCCAATAATAATCTTTTCCTTGCGGTGTTTTTCGTTTATCAAACTTCTCTTTCCAATTGGCTCTAGCTTGTCTACATACTTTAATGCCTTTTATGTCTTTTCCTTCTAAATCAGGAATGTTAACATTCAAAATAACACCTTCAGCAATACCATGCTTTAAAGCGTTTTTTGTGATGCGTTTTACGTATTTTTTTGAGGCTTCAAAATTGGCTTCCCAGTTATAATTTAAATTAGAAAATCCTATTGCTGGTATACCTTCTATACCTGCTTCAATCGCTGCACTCATCGTGCCAGAATAAATAACATTAATAGAACTGTTTGAACCATGATTAATACCAGAAACACATAAGTCTGGCTTGCGGTCTAATACCTCGTTTACAGCTATTTTTACACAATCTGCAGGTGTGCCAGAACAACTGTATTTTAGTGTTTTTTCACCTTTTTTAGAGACCTTATCTAAGTGTAATGTGTTGTTAATAGTAATAGCATGTCCCATACCACTTTGTGGACTATCTGGTGCGACAACAACCACATCGCCTAAAGTTTCCATAACTTCTATTAAAGCCAGAATACCTGGAGCTGTAATTCCATCATCATTAGTCACTAAAATTAAAGGTTTTTTACTCATAATTAGATTTGTTTTTCCCTATTGCTAAAATACATAAAAACTTCTGTAACCGCCTAATTTATTCAGTTTAACAAAAAATTAGTGCAAATAGATTTTATTGGCATAGTTTTTTCTTTACTTTAGTAGAAATTTCCCAATAAATAAGAAGAAAATGAGAAGGAATTATAATATTTTGCTACTAGTTTTAGTGCTTGCATTTGGATCTTGTAGCTTTACCACTAAGGTAGACGATAACCCAGATAAAGATAAATTATTAATTCAGATAATAACTTTGGCATTAGATCAGCTTCACTTTGAGCCAAAGACTGTAGATGATGCATTTTCAAAAGAAATATTTGAAGATTATTTAGAGCAAGTAGATCCTTTAAAACGTTATTTTTTGAAGTCAGATATTGATGATTTTAAAAAATACGAAACTGAAATTGATGACCAATTAAAAGCTTATGATATTTCATTCTTCAACGCAGTACACGAAAGGTTAATTAAGCGTCAAGAAGAAGCAAAAGCTTATTATAAAGAGATTTTAGAAAAACCTTTTGATTTTTCTAAGGATGAAGAATATAATGCAGATTATGAGAATTTAGAATATTCAAAAAATAAAAAACAGCTTAAAGAAAGATGGAGACAACAATTAAAGTTTAATACACTATCAAATTATGAAACTTTAATTGAGCAACAAGAAAATGACGAAGCTAAAGAAGATAATACAGAAGCACCAAAGTCTTTAACCGAACTTGAAGAAGAGGCTAGAAACGAAACCTTAAAAGCGCTTGAAAATTACTTTACAGACTATATAGAAGATATGGAGCGAAAAGATTGGTTTGCAATGTATGTAAACACAATAGTAGAAGAGTATGATCCACATACATCTTACATGGCGCCAGTAGATAAAGATCGTTTTGATCAACAGATGTCAGGTAAACTTGAAGGAATTGGAGCAAGGCTACAAAAGAAAATGGATTACATTAAGATTGTCGAGTTAATCTCTGGCGGACCAGCTTGGAGAGACGGACAGATTGAAGTAGGCGATGTGATTTTAAAAGTACGTCAAGGTGACGAAAAAGAAGCAGTAAGCATTGTAGGAATGCGTATTGATGATGCTATTAAACTAATAAAAGGACCAAAAGGAACAGATGTTGTTTTAACCATGAAAAAGGTTGATGGTACCATCGAAGATATAAAAGTGACAAGAGATTTGGTAGAGTTAGAAGAAACCTACGCAAAGTCTTCAATTGTAAAAAAAGATGATAGAATTTACGGTGTAATCAACTTACCAAAGTTTTATGTAGATTTTAATGATTACAAAGAGCGTAATGCTGCTTCAGATATAAAACTTGAAATTGAGCGTTTAAAAGAGCAAGGTATCGAAGGTTTAGTTTTAGACTTAAGAAACAATGGTGGTGGATCTCTAAAAACTGTAGTTGATATGGCTGGTTTATTTATAGAAGATGGGCCAATTGTTCAAGTAAGAGAAACAGGATCTCAAAAAGAAGTTTTAAAAGATACCGATAGAAGTATAACTTGGGACGGACCATTAGTAATTATGGTAAATGAGTTATCTGCATCAGCTTCAGAAATTTTAGCAGCTGCAATGCAAGATTATAAAAGAGCTATTATAATTGGTAGTAAACAAACCTACGGAAAAGGTACTGTACAAAACGTATTAGACCTTAACAGAATGGTGCGTAACAGTTCACACGGAGATTTAGGTGCTTTAAAATTAACAAGACAAAAGTTTTACCGTATTAACGGTGGATCAACACAATTAGAAGGCGTAAAAAGCGATATAGCAGTTCCAGACAGATATAGTTTTATTGATATTGGCGAACGTGACCAAGAAAACCCTTTACCATGGGATAAAATTACACCAGTAGATTATGATGTTTGGGATAGTTATTTTGATTATGATGCAACTATTTCAAAAAGTAAACAACGTATGGCAAATAACCAACAGCTTAAACTTATAGAACAAAGTGCAAAATGGGCTAAAAAGCAAATGGATGATAATACATATTCATTAAACTACAAAAAATATAAAGAAGAGTTAAAGCTTAACGAAGAGCAAGCTAAGCAGTTTGATGCTATTTCAGATTACAAAACTAATCTAACGTTTAACTCTTTACCATACGAACAAAAAATGTTTGAACAAGACACTGTGTTAAAGCAAAAACGCGAAAGATGGCATGAAAATTTAAGTAAAGATGTTTATGTAGAAGAAGCTTTAAACGTGTTAGACGACTTAAATAGTACTTACCGTATTAACAAAGTAGCTACAATAAAAGATTAATAATCAATGAGTAAAAACTCTAGCTCATTATCTCAACTAGCGCTTCAAAAGTTTAAAAAAAACTTTTGGGGCGTTTTTAGTTTGATATACATTGGCTTAGTTGGTATAATCTCGGTTTTTGCATATGTCTTTGCACCAGACAGTTCGCAAAACGCTAATCAAATGCATGTCTCTATTCACTCTAAATCACCTGGTTTTTCGGTAGATATGCTAACTATTCCTTCAGAAG
The DNA here is from genome assembly GCF_964226795.1 of Mesoflavibacter sp. Classification (NCBI taxonomy): domain Bacteria; kingdom Pseudomonadati; phylum Bacteroidota; class Flavobacteriia; order Flavobacteriales; family Flavobacteriaceae; genus Mesoflavibacter; species Mesoflavibacter sp. The sequence goes on from NZ_CAXQQP010000007.1 coordinate 210,220, forward strand.
TAGATAATGATCAAAATTGGTTTGATATTATTTTTTTTGGAAAGAAAAACACAAGCACAGTAATACCTATTTCAAATTATAAATTAAAAGGTAATCAGCTAACTTATACCGAGTATGTTTCAGATGGATTGAAAGGTCAAACAAAAACCATAAATGCTAATTTTATTTCAAATAATTCCGCAAAACAATTCATAAAAAAAAGAACATTTTATTTAGGAACAGATAAATACGGAAGGGATTTATTAAGTAGACTTTTGGTTGGTGCACGTATTTCGTTTTTTATAGGTTTTGTAGCTGTATTTATTTCGTTAGTAATAGGTGTTTTTATGGGAAGTATTGCTGGCTACTATGGTGGTAAAATAGACGCAGCAATTATGTGGATTATTAATGTGACATGGTCAATACCTACATTATTATTGGTAATAGCTATAACCTTAGCTTTAGGTAAAGGGTTTTGGCAAGTATTTATAGCAGTAGGCTTAACCATGTGGGTAGAAGTAGCAAGAGTGGTAAGAGGTCAAATTATTAGTGCTAAAGAAATGCAATATGTTACCGCAGCAAAAGCGTTAGGGTTTAATGACTTTAGGATTATAACCAAGCATATTTTACCCAATATTTTAGCGCCAGTAATAGTAATTTGTGCAGCTAATTTTGCAGCAGCAATTTTAATAGAATCAGGTCTTAGTTTTTTAGGTATTGGTGCACAACCGCCAATGTCAAGTTGGGGAGCAATGATAAAAGACCATTACAATTACATTATTTTAGGTAAGCCTTACTTGGCAATTTTACCAGGACTTTGTATTATGTTTTTGGTTATGGCTTTTATGCTTGTTGGTAATGCTTTACGAGATGCTTTAGATGTTAAAGTTTAATTATTTCTTCATTAATTGTCTATAATACTAATTAAACATCTATTGTTTTTATAATAACTAAAGTGTAATAGTTGTAAGTTATTTTATTTTTTAACGACAATCAATTATTAATTAATTTAATATAAGTTAATTAAGTAGTCTTTTGCAAGATTGTACTATTTAGGTAACTCATAGGTGTTATTATATATTGTCAACTAAATTAGTTATATTAAGAAGTATAGCTAATACAATAACTATTGTACATACCTTTGTAGTTTAAAAATATAAGAAGTTATAATAAAGACCTCAATATTTTTTAATTTTGCACAAATAAAATAATATGCTAAAAACTATAGACACAAGTATTACTTTTCCTTTTTCTGTAAAAATTGGTTTTAATAAATTATTAAGCCAGTATGATACTTTGTCTAAAAGTGAAAATGAAATTATAGCTAAAAAAGCTAAATCTATATTAGAAATTGCAGAACAAAACCCGATTCTAAAAGAAGGTTTTACAGATTATTCTATACTTTCTGAATATCAAAAAGAAGTTAAAATTATACTTCAAGATGTTTTTAGTGAAGTCTTAACTTTAAACGAAATAAAGTTTGCAACAATACCATTACAAAACATAGTTTTATCCTCTTCGCAACGTTTTAAAAATATAGTTAAAGAAGCTGGAGAAGAATTTGATTTGGTAATAAAAAACATGCCAGATGATGATTTGTATATTTTTGGATGTACAATAATTATAAGCATGTACTATGGCTATAAATTAAATTTTAAACGTCCTATTTATTATGACATACCTGATGGTAATGGAATTTTAAGAACTTATAAAGTCCTTTATAATGCAGATTTTATAGAGATTTTACCTACAAAAGATGCTCCAGAATTTACTAAATCAGATTATGAAGAGTTATTAGATAATTTTGATAATATAGATCTATGGAAAGAAAAATTTCCGCCAAATAGTTATCAATTTAAAGGATTTGTAGTGTCAAGTATGTTTGATGTAACAGACGATCAGTCTATATCAAATATAAAATCTACTTTGATTCAAATAAATAAAAGAGAAAAACAGACTTTTATTGAAAATTTTGAAAATGTTTTTCAACGATTGTTTAATTCTAATAATATAAAAGTAGGTTTTTCAGTATTTACACAAGAAGATAATTCGCTTACGCAAGCCTATCAAAGTAATATAAAAAGTTTTTTATTAAACCACCAAGAAACAATACACTGTAAAGATGCACTTTGTATGTTTTCTTATGATAAGTTAATAAAAGATAAAAATTATTACACAATCTCTGATGTAGAAAAATTGTATCAATTAACACAAGGTAAAGAGCCACAACTTAAAGCTTTGCACGAGCAAGGTATAGAAAGTGCTATTTTTGCTCCAATAGCAGAAGATGGACAGCTGTTAGCTATTTTAGAATTAGTGTCTAATCAAAAAGGAGAATTAAATAGTATTAACGCAAATAAGTTAATAGACGTAATGCCTTTTATACTTACAGCTGTTAAACGCGCAAAAGAAGAAGAAGAAAACGAAATAGAAGCCATCATACAAAGAGAATGTACATCTATACATCCAAGTGTAAGATGGAAATTTGAAGAAGCAGCAAGATTATTTAAAAAAGAACAAGAAGAAGGTAAACGTAACCCAAACTTTAAACGTATTAGTTTTGATAAAGTTTATCCATTATTTGGGCAAATTGATGTAAAAGGATCATCAAAAGAAAGAAATGAAGCAACACTTAAAGACCTTCAATTACAACTTAAACTCGTAAAAAATATAATTGAAAAAGCTTCAACACTAGAAGATTTAATAATTTACCAGCAAATTAAGTTTAAGATTGATCAATTTGAAGATCATTTAAAACAACAGTTTAAAGTAGATACAGAGCAAAAATTAACGCAGTTTTTTAATAAAGAAATAGAGCCTATATTTAGATTTCAACTAAATAAACAACAACAATTAAAGGAAGATATAGAAGACTACTTTAATAAGATAGACGATACTTTAAAAGTTATTTATTTTTATCGCAAAAACTTTGATGATACCATTAGCTTGATTAATAAAAACATGGCGTCTATCATTGATAGAAAGCAAATTGAAGCTCAAAGCATGTATCCTCACTTTTTTGAACGTTTTAAAACTGATGGTGTAGAACATAACATGTACATTGGCGAGTCAATTACAAAGGAAAATTCTTTTAACGAAATTTATCTTTATAACCTAAGGTTATGGCAAATGCAGGTCATGTGCGAGATGGAAAATACATACTACAACCATCAACATCAATATCCAAAAGCTTTAGACGTAGCATCAATGATATTGGTGTTTAACCAACCGTTATCTATTCGTTTTAGAACAGATGAAAAGCATTTTGATGTAGACGGAACATATAATGCACGATATGAGGTAGTAAAAAAACGAGTGGATAAAGCTTATATAAAAGGTACTGACGAGAGAATTACCCAAAAAGGGAAGTTAACAATTGTGTATTCTCAAAAAGAAGATGAAAAAGAATATTTACAATACGTTAAGTTTTTACAAGCAAAAAAACGTTTAGCAAATAATTTAGAAATATTAGAGTTAGATGATTTGCAAGGTGTTACTGGTTTAAAAGCAATACGAGTAGATATTCTTTATAACGATAAAGCAGAAGATGTTTACTTTACTTATAAAGACATGCTTAAAGATAAAAAGTAGATTTTTTATCTTTAAGCATATCTGTTTTAATAATAGAAGTTGTGTCTAAAACGTCTTCTATGTTAGTTCCAGGATTGTTCTTTACAGCAATTCCAAAAGCAATTAAAGACGTAATAATACCTATCATAAATACAGTATAAGTTATACGTAGTAATCTATATTTTCTTTCTAACACTTTACCTAAAAAATATAAGTCTTTAGTAAGGGATTTATAAACGTAGTTTTTATCTTTTAAAAGCTCTTCTATAGCCCATTCGTATTCTTTTAAATCCATTTTATGGAAGTTACCAAAAAAGGTTAAGTTTACTTCTTTATTAGCGACATCTTCTTTGGTAAATTCTCCGCTAGTAACGTTAGGACGAGTAGCTATTATCGACATTACCATAGAAATCACGCTAAATACAGTAAAAATTACTGTAGGCCAAGTCAGGTAAGGATTAGTATCTAATTTAGAAATTAAATTAGCTAATACTACCGATATGATAATGGCATTTACAGACAGTAAAATATTAGCTTTTGTATCTGCAATATCGCTTAATTTAATATGGTTTCTTAAAGCAACTCTATAAAATGTTTGGATGCCTCGTTCTGGGCTTTCGTTTTTATATTGTGCTTTATATTTTGCCTTAATTTTTTCCTTTTTAATTTTTCTTTTGTGCTTCTTTTTAGTTTTAATAAGCTTAGCAAGATTTTTCTCTTTTCTTGGTTGCCAATTCTTTAAAGCATAATCTGTATAAAATCGATGCTTTTTTGATAGCATTTTTATGTTTTCATCTAGCCATTCGCTAGGAGTAAATGTAGCGATACCATTAATTTCAAGCTCTTTTCTTAAAAATTCACTTGCTTCGTTAAAGTATTTTTTTCCAAAATGAGACGCATCAGCATCACGTAAAATTTTATCAAGCTCAGTTTTAGGTTCGTTAGCTACTTTTGTAGCCATTATGCAGTCTTTTACGCTATCAATTATCTTTTGATCAGCACCTTCTTTTTTTAGGAAATCTTCTGCAATTTTGGCGCTTTCATCCTCATGATCATCCCTAGTTTTGGTGTAACCAGTGTCATGTAATAATGCTGCTAGCATCAAAATTTCAGCATCATTAACATTAATTTCAGAATTTTCAATTATTTCTTTTGTACTTTTAAAAACACGCTTTGTATGTGTATGATTGTGATAAACTATCGTATCCGGTAGTTCATTTTTAAAAAGTTCAAATACAAAGGATTCTGTTTTTTCAACAAGCTTAGTCATTTATAATTTTTTTAAACTAACCTAAAATAACCAAAAATTAACCGTAAATACTATTTATGTCAAAAAATAACATAATTCTAACGTTTTTTATTACATTTTTAATAGCTAGTTGTGCTTCTTACAAAGCACAATATAAAGAAGAAGATAATAAAATTCAACAACTTCCAGACAAACCAATAGATAAGACTTTTTATCTTATAGGAGATGCAGGTAAGTCGCCAATTAATGGCTATTCTAAAGGATTAAAAGCTTTTAAAAGTTTTATTAAAAATAAAAATACTAAAAATACTTATGCAATATTTTTAGGAGATAATATATATCCTGCAGGTTTACCTGATGAGGAGGATGAAGACTATTCTGAAGCTAAAAACAACCTACAAGCACAAGTTAATAGTTTAGATGGTTTTGAAGGAGATGTGGTTTTTATTCCTGGTAATCATGATTGGTATGCAGATGGAGTAAAAGGAGTAAAAAGACAAGAAAAATTTATAGAAGACGCTTTAGGTAAAAACACCTTTCAGCCAGAAAATGGTTGTCCGTTAGAAGATTATGATGTTGGTGAAAACACAAAGCTTATCATTATAGATACACAATGGTATTTGGAGAATTGGAATGATAATCCTACGATAAATGACAAGTGTGAAATAAAAACAAGAAAACGTTTCTTTTTAGAATTAGAAGGCGAATTTAAAAAAGCTCAAAATAAACGTGTCATTGTTGCAATGCACCATCCAATGTATACCAACGGTACTCATGGTGGATTTTACGAAAAATCAAAGCACTTATACCCAACGCAAAGTAAAATACCTGTTCCTATCCTAGCGTCGTTTTTAGTACAAGTAAGAACGCAAGGTGGTGTATCTATACAAGATCGTTATAACGAAAGATATAATGAGTTAATGAGTCGTGTAGAAACCTTAGCTTTAGAGTATGATAATATTGTTTTTGCATCAGGACATGAACATACCTTGCAATACATAGAAAACGATGGTATTAAACAAATTGTTTCTGGTTCTGGAGCAAAAGAATCTGGTGCAGCATTAAGTAGAAATGGTTTATTTGCTTACGGTAAGCAAGGTTTTGCAACATTAACGGTTTATAAAGACGGAGAAGCTTGGGTTAGCTATTACGGCGAAGAAAATGAAAATCCTAAATTATTATTTACGCATCAAGTTTTTGAACAACGCGAACAAGAATTTGATATTTCGACTTTACCAGATAATTTTCCTCAAACTATAAAAGCATCAGTTTATACTAAAGAAGAAACTGATAAATCTGGTGTTTATGAAGCCTTTTTTGGAGAGCGTTATCGTGATTTATATAGTACAAAAATAGATGTGCCAGTTGCAACATTAGATACACTTTATGGAGGTTTAGAAATAGTTAGAGAAGGTGGCGGACATCAAACAAGATCTATAAGATTAAAAACCAAAGATGGAAGAGAATTAAATATGCGTGCATTGCGTAAAAGCGCAACGCAATACTTGCAAACAGTTTTATTTAAAGATAATTATCTAGAAGATGACTTTGATAAAACAACTGTAGAAAATTTAATTTTAGATTTCTACACAGCAGCTCATCCGTATGCATTTTTAGCAGTGCCAGACTTGGCAGATGCAGCAGATGTATATCATACAAATCCAAAATTATATTATATACCAAAACATAAATATCTCGGAGATTATAATAAAAATTATGGAGGCGAATTATATATGATTGAAGAACGTCCAGAAGAAAATTACACAAACGAACGTAATTTTGGATATGCAGATGATATAGAAAGTACACATGATATTATAGAGAAAATAAGAGATGACGAAAAATATAAAATTGACGAAAACTCTTATGTAAGAGCAAGGTTGTTTGATATGTTAATTGGTGATTGGGATAGACATCAAGATCAATGGAGATGGGCGCAATTTGATCAACCTAATGGAGACAAGCTATTTAAACCAATACCAAGAGATAGAGATCAAGTGTTTTCTAATTTTGACGGAGCAATACTTGATGTAACGCGTTTTCTGTCTGGCGCATCTAAGCAACTACAAGTTTACGACGATAAGTTAAAAGATGTAAAATGGATGAACAGCGCTGGCGTTAAATTAGATAAGGTTTTAATACAAAAATCAGATAAAGAGGTTTGGTTAAAACAAGCTAAATTTATTCAAGAAAATGTAACAGATCAAGTTATAGAAAAAGCCTTTTCAAAATTACCAGAAGCATCAAAAAACGAATCTTTAGCTGAAATTAAAAAATTTTTAAAAGGTAGAAGAGATAACCTTAAAGATATAGCAGAACGTTACTATAAATATTTAAATGAATTGGTCATCTTAACAGGAACCGATAAAGACGATTTTATAGAAATTAACCGTATTGCAGATAATAAAACAAAAGTCACCATTTGGAGAAATAAAGACGGAGAAAAAGCAGACGTTATTGTAGATAGAGTTTTTGATAAATCGATAACAAAAGAGCTATGGATTTATGCACTTGATGATGATGATATCATTGAAGTAAAAGGAAAAGCCAATAATCTAATTTTTACACGTATTATTGGTGGACAAAATAACGATAAGTACATTATAAAAAATGGTAGACGCGTTCATGTCTACGATCACAAAACTAAGCCAAATGAAATTGTTGAAAATAAAGGCGCAAAAATAAGCTTAACAGATATCTACAATAATAACCTTTTCGACTTTCAACGTAATATTGTAAAGTCAAATATATTAGCGCCAAGTATAGGTTATAATCCGGATGATGGTATTTTATTAGGTCTTCAAGATACGTACACAGTTAAGGGTTTTAGCAGAAATCCTTATACGCAAAGACATAAATTTAAAGCAGGATATTACTTTGCAACAAGTGGTTTTAGTTTAGATTATAGAGGAGATTTTGCAAACTTTACTAACGAATGGAATTTGCACATTACAGGTAAAGTAACTAGTGAGAATTTTACTAACAACTTTTTTGGATATGGAAATGAAACAGTAAACCTTGATGATGATTTAGGTTTAGATTACAACCGTGTAAAAACAAGTACTTATGCGGCAAGTTTTGGTTTATCAAAACGAGGTAATTTTGGTAGTGACTATGGGGTAAGTATACTTGCAGAAGCTATAGAAGTAGAAGAAACACCAGATAGATACATTGAAGTTTTACAACCACAAAACGCTTCAGATGAATTTTATGGAAGAAGATATTTTGCTGGTGCACAAGGTGATTTTAAATATGAAAGTTTTGATAGTAAAATTACCCCAACAAGAGGTATGACGTTTAATATCTCTGCAGGAGCAAAAACCGAAATTGATAATAGTAAATATACCTACGGTTTTATAGATAGTAATTTAGGTTTCTATAATGCCTTAACAACAAATAGAAAACTAGTACTAAAAACAGATGTAAGAACACAAATACGTTTTGGAGATGATTTAGTGTTTTATCAAGCAGCTAATCTTGGTGGGCAAACAGGATTAAGAGGATTTAGATTACAACGTTTTACGGGACAGCATAGTCTAGCTGGAAGCGCAGATGTACATTATAGATTAGGTTCTTTTAAAACAAAAACGTTACCATTGCAAATTGGACTTTTTGCTGGAGGAGACGTTGGTCGTGTATGGCTTAAAAATGACGAATCCGATAAGTGGCATAATGACTTTGGAGGCGGATTTACAATTGCTGCTGCCGAGACAATAGCAGGTACTTTTAACTTCTTTAATAGTGTGGAAGGTTGGAGATTTTCCTTTGGGTTTGGTTTAAGTTTTTAATCAATTTAAATGAAAAACTACTTAGCTAGCTTAATAAAATATATCTATAAACTAGAAGGTAAAATAGCCTTTTATCCAACATTTTATAGTGTTATTGGTCTCGCTATTTCATTTTTAACTTATGGTGCAGAAAATTTAGGGGTATCAGAGTATTTATACAAAAATATTCCGCAACTAATTATTAATAGTACAGACACTGCGCTAAATATTTTAACAACATTTATTGCTGGGTTAATATCTATAATGGTATTTAGCTTTTCCATGGTAATGGTGTTACTTAATCAGGCTTCAAGTAATTTTTCTCCAAGAGTATTACCAGGTTTAATTTCTAATAAGCGACATCAAAAAATATTAGGTATTTATAATGCTACTTTGCTGTACTGTATTTTTACTTTGGTACAAATAGAACCTAACCAAGACAAATTTCAGCTTCCAGGATTTTCGGTGTTATTAGCAATTGGATTTATGACTGTTTGTTTAGGTGCTTTTATATATTTTATTCATTCAATTTCTGAAGAAATTCAAGTGAATAATATTATTTTAAACATATATAAAAAAGCTAAAAGTAGACTAGAAAAACTTATCGATTCTGAGAAAACGAATAATCTTAATTTCCCAGATTCAAAACAATGGAATTGTTACAATACTAAAACTTCAGGCTATTTGCAAGATATTGTCTTGGGTGTTTTGTTAGATTTTGCAAAAGCGCATAATTGTAAATTTGAAGTATTACCTATTAAAGGTAATTTTGTTTTAGAAGATGAGATTCTTTTTAAATGCAATAAAAAGCTAAATGAAGAAGAATTAAAAAAAATATATTCTTTGTTTAACTTTTCTAGTAGCCAGCGTATTGAAGAAAATTACGTTTTAGCTTTTAAACAAATGACAGAAATAGCTGTAAAATCTATGTCGCCAGGAATTAACGATCCAGGAACAGCGCTAATATGTATAGATTACTTAACACAATTATTTAATATTAGACTTTGTAAAAAGGATAAAATTATTTTATCACAAGAAGATGTGAGTTGTATAAAGATTAATTCGGTAAGTTTTAAGTCGCTTTTATACTCTGTTATAACACCTATTAGAACTTACTCTAAACACGATATAGTTATTGTTTTAAAATTATTTTCTATGTTAGAATACGTATATCTTAATTCAAAAAACGAGGTGTATTCTAAAGCTATAAAAGAAGAAGCTAATTCTTTGTATAAAGATGCGAAGCAAGTTATTAAAAACGAAACTGATTTATCAAAATTAGAAACGGCTTTCTTAAAGTTTTAATACATAAATATTATTATCCTCTTTACCAGAATCTTCATCTGTTATAATTACTGTATTGTTATCTTTAAAACAAATACCTTCTTTTTGAGAGTCGTGCTTAAAATCTACAGCTTCAACCTTTCCTTCAAAAAAGTTGTCGTCTTCAAAGTCTGTTAATTTCCATAATTTATCATGATTAAGTAATACAACAGTTTTTCCGTCATCACTAATATCTGCAGACGTTATTTTATTGTGTTTTCCTTCTAAATTATATTCTGTTACAAGTTTTGCTACATGTGTGCCTAGCGTATTCGGAACTTTTAAAACTTTAAAATTTTTGGTTTCTTTAGTAAAAATGTAAAAGTTGTTATTTAACAAAAAGAAAGACTCAAAATCTTCAGATTTTACATTTTTTGGTAAGGTAAAATGAATAGTATCTGCTGTTGCTTTATCTTTTACCGAATTTATATCTTCAATTTTATAAATAAAAAAATGATCTCTTTTTTTGTTGTTGTTTCCAAAATCACCGATATATAGATTTCCGTCGTCATCACTAGTAAGATCTTCCCAGTCTTCATTTTTAACGTTGCTTACATCTATATCTCTAACAATATTTCCTTTGTAGTCCATACCATACACATTGTTTTTGTTACCAGCATCTTCAAGAGTCCAAACAATATTTGTGTGGTTAACTATTTCTGCAGCAGACGCTTCTTTTAAATCGCTATCAATGGAACCAACAACAGTAAGTTTTCCGCTTTGACAAGACATAAAAAGTAATATTAAAAAGACAGCAGGTTTTAACTTAAAAATCATAAATTGTAAATTGTTAAATGAGAACAAAAATATAAGTATTGTAATATTTAAATTAAAAAATAGACTCATAAAAAAATTATAAATTAATGAAAAGCACCTTAAAAGTGGGACACAGAGGCGCAAAAGGATACATATCAGAAAACACACTACCTTCAATTAAAAAAGCATTAGAATTGGGCGTAGATGGAATAGAAATAGATGTGCATCTATGTGCGTCTGGAGAGTTAGTGGTGTTTCATGATTTTACTTTAGACAGAATGACTAATGGTACAGGAGAGTTAGGTAAACAAACGCTTAATCAATTACAATTATTAAAAATTGATGGTCAATATAAAATACCAACATTAATAGAGGTTTTAGATCTGATAAACGGAAGTTGCTTACTTAATATAGAATTAAAAGGAGAGAAAACAGCACAAGCAACTGTTAACCTGTTGCATAAATATTTTGCAAAAGATAATTGGTCTTACAATAATATTTTGATAAGTAGTTTTCAAAGAAAAGAACTAGAAGCTGTTTACACTATAGATAAAAAAATGCCTTTAGGAGTATTAACCAAAGCAAGTGTAAATGCCTCTATACGTTTTGCAAAAACAATAGAAGCAGTTGCAATTCATCCTAATTTTGCACTTTTAAGTAAAAATAACGTAAAAGAGGCTCAAGACGAAGGTTTTAAAGTAAATGCATGGACTGTTAATGATTACGAGTCTATTGAGCGTATAAAGTCTTACGGTGTTGATGCTATAATAAGTGATTACCCAGATAGAATATGAAGTATTTTGATGTAATAATAGTTGGTGGTGGCGCAGCTGGTTTTTTTGCGGCTATTAACATAGCAGAACAATATCCAGACGTAAGTGTAGCTATTTTAGAAAAAAGTAAAGAAGTACTGTCTAAAGTAAAAGTCTCTGGTGGTGGACGTTGTAATGTAACCCATGCAGAGTTTATTCCTCAAGAATTAGTAAAAAACTACCCAAGAGGAGAAAAAGAATTACTAGGACCATTTCATTCTTTTATGACAGGAGACACTATGGAATGGTTCGAAAAAAAAGGCGTGCCACTTAAAATAGAAGAAGATGGGCGCATTTTTCCAGAATCTAACAGTTCTCAAACTATCATAGATTGCTTTCTTTACGAAGCAAAAAAACTTGGTGTTGAGGTTATTAAACAACAAGTTGTAACAAATTTTAATAAAGATGAATATTGGCAAGTCAATACCAAAACAGACTTATATTCTTGCGAAAAATTAATAATAGCAACAGGTAGTAGTGCTAAGATTTGGACAGAATTAAATAAGCTTGGACATAATATCGTACAACCAGTTCCTTCATTATTTACGTTTAATATTAACGATTCTAGAATAAAAGAAATACCAGGTGTTGTGGCTCAAAATGTAACTGTAAAAGTGTTAGGAACTAATCTTGAGACTAATGGACCGTTGTTGATTACACATTGGGGAATGAGTGCTCCTGCTATACTAAAATTATCAGCTTTTGGCGCTGTAGAATTAGCTAAAAAGCAATATAATTTTCAAATTGAAATTAATTTTATTAATCAAGATTACGACGATGCTTTATCAACATTAAAGCAAATAAAAATAGATCTTGCCAAAAAGGTTGTTGTTAATCACGCAATGTTTGATTTGCCAAAACGTTTATGGAATCAACTAGTTTTAGCTTCACAAATAAGCGCTGAAGCAAGATGGGCAGATATAAATAAGTATCAATTAGAGCAACTGTCAAATCAGTTAACAAAAGCAATATTTAATGTAAAAGGTAAAAGTACTTTTAAAGAAGAGTTTGTGACAGCTGGCGGAATAGACCTAAAAGAAGTAAACTTTAAAAACTACCAAAGTAAGCTTTTTGAAAACTTATATTTTGCGGGAGAAGTCATTAATGTAGACGCAGTTACTGGCGGATTTAATTTTCAAAACGCATGGACAGGCGCCTATATATTATCTAAAAATCTTTTTTAAATATGAAAACATATTTAGCCTTTTTAAAAGGTATTAATGTTGGTGGACATCATAAAATATTAATGAAAGATCTTAGGGATTTGTTAAATAACCTAGGATTTAAGCATGTTAAAACGTATATCCAAAGTGGTAATGTGATTTTTAAGACAGAAATAAAAGATAAAACAGTTGTAGAAAAACAAATAACTACTGCAATTAAAAATAAATACAACTATAACATACAAGTAATTGTAAAACAGCCCAAAGAAGTACAGGCTATTTTAGATAACTCGCCATTTATACAAGAGAAAACTCAAGAGAGTTATTTTTTTATATTAAAAAACTCTCCGTCAGGAAAAAGTATTGATCAAATACAATCAATAAGTTATCCAAATGAAGAGTTTTTTGTAACAAGTAAAGTTGTTTATCTTTATTGTAATGTTGGATACGGAAGAGCAAAATGTAATAATACTTTTTTTGAAAAAAAGCTAAATGTAATTGCTACTGCACGTAACTACAAAACCTTAAATAAAGTTTTAGAAATTAGTAAGGATAATTAGTGTTTTTTAATACAATCCCAAGCCATTCCTGTAACTTGCTTAATTTCTTTTTCAGAAAGCTCTATTGCTTCTTTTTCTTTTAGCTTAACAGCAGATGTAATACAGCCAGAAGCTGTTTGCATTAACAATCTTAATTCTACATCATCTCTTAAATAACCATCATCAATTCCTTTTTGAAAAAACTCTCTTAATCCAGCTGTGTATTCTCTAACAGCTTCAACTAATTCTTTTGGCATTAACGGTGGTACAGCAACAAACTCCATAAACTTAAAAGCTAATGGGTTGCCAATGTAATAGTTAAAAAGATTTAAGCAAATTGCTTCAAATTGAGTTTTAAAATCAGTATCAGGTAAATTAGCCATCAAAACAACACCATAGTCTTGGTTAATCATTTTGTAAATTTCCTCTAAGATTTCTTGTTTGTTGTCAAAATAGTGGTAAATAGTACCAACTGCAACATTAGCCTCTTTTGCTACTTGTGACATAGGTGTAGCATAAACACCTTGTTTTACCACCAATTCTAGCATGGTAAAAATTATTCGTTGTCTTTTATCCATTTGGATACAAAAAATTTGATAAGGTGAAAGAAGTTTTTGGTTAATTTTGGGAGTACTTCCACCTTAAGTTAGTTAATTAAACATTTAAATTTACACAAAGTGAATAAATAAATCAATTAATTAAATTGAATACCTATTCATTGTAAAACTACTAAAATTATAGAATAATAAAAACTATCTTTGTCAAAAAATAAATAATAAATGTTGATAGATCAGTTTTGTTTTTCATTAGATGTTAGTAAACTTAAGGAAGGAAGCGTGATTTGGGAATCTCCTAGTAATATTGCTTTAGTGAAATATTGGGGCAAAAAAGAGCATCAAATTCCAGAAAATACATCAATAAGTTTCACTTTAAACCAGTGTAAAACAATTACAGAATTAACATTTGTTAAGAAAAATTTAACAGAAGAATTTTCATTTGATGTTCTTTTGGACGATCAAGCTAAGCCAGAATTCAAATCTAAAATAGCTACATTTTTCAAGCGTGTAGAAGGTTATTTACCATTTTTAAAACATTATCATTTTGTTATAAATACAAAAAATACGTTTCCTCATAGTTCGGGTATCGCTTCCTCAGCTTCAGGGATGAGTGCTTTAGCTTTATGTTTAATGGATGTCGAAAAATTACATAATCCACAAATGACACAAGATTACTTTAATAAAAAAGCGTCATTTTTAGCAAGATTAGGTTCTGGTAGCGCCAGCAGAAGTATTGAAGGACCAATTGTAGTTTGGGGTAATCATCCAGAAATTGAAGAAAGCAGCGATCTTTTTGGTGTTAAATATCCGTATAAAGTACATGATAATATTAGCAATTTTAACGACACAATTTTACTTGTAGATAAAGGCGAGAAACAAGTAAGCAGTACTGTTGGTCATAATTTAATGCATGGACATTCATTTGCAAAAAATAGATTTATTCAAGCAGAAGAAAATATCTCTAAACTAAAATCTATTTTAGCATCAGGAGATTTAAACGCATTTATAGAGTTAGTAGAAAGTGAAGCACTTACATTACACGCAATGATGATGACAAGTTTGCCTTACTTTATATTGATGAAACCCAATACACTTCAAATCATTAATAAAATTTGGCAATTTAGAAAAGAAACAGGTTTGCCAATTTGTTTTACATTAGATGCAGGAGCAAACGTTCATGTTTTGTATCCATCAAAAGAAGAAGAAAAAATATTAAAATTCATTAACACAGAGTTAGTTGCGTATTGCCAAAACGGTCATTATATTTGCGATAAAATTGGTTTTGGCGCTAAAAAGCAGTAAATTTATATAACCATTGCATTAATAGCTTATGAAAGGTCCCTTATTTTATTCTAAAATTTTACTTTTTGGTGAGTACGGTATTATCAAAGATTCTAAAGGATTATCGATACCATACAACTTCTACAACGGAGCGTTAAAAAAAGATAATAACTTATCTAAAGAAGCTAAAGCATCTAACGAAAGTTTGAGTCGTTTCGCTGACTATTTATCCAATATTAATAAAGATTTAGTGACTTTTGATATTGATGCACTAAATCAAGATATAGCGCAAGGTATGTTTTTTGACTCTTCAATACCTCAAGGTTATGGAGTAGGAAGTAGTGGCGCTTTAGTGGCTGCGATCTATGATAAATATGCAGATGAAAAAATTACTGTTTTAGAAAATTTAACGAGAGATAAGCTATTAAAATTGAAAGCTATTTTTTCTGAGATGGAATCTTTCTTTCACGGAAAATCTTCAGGATTAGATCCATTAAATAGCTACTTAAGCTTGCCAATTCTTATAAACTCTAAAGAAAATATTGAAGCAACAGGCATACCAACTCAAAGTACAGATGGTAAAGGTGCTGTGTTTTTATTAGATTCTGGTGTTGTTGGTGAAACTGCACCAATGGTTTCTATTTTTATGGAAAACATGAAACAAGAAGGCTTTAGAAACATGCTTAAAGACCAATTTATAAAACATACTGATGCTTGTGTAGAAGACTTTTTAAAAGGCGATATTAAATCTTTATTTAAAAACACTAAGCAATTATCTAAAGTAGTTTTTAATCATTTTAAACCAATGATTCCTGCACAATTCCATGAACTTTGGAAAAAAGGTTTAGAAACCAATGATTACTATTTAAAACTATGCGGTTCTGGAGGTGGCGGTTATATTTTAGGATTTGCTCCAGATTTTAAAAAAGCAGAAGAAGCTTTAAAAGATTATAAATTAGAAGTGGTTTATAATTTTTAAATAAAGAAAGATATAATGCAAATAGAAATTAACGACTTTTCAATAGGATTATTCATATGGCAGTTGGCATTAATTGTATTTGCTTTACTTTTCGTTTTTATAATTTATAAGGTTTTAAGAAAATACGTTTTCAATAAGTAATCTTCTGTGTAAGCAGGATTTCATTTTTATTCATATGCTGTCCAGAAAACAAAAACATGTGTTGCTTAAATTTTTCAGCATGTTTTCTGTGGTAAGAGGTTATAATATTTTAGTAATAATTATAGCGCAATACTTAGCGTCCATTTTTATTTTTGCACATGATAAATCAGCAAAATCTGTTCTCTTAGATTTAAATTTATTAATGTTAGTTTTAGCATCTGCTGCTGTTATTGCTGGTGGATATATTATCAATAATTTTTACGATTCTGAAAAAGACTTAATCAATAGACCAAATAAATCTATGTTAGATAGGTTGGTTAGTCAAAATACAAAACTGTCCTTATATTTTGTGCTAAATTTTTCAGCAATAGTTATGGCTAGTTATGTGTCTTTTAAACCAGTCTTATTCTTTTCTGTTTATATATTTGGGATCTGGTTTTATTCTCATAAACTAAAAAAAATGCCAATAGTAGGCAATTTAGTGTCAGCTATTTTAACAATAACGCCCTTTTTTGTCATTTTTGTGTATTACAAAAATTTTGATAATGTAATATTAATGCATGCATCATTTTTGTTCTTAATACTTTCAATAAGAGAACTTACCAAAGACTTAGAAAATATTAAAGGAGATTTAACGCTTAACTACAGAACAATTCCGATAGTTTATGGAGAGGCTACTTCAAAAAAAATGATTAGTGTTTTGGTTGCGCTTACATTAATACCTTCTTATTTTTTAATTACACAGTATAATATTGGTAAGATGAATTTTTATTTCTACATCTGTGAAATCTTATTGATAGTCTATTTATTTCTGCTCTGGAAATCTAAAACAAAGACCCATTACTTGTGGTTGCACAATATCTTGAAATTCATTTTATTGGCAGGTGTTTTAAGTATTGTTTTAATAGACTATAATGTAGTTATAGAGCGTATTTTGTGAAAAATTCGTTGTAGCTTTGCAAAAAAATAAATTATGAGTAGACATCAAGGTGCAAATGATAAGAGAAAAAACTCTGGAAGAGGCAGAGGAAACTCTAAAAGCAAAACTTATGCAAGAGGTAACGCGCCAGTAAAACCTAAAAAGGTTTCTAAACAGGCGTCTTCAGATTCTGACTTAATCAGATTAAATAAATACATAGCTAACGCAGGTATATGTTCTCGTCGTGAGGCCGATCAACATATAGCAATGGGTTTGGTGACCGTAAATGGTAATATCGTTACCGAAATGGGTTACAAAGTAAAGTTAGATGACGAAGTACGTTATGATGGAGCAAGAGTAAGTCCAGAAAAAAAGGCATATGTTTTATTAAATAAACCAAAGGGTTTTGCAACAACAACTAGTACAGATAAAGGTCGTACTGTTATGGATTTGGTTGCAAATGCAACAAGCTCTAGAATTAAGCCAATTGGTCGTTTAGGACGAAACTCAACAGGATTATTATTATTTACAAACGATGAAAAGATTGTAAAAAAGTTTACAAATTCTAAAAATGGCGTATCAAGATTATTTCATGTAGAATTAGATAAAAACCTTAAACTTGAAGATTTAAAGAAAATTCAAGAAGGATTTAAAGTAGATGATAAATTAATTACAGTAGAAGAGGTTAGTTATATTGATGGTTCTCCTAAAAAAGAAATAGGTATTAAAATTAAAAATACCGGTAATACAATTTTAAGAACCATTTTTGATCATTTAAAATACGATATTGTAAAAATTGACTGTGTAGCAATTGCACATCTAACCAAAAAAGATATTCCTCGTGGTAATTGGAAGATCTTAACAGAGCAAGAAGTAAATACATTAAAAATGTTATAACAAAAAAGCCAACTTTTACAGTTGGCTTTTTTTATTTTTCTTTCTTAAATCCGTAGGTGTTTTGACCAATAAAATCTTTAGGAAATTGGTCGTCACCTTCAAAACCAATTTCAATGGTACCACTATCTTCTGGTACAAAATTAGTTTTAAATATATAATCCCATAAGCTTAAGCTAATTCCGTAGTTAATACCATGTCTACCTTCTGGTATAGTGTAAGCATGATGATAAAGGTGCATTACAGGATTATTAAAAATATATTTTAAAGGACCATAGGTTAGCTTTATGTTAGAATGGTTTAGGTGACCAATAGTAATTGCAATAAAATGAACGATATAAGCTTGTTCAGGTTCAAAACCACCAAGAATCATAACGCCAAAAACCTTTAAGGGTTTATATAAGACGTTTTCCATCCAATGGTAGCGTAAATGTGCCGCAAAACCCATTTCTTTAACGCTATGATGTACTTTATGGAAATTCCAAAGAAATTCATAACGATGAAGTAGCACGTGTGTAAACCATTGTACAAAATCTAAGATCAAAAAGAAAACAAGCAGTTGTAACCAAGGAGACCAATTAGAAATATTTATTAATGCTAAGCTTTGAGTAGTTATATTAAATTCTGCAAAAAACAAACTAATAATTTTATAAAAGCCACTTATAACTATAGAAAAAACAAAAAAGTTAAAAAACATATAGAAGGCATCTAGCCAAAAGTCTTTTCTAATAATAGCTTGGTTTTTTCTCCACGGGAAAACAATCTCTAATCCCCAAACAAATAAAGATATAAAGATTAGTCCCCAAAAATAATTTGTATACCAAGGGACTTCAAAAATTATAGATTTATAAGTCCAATTAACCGTTCCTAAAAAAGAGTTAATAAAAGCGTCTAAATATTTTTCCATCTTTCAATTATGAAACCTAAATTTTAGTCGTGCAAAATACTAAATCTTACAGGTGTTTTTTGTAATTTTTGTTACAATTGAAAAAAAACAAAAAAAAGTTTTGCGTGTCAAAAAAAAAATTACATTTGTCACGCATTTAGCTGAACATTTTGAAAACTGTTTCTATGTTCGGGCTTTTGAAAATTAGGAAGTCATATTCAAAAGCAGCTTACAGATTAAGTGACCGAATTTTAAAGCTAACTTCCGCATTTACTTCGATTTATGCTAGTCAGCATCAGCTTGGCTTTGTGCCAACTTATGACTTAAAAATCCAAATTTGATATAATTCTTATTATTTTTTTAACAGTAAATTTATACTGTTTTGGTAACTTTTTAGAAAATTTATAAAAAATAATAATGAAAACTAAATACATAGATTTAATAAGTCAAACTTTTGATTTTCCTCAAGAAGAGTTTGACTTAAAAAATAAAACATTACAATTTCATGACGTAGATTTAATGAAGTTGATTGAGGAATATGGTGCGCCATTAAAATTTACTTATCTACCTCAAATTTCTAATAATATTCAACGCGCAAAGCAGTGGTTTGCTAATGCTATAGATAAGCATAATTATAAAGGTAAATACAACTATTGTTATTGTACAAAAAGCTCTCACTTTAAACATGTTTTAAATGAAGCTTTAAAAAACGATATTCATATAGAAACATCTTCTGCATTTGATATAGATATTGTCGAAAATCTTAAAAAAGAAGGAAAAATTACTAATGATACCTTTGTTATTAGCAATGGTTTTAAACGTGAGCAGTATGTAACTAACATTGCTAGATTAATTAATAATGGTCATCATAATTGTATCCCTATAATTGATAATTACGAAGAGATTAATCTACTATCAGAAGAAATTAATGATAACTTTAAAGTAGGTATTAGAATTGCATCAGAAGAAGAGCCAAAATTTGAGTTTTATACCTCTCGTTTAGGTATAGGTTACAAAAATATTGTACCATTTTATAAAAACCAGATTAAAGATAATCCAAAAGTAGAGCTTAAAATGCTTCACTTTTTTATAAATACAGGTATAAGGGATAATGCATATTACTGGAACGAGTTAATCAAATGTTTACGTGTTTATGTTAGCTTAAAAAAGATATGTCCAACATTAGATAGTTTAAATATTGGCGGTGGATTTCCTATAAAAAACTCGTTAGCTTTTGAGTTTGATTACGAGTATATGATAGATGAAATTTTAAATCAAATACAAACCATTTGTGATTTAGAAGGTGTAGATGTGCCAAATATTTTTACAGAATTTGGAAGTTTTACCGTAGGTGAAAGCGGAGGAGCAATCTATCAAGTGTTATATCAAAAACAACAAAATGATCGCGAAAAATGGAATATGATAAATTCGTCTTTCATAACAACATTACCAGACACATGGGCAATTAATAAAAGATTTATTATGCTGCCTATTAACCGTTGGCAAGATAGTTACGAGCGTGTATTGTTAGGCGGATTGACATGTGATAGTGACGATTATTACAATAGCGAGCAGCATATGAATGCAATATATCTACCAAAATATAACGTAGATAAACCATTATATATAGGCTTTTTTAATACAGGCGCTTACCAAGAAACCATAGGAGGTTTTGGAGGATTACAACACTGTTTAATACCAAGCCCAAAACATATCTTAATAGATAAAGATGATGATGGAAACATCAAAACACAATTATTTTCAGAACAACAAAAAAGTGAAGACTTACTTAAAATTTTAGGTTATGCAAACTAAAACGTATGCAGGAATTCCAGAAGAATTCTCAAAATTAGAAAAAGCAAAAGTAGTGTTAATACCTGTGCCATATGACGGTACAAGTACTTGGCAAAAAGGAGCAGATAAAGGTCCGAAAGCCTTTTTAGATGCTTCTGAAAACATGGAATTATACGATATAGAAACTGATACAGAAGTGTATCAGCAAGGTGTGTTTTTGGCAGACGCTGTAACAGAGAACAGTAGTCCAGAAGCAATGGTAGATGCTGTGCATCAAGCAACAAAAAGATATATTAAAAAAAATAAGTTTGTAACTATTTTTGGTGGTGAGCACTCGATATCTATTGGGACAATTCGTGCGTTTAACGAGATGTACCCAAACTTAACAGTGTTACAATTAGACGCGCATGCAGATTTACGTAAAGAATACGAAGGATCTAAATGTAATCATGCTTGTGCGGTTTACGAAGCAAGCCAAACAACAAATCTAATTCAAGTAGGGATTAGATCTATGGATGCTATTGAAAAAACAGTAATGGACGAAGAAAAAACGTACTTTGCTCATGAAATGGTAGAAGATAGTACATGGATGGATAGTGCAATTGACCAAATGACAGATAACGTATTTATTACAATAGATTTAGATGTGTTTGATCCTTCAATTATGCCAAGTACAGGTACGCCAGAACCAGGTGGATTATTATGGTACGAAACCCTAGATTTTTTAAGACAAATATTTGAAGAAAAAAATGTAGTAGGATTTGATATTGTAGAGCTTTGTCCAAATAAAGATGAAAAATCTTCAGACTTTTTAGCAGCTAAACTATATTATAAAATGTTAAGCTATAAGTTTTTAGATGAAAATATAGACGACGAATACGATAATAATTACGAAAACAAACAAAAAAATAACAGCACAAAATACAGCGAAGACGATGAGTACTAAAGGACCAATTTCTCAATTTATTCAACATCATTATTTACACTTTAATTCTGCAGCTCTTGTAGATGCAGCAAAAGGATACGAAGCGCAATTAAACAACGGTGCAAAAATGTTAGTGTCTCTTGCTGGTGCAATGAGTACTGCCGAATTAGGTAAAAGCTTTGCAGAGATGATCCGTCAAGACAAGGTTCAAATAATTAGCTGTACAGGTGCAAACCTTGAAGAAGATATTATGAATCTTGTAGCACATTCTCATTACAAACGTGTACCTAATTATCGTGATTTAACACCGCAAGACGAGTGGGATTTATTAGAAAAAGGATTAAACCGAGTAACAGATACTTGTATACCAGAAGAAGAAGCATTTAGAAGACTGCAACAACATATTTATAAAATATGGAAAGATGCAGAAGCAAATGGAGAGCGTTATTTTCCGCATGAATATATGTACAAAATGTTACTTTCTGGTGTGTTAGAAGAGTATTACGAAATAGATTTAAAAGACTCTTGGATGTATGCAGCAGCAGAGAAAAATTTACCAATAGTTGTTCCTGGTTGGGAAGATAGTACTATGGGTAATATTTTTGCAAGCTACGTATTAAAAGGAGAGCTTAAAGCAAGTACAATAAAATCTGGTATAGAGTATATGACCTTTTTAGCAGATTGGTATACAGAAAATTCTCAAAACGGAATTGGCTTCTTCCAAATAGGAGGTGGTATTGCAGGAGATTTTCCTATTTGTGTTGTGCCAATGCTATATCAAGATATGGAGCGAACAGATACGCCATTTTGGAGTTATTTCTGTCAAATAAGCGATTCTACAACTAGTTATGGTTCTTATTCTGGAGCAGTACCAAACGAAAAAATTACTTGGGGAAAACTAGATATTAATACACCAAAGTTTATTGTAGAAAGTGACGCTACAATAGTAGCGCCATTAATCTTTGCATACCTTTTGGATTGGTAAAAATTTCCTATAACTTTAAAATATAAAAATACATACCCGAAAAAGTAAAATTATTCCATGAAAAAGCCTGACAACCTAAAACGTGTTATCGTAGACTTTAAAAAATTAACACCAGAAATCTTAAAGCTTTTAGTAGATAAGTATCCTGATGGATATGACGAGGATCATATTATCGAATTTAGAAATGCTAAAAATGAATTAGTAGAAGCTGTAGAAGTAACAACAGAAGACACTAAATATTTAGTAAAAGTAAGTACCAAGTTAGTACAAACTATGGAAAATTATGACGAAGATGATTACGAAGATTTTGATAGTGATGATCCAGAAGCAGTACAAGATCCAGATATAGAGCCTAGCGAAGAGCAGGACGAAGATTTTTAACAATGTATAAAGTTGTAGCTTATCAAATAGCTAGTAGTATAAACATTAAAGCTTGTAAACAGCAATTGTCTTGGCAATTGCTGTTTCAAGATAGTGACGAGCTATTTTACGAAATTGATCAACATTCATTTGTGTATGTTTTTCAATATGGTATGGTTAGTTTTTTTAATATGTCTGATAGTCAAATAACAGAAGTATTAAATACTTTAAAACCGCATACCAATAATTATTTCTTCGAAAAACTGTCTGAAGCAACAGAGGTTTTAATTAAGCCAAAAACATTAAAAGTCCAGTTTAATCACATAGAATTACCAACTCTTGATCAAGAAATGATAAGATTGGTAATGTTATACGCATCGCAAAGTGTAGCATTAGACAGATATTCTGAAATTACAGAAGAACTGCTTGAGCAAACACATCAACATACATTATATCTAGAGAAAAAAGGAAAACTAGACATTTCAGGACATAAGCTAAAACGCTTCATAGGCAAGACGTTAAATATTAAAAACAAGATTTCTGAAAACTTATATATTTTTGATTCCCCAGAAATAACGTGGGAAAACGAGCAATTAAATAAATTAAATACAGATTTAAAACAGTCTTTTGACCTGCATGCACGTTATCGATTAATACATGAAAGAATCGAAATTATAAAAGAAAACCTAGAGCTTTTTAAAGATATAATGGACCATAGAGAAAGTAGTACTTTAGAGTGGATCATAATCATATTAATCGTAATAGAAGTATTCGATCTTTTTATAGCTAAATTTTGGTAGCCTTATAAGATTTTACAAAGCGTACACAGTTCATCTTACCACACGTAATTACAAGGTATTGTAATACTAAAAGCAATCGGACTTGAGGTGGCAAACTTCCGAGCAAAATAAATAAAACTCAACTTTAATTATTTTTAAAATGAAGACAAAACTTATCGTTTCAGTTTTTGCATTATTTGCTTATTTGTCAACAGCTTTTATAACGCCTTCAACGCAAAAAGCAATAAGCGGTACCTATGAAGGGACAGAAGAATTTAATTATGTGTTTACTGTAGAAGTAAAAGGCGAAAAGCAAACAATGAAATTTCAATATGCTTCAGAAGAAGTATTAGAAAATTATGATTTAGATACAGACGAATATATAGGTGAAGACTTTAAAATTACCTATCAAACATCAATAGAAGTTGTAGAAGACGAAGAAGGTAATGAAGAAGAAATAGAGGTGCTAACTATTACGGACTTGATGTTAAATCAGTAATTGTACAATCTATTTTAAAAAAAAAAGACCGCTATTATATGCGGTCTTTTTTATTTTACTGTTCAACTTCTATAGTGTTATTTAAATGGTCAATGTAGCCAAGTAACTCGTCTTTACCTATATTTTTACTTGAAGACGTTACGAAGTAATTTGGCATGTCTTGCCAAGTTTCAAGAAGTATGTTTTTATAATCTTCTATATGTTTTTCTATAGCTTTTGGTTTAAGTTTGTCTGCTTTGGTAAACACAATAGAAAATGGTATACCGTTTAAGCCTAAGTATTCCATAAACTCTAAATCTATTGGTTGAGGTTTGTGTCTAATGTCTACTAAAACAAAAGCGGTAATTAGTTGTCTTCGCTTTTCAAAATATTCAGTTATAAACTTCTGAAATACTTTTTTTGTACTTTTAGAAACGCGTGCATAACCGTAACCAGGTAAATCAACCAAAAACCAATTATCATTAATTAAAAAATGATTAATTAGTTGAGTTTTTCCTGGTCTTCCAGAGGTTTTAGCTAAACTCTTCCTGTTGGTTAGCATATTAATTAAAGAAGACTTACCGACATTACTACGCCCAATAAAAGCGTATTCTGGAAGCTTATCTTTTGGGCATTTAGCAACGTCAGAGTTGCTCATTACAAATGTAGCAGATTTAATATGCATTAGATTTATTTTTATTTCTGCAAAAAGGATAAATTAAAACTCACGCTTTTTTAACCAAGCGTATAGAATTTCATTAAAAGTTTCTGGATGTTCCATCATTGCAGCATGACCACATTTGTCAATCCAAAATAGCTCTGAATCTGGTAAAAGACTGTTAAATTCGTCTGCAACTTCAGGTGGAGTTACAGTGTCATTTTTTCCCCAAATAATGCAAGTTGGTGTTTGCATTTTTGGTAAATCTTTTGCCATATTATGTCTTATAGCGCTTTTAGCGATAGCTAATGTTTTAATTAGTTTATTTCTGTCATTTACTGTTTCGTAAACTTCATCAACAATTTCTTTAGTTGCAACTTCAGGGTCATAAAACACATCTTGCGCTTTTTTCTTAATAACCTCATAGTCACTACGTTTTGTGTAGCCACTACCCATAGCGCTTTCATAAAGTCCTGAGCTACCAGTTATAACTAGAGCTTTAACTTTGTCAGGATATAATTTTGTATGATATAAACCAATATGTCCACCAAGAGAGTTTCCTAATAAAATAACATCTTCTAGTCCTTTAAAATCTATAAATTCATGTAGATAGTTTGCAAAAGCCTTTACGTTTGTTTTAAGTAAAGACATTGTGTAAACAGGTAATTCTGGAATTATTATTTTATAACCTTTTGTGCTAAAATAGGAGGTTACGGCGTCAAAGTTACTAAGTCCGCCCATAAGTCCATGAAGAATAATAATTGGTTGTCCTGTGCCAACTTCTATGTAATTAAACTTTCCTTCTTTTTTAAGTTTGTGCGTCATTAACAGTTAGTCATTTGCTTAGCAACAAATATAGGTATTTCATTTAAAACAAATCCTAATATAACTTTTTACTTCCAAAAATTAAAGCGCTTAAGATTTGTTTTTCTTTCCCACTTTTTGATAAGTTGTTTGTCTTACTATTTTCAATTATTTACACGCTTTTTAAATGTTAAAAAACCATAACTTATTAACAATGTGGTAAAATGTGGTAAAATGTGGTAAAATTTTCAATATATTTGATTTTTAAATATTAACCCAGTTTCAAACTGTTTTGAACTCATTTATAGGAACATACGAATGTAAAGTAGACGCCAAAGGAAGGCTAATGCTACCTGCTGCTCTAAAAAAGCAGATGGATGGTGTGTTGCAAAATGGGTTTGTGATTAAAAGAGCGGTGTTTCAAGAGTGTTTGGAATTGTATCCAATGACCGAATGGGATGCATTAATGCAGAAAATAAATAAGCTAAATCGATTCAAAAAAAAGAACAACGATTTTATTAGAAGGTTTACTGCTGGAGTGAAAATGGTAGATGTTGATGCAAACGGAAGGTTGTTAATACCAAAAGATTTAGTGGTTTTTGCTTCTATCTCTAAGGATATTGTAATGTCCTCTGCGGTTAATATTATTGAGATTTGGGATAAAACGAAGTATGAAAAAGCTATTGATGACGCAACTGTAGATTTTGCAGATTTAGCTGAAGAGGTAATGGGACAAGATGACGAAGATGGAATATCATAATCCAGTTTTATTAAAAGAAACCGTAGATGGTTTAGCGATTAAAGAAGATGGTGTTTATGTAGATGTCACTTTTGGTGGTGGCGGACACAGTAAAGAGATCTTAAGTCGTTTAGGTGAAAAAGGAAGACTTTACGCTTTTGATCAAGATAAAGACGCTCTTAAAAATAAAATAGACGATAGTCGCTTTACGCTAATCAATGAAAACTTTAGATACATAAAGCGATTTTTAAGGTTTTATGGTGTAAAAGAAGTGGACGGAATCTTAGGTGATTTTGGTGTGTCTTCTCATCAATTTGATGTGGCAGAACGTGGTTTTTCAACACGTTTTGAGGCAGATTTAGATATGAGGATGAATCAAAGTAATCAACTATCAGCCTATCATGTTGTAAATGAATATAGTCAGGAAGACTTACGTGATGTGTTATTACAGTATGGCGAGTTAAGAGCTGCGCCAGCTATGGCAAGAGTAATTGTGGAAACAAGAATGAATGGTGAAATAAAAACATCAGAGCAGTTAAAGTTTGCTTTAAAAAAGTTTTTGTCACCAAAGCATGAAAATAAAATTTTAGCTCAAATCTATCAAGCGGTTAGAATAGAAGTGAATCAAGAAATTGAAGCTTTAAAAGAGTTTTTAATGCAAACACCAGAGGTTTTAAAACCTGGTGGAAGATTAAGTCTAATTTCTTATCACTCTTTAGAAGATAGATTGGTAAAACGTTTTATGCGAAACGGGCTATTTGAAGGCGAGCCAGAACGCGATGTTTTTGGAAGATTTGAAGTGCCTTTTAAAAAAGTAGGGAAATTAATAGTGCCAACAGCACAAGAGATAAAAGCAAACAATAGAGCTAGAAGTGCTAAACTTAGAGTAGCAGAAAAACTATAAAAGTGAAAAAAAGCATCTATAGCATATTAAGAGGAACGTTTTTAGTTAGCGAAGACTCGTTTAAAAACTGGCGCATCATCTTGTTTATTTCTGTGTTGGCAATAATAATGATAGCAAGTTCGCATAGCGCAGATAAAAAAGTGTATGAGATAGCAAGACTTAATAACGAAGTAAAAGAATTGCGATCGGCACTTTACGACGGAAGAACAAGATTAATGCAGTTAAAAATGGAATCTTCTGTTGTAAAAAAAATGAAAGAAAAAGGTTTGGCGCCTTCTGTAATACCGCCAACCAAAATAATTGTAAAACCACAAAATTAAGTTCTCAATCGTGGCAGTTAACGAAAAGAACATATTAAACAGATTGTATTTTGTAGCGGGATGTATGTTCATCTTCGCTATTGCTGTTGTGGTTAAATTGTTAAGTATTCAATTTATTCAAGGCGATAAGTATAAGGCTTTAGTAGAAGAAAGCAATATAAAAGAAGTGTCCATTCCTGCTAACCGTGGTAATGTATACTCTGCAGACGGAAGTCTTTTAGCAACTTCAATTCCAAAATACGATATCAGGTTTGATGCTATTACGCCAACCGATAAGCGATTTAAAGAGAGCTTAACACCTTTAAGTGAAGCGCTTTCAAAATACTCAGGTAAGTCTGTTTCTTATTATAAAAAAGAATTACAGAAAGCACGAGCTAACAAGAATAGATATTATTTGTTAGCAAGAAATATTGGGTATTCAGAATATCTAAAATTTAGAAGCTTTCCATTGCTAGAATTAGGTCCGTATAAAGGTGGTTTAATTGTAGAGCAATATGTTAAACGCGAACATCCTTTAGGTGAAGTTGCGCAACGTACTATTGGTTACGAGCGTGTTGATGACGAAGGAAATATAACAAGAGCAGGAATAGATGGTGCTTTTGGAAGTGATTATTTAAGAGGAACAGACGGAAAGCGTATCAAGCAAAAAATAGGTAAAGGACAATGGAAGCCAATTACGGTTGATAATGAAGTTGAACCAAAAGATGGTTACGATGTCTACACAACTATAGATGTAAATATTCAAGATATTGCACATCACGCACTATTAGAGCAATTAGAAAAATACGAAGCAGAGCACGGAACTGTAGTGGTGATGGAAGTAAAAACAGGTGAAATTAGAGCCATTTCAAACCTAGGAAGAACATCTAAAAACACCTATTACGAAAAAAGAAATTACGCGGTTTACGAAGCGCATGAACCTGGTTCTACATTTAAGCTTATGACGTTAATGGCTGCTTTAGAAGATAAAAAAGTAGATACATCAGATGTAATAGATACCGGAAATGGATACAAAGTGTTTTATGGGCGTGGTATTAAAGATTCTCATGGTTATGGTAAGATTTCTGCAGCAAGAGCTTTTGAAGTGTCATCAAACATAGGTTTAGCTACTATAGTAGATAAAGCATACGCGAAAAATCCAGAGCGCTTTTTAAATATTTTAAGTCAATGGAATTTAGATAAAAAGCTAAATATTTCAATTAAAGGTGAAGGAGAACCAATGATACCAAAACCTGGACATAAAAATTGGAGTAGAAACGCATTGCCGTCATTAGCTTATGGGTATGGTTTAAAAATAACACCGTTGCAAACATTAACATTTTACAATGCTGTTGCTAATAATGGTGTAATGGTTAAGCCAAGATTTATTAGAGAGGTAAGAAATCTAGATGAAAAAATAGAAGTTTTCGAAAAAGAAATAATTAATGAGAAGATTTGCTCTGATCAGACACTTAAAAAAGCAAAAACCATGCTAGAAAATGTTGTAAAGCGTGGTACAGGTACATCTCTGTATTCAGATTATTTCTCTATGGGCGGAAAGACAGGTACGGCTCGTACAGAGTATTGGCATAAGGATTGGTCCAAAAACCCACGATATATTTCGTCTTTTGCAGGGTATTTCCCAGCAGACAACCCTAAATATTCATGTATAGTTATCATTCATAAACCAAGTGTTAAAAAAGGATTTTATGGAGCAGATGTTTCTGGTCCTGTATTTAAAAAAATAGCTCAAAAGATATTTACAGATACACCGATTATTGATGAGGTTGAAACTTTAGAAGTGAAAACTGCTAAAGTAGAAAAAGAGTATAAAACATATTATGATATAGCAAATAGGTATAAAACCATAATGCCTGATGTTAGAGGTTTGCCAATTATGGATGCTGTAGCGTTATTAGAAAATATGGGTTTGAAGGTAAAAGTTGAAGGTGTTGGAGTGGTAGAAAATCAATCCATTAGTAAAGGAACAAAAGTTAAGAAAAATCAAACAATAGTTTTAAAAGCATAGTGATTACATTAAAAGACATATTATACAAGGTAACTTTAGATGCAGTTATTGGTAGTACAAATGTTATGGTGCGTAACATTCATTTTAATTCACGTAGTGTGGCAATTAATGATGTGTTTGTAGCTATTAAAGGAACTGTTGTAGATGGGCATAACTATATAGATGCGGCTATAAGTCAAGGAGCAATTGCTGTAGTTTGTGAGGTGATTCCTGCAATAACAAAAAAAGAAGTAACCTATATTAAAGTAGATGACTCAAGTCGTGCTTTGGCAGTAATGGCATCTAACTTTTATGGTAATCCTTCAGAAAATTTAAAGTTAGTAGGTGTAACAGGTACAAACGGAAAAACAACTATAGCTTCATTATTATACCAATTATTTAAAAAAGCCGGTTTTAAAGTAGGTTTATTATCTACTGTAAAAATCATGGTAGATAATAAAGAGTTTTCTGCAACACATACAACGCCAGACTCATTAACTATCAATGCGTATTTAAAGCAAATGAATGATGAAGGTGTAGAGTTTTGTTTTATGGAAGTCAGCTCACACGGAATCGACCAAAACAGAACATTAGGCTTGAAGTTTGAAGGCGGAATTTTTACTAATCTGTCACACGATCATTTAGATTATCACAATTCTTTTGCAGAATACAGAGATGTTAAAAAACGCTTTTTTGATGAGTTGCCAAACACTGCTTTTGCGCTAACAAACATAGATGATAAAAACGGAAGCATCATGCTTCAAAATACAAAAGCAAAACAGTATAGCTATGCCTTAAAAAGCTATGCAGATTATAAAGCTCAAATTTTAGAAAATCAATTTAACGGATTGCTGCTAAAGCTGAATGATAGCGAAGTTTGGGTACGATTAATCGGCACATTTAACGCTTATAATATTTTGGCAATTTTCGCTTGCGCGGAATTATTAGGTCTTGAAAAAGATGAATTGTTAAGATTTATTAGCGAGTTAGAAAGTGTAAGCGGAAGATTTCAATTTTTAATTTCTGATGAAAAAATTACCGCAATTGTAGATTATGCTCATACACCAGATGCATTGCAAAATGTGTTAGAAACCATAAATGATATTCGTACCAAAAACGAAGAATTAATTACAGTAGTTGGTTGTGGTGGTGATAGGGATAAAACCAAGCGTCCAAAGATGGGGCATATTGCTTCGGCTTTAAGTACAAAGGTGATTTTTACTAGCGATAATCCACGAACAGAAGTGCCAGAAACGATTATTGATGACATTGAAAAAGGCGTAGAAGCTCAAAATTTTAAAAAAACAATGTCAATAGTAGATAGAAAACAAGCCATTAAAACAGCATGTCAATTAGCAAATCCTAATGATATCATTTTAATCGCTGGAAAAGGGCATGAAACTTATCAAGAGGTAAATGGCGTAAGAACAGATTTTGATGATTTCAAAATTGTAAAAGAATTTTTAAAACAGTTACAAAAATAGTGTTTGCTTAATAAAGTTTAAGCTGCAAAAAAATAAATAAAGAATGTTATACTATTTATTCGAATTTTTAGAAGAACAATATCAAATGCCAGGCGCAAGTGTGTTTCAATTTATCACATTTAGAGCCGCTTTAGCTATCATTTTGTCGTTGTTGTTTTCTACTATTTTCGGAAAAAAAATAATCCTTATGCTTCAAAAAAAGCAGGTTGGAGAGTCTGTTAGGGATTTAGGTTTACAGGGACAAATGCAAAAAGCTGGTACACCAACCATGGGAGGAATTATTATCATTTTAGCAACATTAATTCCTGTGTTATTATTAGCAAGATTGGATAATATTTATGTAATCATGTTAATAGTTACAACACTTTGGATGGGCGCAGTTGGTTTTACAGATGATTATATAAAAGTCTTTAAAAAAGATAAGGCAGGCTTAAGCGGAAAGTTTAAAGTAATGGGGCAAGTTGGCTTAGGTTTATTTGTTGGAGCTGTAATGTATTTTCATCCAGGAGTTACTATTAAGCAAGAAAAAATTAATCCACAATTTGAAACTGAAAAAATCACTCAAAATTCACCAAGAGAGTTTAATCCAGAAGAGCAATCGCTTTTAACAACTATACCATTTGTAAAAGACAATGAGTTTGATTACTCAAAATTAATAACATGGCTTGGAGATGATTATGCAAAGTACGCATGGTTAATTTTTATACCAATCGTAATTTTTATAATAACAGCAGTGTCTAACGGTGCAAATCTAACAGATGGTATAGATGGATTAGCAGCAGGAAGTAGTGCAATAATAGTTTTTGCGCTAGCCATTTTCGCTTTTATCTCTGGTAATATTGTCTTTTCAGATTACTTAAATGTCATGTACATACCACGATTGGGCGAGTTGGTAATTTTTACCTCTGCTTTTGTTGGAGCATTGATAGGTTTTTTATGGTACAACACATATCCAGCTCAAGTGTTTATGGGTGATACAGGAAGTTTAACAATTGGTGGCGTCATTGCAGTAATAGCAATCGCTGTTCGTAAAGAATTATTGATTCCTGTGTTATGCGGAATTTTCTTCGCAGAATCTTTATCAGTAATCCTGCAAGTAAGCTGGTTCAAGTATACAAAAAAGAAATATGGCGAAGGTAGACGCATATTTTTAATGTCGCCTTTACATCATCATTATCAAAAGAAAAACTATCACGAAAGTAAAATAGTAACACGATTTTGGATTGTCGGAATTTTTCTAGCAATCATTTCAATAGTTACACTGAAGTTGAGATAGAAAAATGAAACGATTAGTTGTATTAGGAGCAGGAGAAAGCGGTGTAGGAACAGCGCTTTTAGGAAAAGAAAAAGGCTATGAAGTTTTTGTTTCCGATAAGGGAAAAATTAAAGAGAAATATAAAGAAGTTCTTATACATAATGAGATTGAATGGGAAGATCAACAACATACAGAAGCTAAAATTTTAAATGCAGATGTAGTTATGAAAAGTCCAGGAATACCAGATAAAGTGCCAATGGTAAAGGCGCTTATAGAGAAAGGTATTCCCGTAATTTCTGAAATAGAATTTGCTAGCCAGTTTACAAATGCAACAATAGTTGCAATAACTGGTAGTAATGGTAAGACAACGACATCTATGCTAACACATCATGTGTTAAAACAAGAACTTAATGTTGGGTTGGCTGGAAATATTGGCGACAGTTTTGCTAAGCAAGTTTTAGAGCATAATTATCATAATTATGTGCTAGAGATAAGTAGTTTTCAGTTAGATGGTTGTTTCAATTTTAAACCAAAAATTGCAGTAATCACCAATATTGTTCCGGATCATTTAGATCGTTACGATTACAAATTCGAAAACTATATCACATCAAAATTCAGAATAGCTCAAAATCAAACTAAAGACGATTATTTGATTTATGATGCAGATGATGAAGTGATTTCAGAATACCTAAAAAAGCATCCAATTCAATCTACATTATTACCATTTTCACTAACAAAAAAAGTTGAAAATGGAGCGTATTTGGACAATGATAATATAATAATAACAATAAATAACAACAAGATAATTATGCCAGCAAAAAACATTGCCTTAGACGGTAAGCATAACACTAAAAATGCTATGGCGGCTTCAACCGTTTCGCATTTATTAAAAATTAGAAAACAAACTATTCGTGAAAGTTTAGAAAACTTTCAAGGTGTAGAGCATCGATTAGAACAAGTGCTTAAAATTAATAAAGTGCAATACATTAACGACTCTAAAGCAACAAATGTTAATGCTACATATTTTGCTTTAGAAAGTATGGATGCGCCTACAGTTTGGATTGTTGGTGGTGTTGATAAAGGAAATGATTACACTGAGTTGTTTCCGTTTGTAAATGAAAAAGTAAAGGCAATCATTTGTTTAGGTGTTGATAATCAAAAGTTATTACAAAGCTTTGGTAATATGGTTGATGTTATTGTTGAAACTCAGTTTATGAGTGAAGCTGTAAAAATAGCCTACAAAATTGCTGAATCTGGAGATAACGTGTTATTGTCACCAGCTTGTGCAAGTTTTGATTTGTTTGAAAACTATGAAGAAAGAGGTAGACAATTTAAAGAAGCAGTAAGAAACTTGTAAAACAATTAAATATAAATGCAAAAAGCAATACTAAATAATATTAAAGGAGATAAGCTAATTTGGGCTATTGTAGCACTATTGGCTATATTTTCTTTTTTACCTGTGTATAGCGCTGCTAGTAATTTGGCATATGTTGGTGGTAGTGGTAATACATTTGCATTTTTAGTTAAGCATTTTATGCACTTGTTTTTAGGTTTTGCAATAATGTATGGTGTGCATAAATTGCCGTACCGTTACTTTAGAGGTTTATCCATGGTAATGATGCCTTTAGTGTTTGTACTACTAATAGTAACCATTTTACAAGGTACGACCATAGAAGGCGCAAATGCAAGTAGATGGATACGTATTCCGTTTATAAATATGTCTTTTCAGACATCAACATTAGCTTCGGTTGTGTTAATGGTTTACATAGCGAGATATTTATCAAAAATAAAAGATAAAACAATCACCTTTAAAGAGTCTATTTTACCGTTATGGATTCCGTTGTTTATCGTTTTAGCATTGATATTACCATCAAACTTTTCTACAACAGCAATCATCTTTGTAATGTCAATGATGTTATTGTTTTTAGGAGGTTATCCATTACGTTATTTGTTAGCTATGGGCGCAGCAGGTTTAGTAGGATTAACATTTTTTGTTTTAATAGCAAAAGCCTTTCCAGAAGCAATGCCAAACCGTGTTGATACATGGATGAGTAGAATTGAAAATTTTGCAAACGGAGAAGATACAGAAGAAGATTATCAAATTGAAAAAGCTAAAATAGCAATTGCTTCTGGAGGTGTTGTTGGTTTAGGTTCTGGTAAGAGCATTCAGAAGAATTTTTTACCGCAATCTTCATCAGATTTCATCTTCGCAATAATTATAGAAGAATACGGTTTGATTGGAGGATTGTTTTTAATGGTAATGTATCTATGGTTACTTTTTAGAATTGTTATTGTATCACAAAAAGCAGATACCATATTTGGAAAATTAGTTGTGCTTGGTGTTGGATTGCCAATTATATTTCAAGCAATGATTAATATGGCGGTAGCGGTAGAGCTTTTTCCGGTAACAGGACAAACACTACCATTAATTAGTAGCGGAGGAACAAGTATTTGGATGACTTGTATGGCAATAGGAATTATATTAAGTGTTAGCGCAAAACGCGAAGAAATAAAAGAAAAACAATCACAAGATGAAGGTGATAATCCTTTAGAAATTCTTTCAGAAACGATTTAAGGACAGTGAGTAAAAAAGATAAAACATATAAAATCATTCTAAGTGGCGGCGGTACTGGTGGGCACATATACCCAGCAGTAGCAATTGCTAATGAGCTTAAACAGCGTTATCCAGATGCTCAGTTTTTGTTTGTAGGTGCAAAAGACCGTATGGAAATGGAAAAAGTACCTCAAGCAGGATACGATATAAAAGGACTTTGGATTTCAGGTATACAAAGAAAATTAACACTTAAAAACCTTTCATTTCCTTTTAAATTGATTAGTAGTTTATGGAATGCTAAAAAAATTGTAAAGCAATTTAAACCAGATGTCGTTATAGGGACAGGCGGATTTGCTAGTGGACCATTATTACAAGTTGCTGCTTCAAAAGGAATACCTTGTTTAATACAAGAGCAAAACTCTTTTCCTGGTATAACCAATAAATTATTATCTAAAAAAGTAGATAAAATTTGTGTGGCTTACGATAATTTAGAGCGTTTTTTTCCTGCCGATAAAATTATTAAAACAGGTAATCCTGTAAGACAAGACTTATTAGATATTTCTTGCAAAAGAGAAGAAGCTATTAAGTATTTTGATTTAGTTGAAGGTAAAAAGACACTTCTAGTTTTAGGAGGAAGTTTAGGAGCTAAAGCAATAAACGAACTTATAGAACGTGAGCTAGATTATCTGCAAACTTTAAACCTACAAATCATTTGGCAATGCGGTAAGCTGTATTATCAAACATACAAACTGTACGGACATACAAAGCATGTGCAAGTACATCAGTTTATTAATAATATGGACTATGCTTATGCAGCTGCAGATTTTATTATATCACGTGCTGGAGCAGGTTCTGTAAGTGAGTTATGTATCGTTGGTAAACCTGTAGTTTTTGTGCCTTCACCGTACGTGGCAGAAGACCATCAAACTAAAAATGCAGATGCAATAGTTAGTAAAAATGCAGCGATGATGATTGCTCAAGAAGATTTAAAAGTAGACTTTAAAAACAAGTTTGGACAGTTAGTAGCTAACCCAGAAAAGCAAGAACAGTTTAGCAAAAACATTAAAAAATTAGCGTTAACAAACGCAACAAAAGATATAGCAGACGAAGTAGAAAAACTTCTAAATAAATAATGAATTTAAAAAATATACATAACATCTATTTTGTTGGCATCGGTGGTATCGGTATGTCAGCAATAGCACGTTTTTTTAAATCGCAAAATAAAAATGTTGCAGGTTATGATAAGACACAAACGGAAATTACTAATAGTTTAGAAGCTCTTAATATTTCTGTTCATTTTGAAGATGAAATAGGTTGTATAGAAAATTCATTTTTAGATATAGACGAAACTTTAGTAGTTTATACACCTGCAATACCTAAAGATCATAAGCAGTTAAATTATTTTAAATCTAATGGTTTTAAGGTTTTAAAACGCTCAGAAATTTTAGGTATTATAACAGAAAATACTTTCTGTTTAGCAGTTGCAGGTACGCACGGTAAAACAACAACAACAAGTATTTTAGGTCACTTGTTAAAATCTTGTGATGTTAAATTAACAGCGTTTTTAGGAGGAATAAGTGAAAATTATAATTCTAACTTAATCTTAAACGGAGATAAGGTGTCAGTTGTTGAAGCAGATGAATTTGATCGTTCGTTTTTAACTTTAAGTCCAGATATGGCTGCTGTCACTTCAATGGATGCAGATCATTTAGATATTTATGGTGATGCATCACAATTGCAAGAAACATTTAAGGATTTTACTAAAAAAATAAAACCAAACGGAAAGCTATTTGTAAAAAATGGTTTACCAATTCAAGGAATAACTTATGGTATTGAAGATGATTCAGATTATTCCATTCAAAATATAAAAATAGAAAACGGGACGTATGTATTTGATGTGCAAACACCAAATACAACAATTAAAAATATAGAGTTTAACCTACCTGGTAGACATAATTTGTCAAACGCTTTAGTTGCTCTGGCGATGTCTGTAGAATATGGTCTCCCTACCAAACAGCTCGCCAAAGCATTAGCATCTTACAAAGGTGTAAAGCGTAGGTTTAGTTATCATATTAAAACCGATAAAATAGTGTTTATAGATGATTATGCACATCATCCAGAAGAGATAAATGCTGTACACCAAGCGGTAAGAGAGATGTATCCAGAAAAGAAAGTTTTGGCAGTATTTCAGCCACATTTGTTTTCTAGAACACAAGATTTTGCAACACAATTTGCTAAAAGCTTATCACAGTTTGATCAAATTATATTGTTAGACATATATCCCGCAAGAGAGTTGCCAATAGAAGGTGTAACCTCAAGTTGGCTGTTAAGTTTGATAGAAAATAGTAATAAAAAATTAGTTAATAAAGAAGATCTAATATCACAAATAAAGCAAAGTAACGCCGATGTAATTTTAACTATTGGCGCAGGAGATATAGGAGCTCAAGTCTTAAAAATAAAAGAAGCACTTTTGGAAAATGAAAATTAATTGGAATTACATAAAAATGATAGTTCTGCTAATTTTAGTAGTGTTTTTGTATGCGTTTTCTTCAGCAAGAAATTCAAAACGTTTAGTATCTCAACCTAATATTCAATTTATAGGCAATAAAAACCTGTTTATCACCCAAGAAGCTGTTAGTAAATTGTTAATACAAAATCAACAAGGTGTTACAAATGTGCCTAAAGAAACTTTAGATTTGAATGGTTTAGAGTCGACGCTAAATAAAAACCCAATTATCGAGTTTGCAGAAGTTTACGTAAATGTAGAAGGTAAGTTAACAGCAAAGGTTAAACAAAAAACACCTATAGCTAGAGTTTTAGGTAATAATAGTTATTATATAGATAGTAATGGTGGTGTCATGCCGCTTTCAAAAAATTATACAGAACGTGTTCCTTTTGTAACAGGTTTTGTAAAAAAAAGTAATCTAGATATTGTTTATAAAGTAGCAGATTACGTATTAAAGGATGAATTTTTAAAACAAAACGTGATAGAAATTCATCAAAATAAAAATAACAGCATAGACTTAAAATTAAGACAAACCAAATTTGTAGTGCATTTGGGGCAGATAAAACAATTAGAAAAAAAGATAAGTAATCTAAAAGCCTTTTACATAAAAGCTACAAAAGATAAAGTTTTAGATAAATACAGTAAAGTAAACTTGCAATTTGGCAACCAAGTTGTTTGTACAAAAGCATAAGTTATGGAGCAAAACATTGCAGTAGGGTTAGATATAGGAACTACTAAAATAGTAGCCATGATTGGTCGTAAAAACGAATATGGCAAAGTAGAAATTTTGGGTATAGGTAAATCCAAAAGCTTAGGTGTGCATCGTGGTGTTGTCAATAACATCACGCAAACGATACAGTCTATACAGATAGCAATACAAGAGGCAGAAGCTGCAGCAGCTACAAAAATAGAAGGAGTAACAGTAGGTATAGCGGGACAGCATATTAGAAGTTTACAACATAGCGATTATATAACACGTCCAAATAGTGAGACTGTTATAGATGAAGATGATATAGAACGATTAATAAACCAAGTACATAAGTTGGTAATGCTTCCAGGAGAAGAAATAATCCACGTATTACCTCAAGAATATAAAGTTGACGGTCAAGCCGAAATCAAAGAACCAATAGGTATGTATGGAGGTAGATTAGAAGCTAACTTTCATGTAGTAGTAGGTCAAGTATCTTCTATTAGAAACATTGGTCGTTGTGTACAAAGTGCAGATTTAAATTTAGAAGGCATCACTTTAGAACCGTTAGCAAGTGCTAATGCAGTGTTAAGTCAAGAAGAAAAAGAAGCAGGAGTAGCATTAATTGATATAGGAGGAGGAACAACAGATTTAGCAATATTTAGAGATGGAATAATCCGTCACACAGCAGTTATACCTTTTGGAGGAAACGTAATTACAGAAGATATAAAAGAAGGTTGCTCTATTATAGAAAAGCAAGCCGAATTGCTAAAAATAAAATTTGGTAGTGCTTGGCCAGGAGAAAATAAGGATAATGAAATTGTTTCAATACCAGGGTTAAGAGGACGAGAACCAAAAGAAATTACCCTTAAAAACCTATCTAAAATTATCCATGCGCGTGTCGTAGAAATTATTGAGCAAGTATATGTTGAAATAAAAAACTACGGTCACGAAGAACAAAAAAAGAAACTAATTGCAGGTATCGTTTTAACAGGAGGAGGCAGCCAATTAAAACATTTAAAACAGTTAGTAGAATATATTACAGGTATGGATACCAGAATTGGTTATCCAAATGAGCATTTGGCTGGCGATAGCGACGACGTAATAACAAGTCCATTATTTGCAACAGCAGTAGGTTTAGTTATGGATGGTTTAAAACGTCAAGACCGTAAAAAAGCAGAAGCTATTATTGAAGAAGAAATTCAAGCGGTAAAAGAAGAAAACGAAGAAAAGCCTGAAGAAGAACAAATAGAAGTGCCAAAAAAACAACGCAAGTCGTTTTTAGATAAGTTAACAGAAAAAGTAAAAGACTTTTTAGATAACGCAGAATAAGTAAAATGAATATACAGCGAAAGTACAGATTCGCTATTAAATAAGAATTGATCCAGTAAAAATAGAATTTATGAGCAACAACGAATTCGAAAGCATAGCATTTGATTTACCAAAAAATCAATCTAACGTCATTAAAGTAATTGGTGTTGGTGGCGGTGGTAGTAATGCCATTAACCACATGTTTCAGCAAGGAATAAAAGGTGTAGACTTTGTAATTTGTAATACAGATGCACAAGCACTACAAAGTAGCGGTGTACCAAACAAAATTCAGTTAGGTGTTAATTTAACAGAAGG
Source organism: Mesoflavibacter sp. (assembly GCF_964226795.1). Classification (NCBI taxonomy): domain Bacteria; kingdom Pseudomonadati; phylum Bacteroidota; class Flavobacteriia; order Flavobacteriales; family Flavobacteriaceae; genus Mesoflavibacter; species Mesoflavibacter sp. Next base: position 249,881 of record NZ_CAXQQP010000007.1, read on the forward strand.
ATTAGGTGCAGGAGCAAATCCAAACGTTGGAGAGCAAGCAGCTGTAGAAAGTTTTGAAGACATCCAAATGATGTTAGATACCAATACAAAAATGGTATTTATCACAGCCGGAATGGGCGGAGGAACAGGTACAGGAGCAGCACCAATCATTGCAAAAATGGCTAAAGACTTAGACATTTTAACAGTTGGGATTGTAACAATGCCATTTCAGTTTGAAGGAAAAATGCGTAATGAACAAGCTCAAATAGGTATAGAAAAATTACGTGCAGAAGTAGACTCGTTAGTCGTTATAAATAATAATAAACTAAGAGAAGTTTATGGTAATTTAGGTTTTAAAGCAGGTTTTTCTAAAGCAGACGAGGTTTTAGCAACAGCAGCACGTGGTATAGCAGAAGTTATAACACATCACTATACACAAAACATTGACTTGCGTGATGCAAAAACTGTATTAAGTAATAGTGGTACCGCAATTATGGGATCTGCAGCAGCTTCTGGTCAAAACCGTGCGCACGAAGCCATTTCAAAAGCATTAGATTCGCCATTACTTAACGATAATAAAATCACAGGAGCCAAAAACGTATTGTTGCTTATCGTTTCTGGAGCTCAAGAAATTACTATTGATGAGATTGGAGAAATTAACGACCACATTCAAAATGAAGCAGGTCATGGCGCTAACATTATTATGGGTGTTGGTGAAGACGAAAGCTTAGAAGAGTCTATTGCAGTTACAGTAATTGCAACAGGATTTGATGTAGAACAGCAAAACGAAATTTCTAATACTGAAGCAAAAAAAGTAATTCATGCATTAGAAGACGATCAGAGTATGGAGCAAGATTTAAGCAGAGAACAACCAAATCCTGCTATAATCTTACCAAATATTGAGTTAGAAGAGAAGAAGGAAGCTCCAGTTGTTAAGCATACTTTAGAAATAGAAGAAGAGGAAGAAGAAGCCAAACAGTCATTATCTTCTTTTGAAATGGATCAAGTAAAAAAACAAACTATAGAAGAGCGTGACTTAATACCTACAAGTGAGTTTATAAAAAACTTAGATGTAACTTATTACGAAGTAGATGTTAATTTAGACGAAAATCAAGAATTTAAGATTACCTCTACAGCAAAAAAAGAAGCGCCTAAACCAATAGAAGAAGAGCAAAACAAACAGCAAATTATGCTTAGTTTTGATATGCCTATTTCTGAAAAGGAACCTACATCTGCTCCAGTTACCGAAGAAGACGAAGGTCCAATAGTTATGGATCTATCAGACAATGTAACCGATTTAGAAGTAAATGATTTTGTAGAGGTTATTCCTGTTACTGAAAATACAGAGACAGGAGAAAAACGTTACGCTTTAGATGATTACGAAATAAAAGAATCTGCTATAAATTCAAAACCAGAAGTAAAGCAAGAAGAAATTGTTTTAGAAAAGAAAACAGTTGAGACTGATGCAGAATCAAAAGAAATTCAACCAGATGTAGAAGTAGATCCAATGAATACGCCAATTTCAGAACTACTAAAAAGTAGAGCAGAAGAGCGTAGAAAAAAAATGAAGAACTTTAATTATAAATTTAATACCTCCAAAATTGATGATATAGAGAAAGTACCAGCGTACAAGCGTCAAGGATTAGAGTTAGAAGATAGACAACATTCTTCAGATACAAATATTTCTAGAACTACATTAGGTGTAGATGATAATGATGATATTCAATTAAGAAATAACAATTCATTTTTACACGATAATGTAGATTAAGATTTTTAATTAATTCATTAATTATAACTATAGCCCGAAAAGTTCCCTCAAGCTTTTCGGGTTTTGTTTTTTAATATTAATAGTCACTTTTTAGTATCTTCGTACTCTTAAAAAAACAAATTAAAATGAGCTTATCAGCAAAAGTAATGACAGCCTTAAAAGAGGCTATGAAAAGTAAAGATCAAACCGCTTTAACCGCTTTAAGAGCAGTAAAATCTGCTATTCTTTTGGCACAAACAGAAACAGGATCAAAAGAAGAGTTAACAGAAGAGCAAGAACTTAAATTATTACAAAAACAAGTTAAGCAACGTAAAGATAGCGCAGCTGTTTATATCGATCAAGGTAGAGAAGATTTGGCTGAGCCAGAGTTAGCTGAAGCTAAAGTTATCGAGCAGTTTTTGCCAGAAGCAATGAGTGAAGATGAGGTAGCAAAAATTGTAGAAGATATTATTGCAAAAACTGGTGCAGACGGTATGAAAGATATGGGTAAAGTTATGGGTATGGCAAGTAAAGAATTAGCAGGTAGAGCTGACGGTAAAACCATTTCTAATATTGTTAAAGCTAAATTAGCATAACTAAAAAAAGGCTGCGTAGCTCAATTGGATAGAGCACTGGATTTCGGCTCCAGCGGTTGTAGGTTCGACTCCTGTCGCAGTCACAAATTCATCAAAAAAGAAACCTATTTAGTTAATGTTGTTGCAATTATTACTTCAAACAAAACAACAAGAAGAGTTAGAAAGACAACTAATTTATGAATATATCATACCAATTGGTGTTGTTTTAATTGCAATTTTTATAGTGTATAAACTAGCTAGAGCATTTCAGTTTTTTTATGCTTCACGTTTTAAAAAACCACTGTTTAATCATGTATATTTTAAACTAAAAAAGCTAACACCATTACAACTTTCTATTTTAAAAAACGAATATACTTTCTATAGAAAACTCTCAACAAAACATCAAGTGTTTTTTGAGCATCGTGTAGCTACATTTTTAAAAGAAACTACTTTTATAGGAAAGCAAGAGCTGCAAGTTACAGAACAAATGAAGGTGATTATAGCTGCAACATCTTCACTGCTTAATTTTGGGTTTAGAAACTACAGGATTAAACTTCTTGATAAGGTTTTATTGTATCCTACAGCTTTTTATTCTAAACTTAATGAAAACATGCATAAAGGTGAGTTTAACCCATCTTATAAAGCAATTGTATTGTCTTGGGAAGATGTTTTACACGGTTACTCTATAGACAATGATAATTTTAATGTGGCAATACATGAATTTGTACATGCAATGCATTTGGATTGTTTAAATCAAAAAGGACTTAAAGCAGCTATTTTTATTAATGGGTTTTCTGATATTGCACATTTTATAGAGACAAATGAAGATTATAAAAATCGTCTAATAGAATCTGAATATTTTAGAGATTATGCTTATACCAATCAATTTGAGTTTTTGTCAGTCATTATAGAAACTTTTATTGAAACTCCAGGTGAGTTTAAAAGACAATTTCCTGAGTTGTATAGACTTGTAAAGCGTATGCTTAATTTCAATTTTGCTAATTATTAATTTACTGACTTTTATCATAATTTTTAAGGGTTTTAAATTTTAAATTTATTGTAGAATTTAAAGCCTTAAATGATGAAAAAAAGAACACCAATTTCAGAAATAATGACAAAAAATGTCATCTCGTTAAAAACTAATGATGACTTAGAAAAAGCAGAGAGCTTATTTAAAAAAAACAATATTAGACATATTCCAGTAGTATCAGGAAAAGAGATTGTTGGTATGTTAAGCTATACCGATTTATTACGTATTAGTTTTGCAGACGCAATAGATGATTATGCAGAAGACGTAGATACTGTAGTATATAATATGTTTACAATAGAACAGGTAATGGCTAAGAAATTGATTACAGTTTCTAGTGATACAACCATAAAAGAGGTTGCAGAAATTTTAGCAGAAAAAGAATTTCATGCCTTACCAGTAGTAGATAACGAAATTTTAGTTGGCATAGTAACCACAACTGATTTGATTAAATATCTAATTAATCAGTACTAAAATTTGTTTAAGGGTTAAAAATGATAAAGGCTACCAATTGGTAGCCTTTATCTATTATTTAAGAATTAGCTAAAGCTTTTAAGTCTTTAATTGTTTCTGTTTGGTTGTCGCTTTTAAAGACATAACTACCAGCTACCAATGCATCTGCACCTGCATCTACTAATTGCTTTGCATTTTTATTAGTTACACCACCGTCAATTTCAATCATAACGTTAGCGTTTTTATCTGCTATTAGTTGCTTTAGTTGTTTTACTTTGTTGTAAGTGTTTTCTATAAAGCTTTGTCCTCCAAAACCAGGATTAACACTCATGATTAATACTAAATCAATATCGTTAATAATATCTTCTAAAACATTTATGTTGGTATGAGGATTTAGAGCTACACCAGCTTTCATACCTTCTGCTTTAATAGCTTGAACTGTTCTGTGTAAATGCGTACAAGCTTCATAATGTACCGTTAATATATCACTTCCTAAATCTGCAAATGTTTTAATATATCTATCAGGATCTACAATCATTAAGTGTACATCAATAGTTTTTTTAGCGTGTTTAGATATGGCTTTTAAAACAGGCATTCCGTAAGAAATGTTTGGAACAAAAACACCATCCATTATATCTATATGAAACCAATCGGCTTCACTATTATTAACCATTTCTGTATCTCGTTGAAGGTTGCCAAAATCGGCAGCTAGCATTGAAGGCGCTATGTAACATTTACTCATTAGTGACTAAACTTTAAAAAATTTGTAGTTAAATTGATTATTTCGATAGCTGGAATATACTCTGCTTCTTTAATCCAGTTAAAATACAAATATAGTTTTTTCAAATTAGAATAGTCTTTTACTATTTGAAAATCACCTGAGTTATAATCATCAAATATTCTGTCTTCTATTTGAGTTTCTAGAAGCTTTATTAGATTGTTGTGTCTTTTGTCTATGCTTATTTTATCAAATAGTTCATCTATTATATGAGATTCTCCTTCTATTATCTGAAAAAAATGATTGTCTTTTATTATTAATAGACCAGTTACACCTAGCTTATTGTTTTTTAAACTTACTTTTTTTGTTAAAGTATCTATGGTTTTGCTGTCTAAGTTTTTACCAAAATTACTGATGTAACATATAGTTTTCATTGTTAACAATGTATTTAGGGCTATTACTAATATAATAAAAAAAATGAACCCGAAGTAATCAGCTTCGGGTTCTTTCATCAATCAAAAAACGAACAGTTATGATTAACTGTTTGTTAGGGTAAAAAACGTACTTATTATCCTAAGTAAGTTTTTAATATTTTACTTCTAGACGTATGTTTTAATCTACGTATAGCTTTTTCTTTAATTTGTCTTACACGTTCTCTGGTAAGGTCAAAAGTTTCTCCAATTTCTTCTAATGTCATTGGATGTTGGTTACCTAAACCAAAGTAAAGTCTTATTACATCTGCTTCACGAGGTGTTAACGTTTCTAAAGCGCGTTCAATTTCTGTACGTAAAGATTCGTGTAATAATTCTCTATCTGGGTTTGGTGATTCGCCAGAGTTTAATACATCATATAAGTTAGAATCTTCACCTTCTACTAAAGGTGCATCCATACTTACGTGACGACCAGAGTTTTTCATAGACTCTTTAACATCGTTAATAGTCATGTCTAACTCTTTTGCAATTTCTTCTGCACTTGGTGGACGCTCGTGTGCTTGCTCTAAAAATGCAAAGGTTTTATTAATCTTGTTAATAGAACCAATTTTGTTTAAAGGTAAACGTACGATTCTAGATTGCTCTGCTAACGCTTGTAAAATAGATTGTCTAATCCACCATACAGCATAAGATATAAATTTAAAACCACGAGTTTCGTCAAAACGTTGTGCAGCTTTGATAAGACCTAAGTTCCCTTCGTTAATTAAATCTGGTAATGTTAAACCTTGGTTTTGATATTGTTTAGCAACCGATACAACAAAACGTAAGTTAGCTTTAGTTAATTTTTCTAATGCTACTTGGTCTCCTGCTTTAATACGTTGTGCTAACTCTACCTCTTCATCTGCAGTAATAAGGTCTACCTTACCAATTTCTTGAAGATACTTGTCTAAAGAAGCAGTTTCTCTGTTAGTAACCTGCTTCGTAATTTTAAGTTGTCTCATCTAAAAATAGAGTGATTTATTTAATGTGAATAATTTGCTATCAATAGTTATACGTAAGACAATTACTTTTTGTTACAAAAAAGTTTAATTTTTTTAAAAATTAACTTGTTCTTATGTGTCCGTCACCAAAGACGTAGTATTTATTTGTAACTAATTGCTTTAATCCTAATGGACCACGATGGTGTAACTTATCCGTACTAATGGCAAGCTCTGCACCAACACCCATTTGTCCACCATCTGTAAATCGTGTAGAGGCATTATGGTATACAGCTGCACTATCTACTTGCTGCATAAATTTTTTAGCTAATTCTTTATCTTCTGTTATTATTGCTGCCGAGTGACCTCCAGAATATTTATTTATCATGTCGATAGCGTTATCTTCATTATTAACTTCGGCTAGCATAATTTTCATAGCTAAAAACTCTTCGTACCAAATGTTGTTATCTTTCACTTGGGTTTCATTTGGAAGAATTTCACTTACATTTTCATCTACTAAAATATCGACACCAAGTTTGTGTAACATGGTTTCTAATTCTTGTATTTTCTTTTCGTATTCAGGGATATTCTTATCGATTAATACTTTATCAAGTGCGTTACATCCTGAAATTTTATCTGTTTTAGCATTAACGATTACTTTTACGGCTTTTAACCAATCTGCGTCTTCTGCAACGTATAAAAAGTTGTTACCTCTTCCGCTAATTAATACGGCGCAAGTAGCATTGTCTTTAACAAATTTAATTAAGCGTTCTCCACCACGCGGTACGATTAAATCTATTTTTTCTGGTGGGTTTTTTAAGAAATCTTGAGTTTCTTCTCTTTTTAAATGTAATAATTTAATCCAGTCTTTTGTTAATCCATTCTCTTCTAAAGCTTGATGCCAGCATTTTTCTAAAATAATATTACTATTTACAGCTTCTTTACCACCTTTTAATAAGATTTTATTATTGGCTTTAAAGGCTAAAACAGCAGCTTCTATAGTTACATCTGGTCTAGACTCATAAATGATAAGAATAGTGCCAAATGGCGCTGTTTTATTGGTGACTTTAAGTCCGCTATCTAAAGTTAAATCAGAAATAGTCTGTCCAACAGGATCCTCTTGATCTCTAACTTCTTGTATGGCTTTTATCATACCGTCAACCTTTGCGTTATCAACAACTAAACGGTCGTATAATGCTTGGTCTTCTTTATCAAAAGCGTCTAAATCTTTTTTATTTTCGGCTATAATTTGATGTCGTTCTTTATCAATAATAGTTATCATTGAATCTAGAACTTTATTTTTTATGTTTTTATCTAATAATTTCATTTTCAATTTTTTTTAGTGAATAAATTTTGTTCCTATTTCTTTATCGTCTACAATGTCTACAATTACATTTTCTCTTTTACCATTGGCGATATAAGTCGGAATGTCTTTTTTGGCAGTTCCCTTGGCTATTTTTAATTTTGAAGCCATACCACCACGTCCTTCGCCTTCCTTTTTACCAGAAGCTTTGACGTATTTTTCTACATTTTGATCAACGGTGACTTCTGTAATTTTTTCTGAATCTTCATCATCTGGATGACCGGTATATAATCCGTCTGTATCAGATAAAATTATTAACCTGTCTGCATCTATTAATTCTGCAACTAAACTAGCTAACTCATCATTATCAGAGAACATAGACATACTTAAAGAAACGGCGTCATCCTCATTAGCAATAGGAGTTACACCTTCTGCCAATAAACCTTGATAACAGTTTATCATGTTCTCACGGTGTTTGCCAGCATCAAAATCTCTTTTGGTTGCTAAAACTTGGGCGCATCGCATCCCATAATCATGAAAAATACTATAGTAATGACGCATTAAACGAGGTTGTCCTACAGAAGAATAAATTTGACGTCTTATAGCTTTATCTGTTGCTTTGATTTCGCCTAAGACTTCTTTTCCTGCAATTGCAGAACCAGATGACACTAATACAACGTCTATATCTCTTTCATTTAAAACAGAAATTTGTCGTACTAATTCTCTTAAAACCGGTCCTAAAATTCGGTTATCTTTATTTGTAAGAACGTTGGTTCCTACTTTTACTACAATTTTTTTAATATCGTCGTCCATTTTATTTGTCTTTACCTAATTCTACAGCTCTATCAAATGCAGCATATGCAGCATCTTGTATTAACTGTTTTACATTATTATCCTCCATACTATCTATTGCAGCTTGAGTTGTACCTCCTTTAGAAGCAACTCTGTTTATCCAAGATTTTGGAGATAAATCTGACTGATTAAAAAGTTCTATTGCACCTTCAAAAGTATTGCTTACTAAAATCTTAGAATCGTAATCTGAGAAGCCCATTTTTAATGCAGCTTCTAACATAGATTGCATAAAATAGAATACGTATGCTGGTCCACTACCAGAAATTCCTGTAGAGGCATCGATAAATTTTTCTGTATTAACATGAATAGAAGTACCTGTAGTATCTAAAAGGTTTCTAACCATGATTAACTCTATTTTACTAACAGCGTCAGATTCTGTGTAAGACGTTACACCTTTTCCAACTTTTGCAGGAAGGTTAGGCATTGCTCTTACAACTTTAATAGCGCCTAATTGTTCTTTAATTGTATCTATTGTTACACCAGCCATTAATGACACAATAATTTGTTGGTTGTTAATTTTTGGCTTCATTTCTTTAAATAAATCCTCGCTATGATATGGCTTTACAGCTACAAAAACGATATCTGCTTTTGGTAAACAATCGTCTAAATTATCATAAACATCAAAATGAGGTTCTTTACTTAAAGTTTCGATCTTTTTTGGATCAGTATCAAATATTTTAAGATTATGCTTACCTAAAAGTGGTGAGCTAGCCATACCTTCAGAGTATGTTAATCCCATATTTCCTGCTCCAATAACTAATACTTTCATGTTTTTTAAAGTGTTGGTTTTAAATATTATACACTTATTATTGCACAAGGACTGTACGGAACACCCGAAAAAAAGAATTAATTTTAAAAATTGTTATATGTGAAAATTATTTAAGTAAAGTTTGAAGGTTTCTCAATTATTGAGTAAAATCCTTAGTGTATTTTGAAAAATTAATAAAACTGAAAACTGACATAGTGTCGCAAAAATGAGGTTTTGTCAGTCTAAATTATAGTCTGTGCCAATTAATTATTTTAATATTAACTAGCGTGTTAACCAACCAGGTTTTCTAGCTGTTGCTATTGCATAAGGAGTTATCCAGAACAATGCAAATGTGTACACAATGCTATATGTAAATGCCCAAAACCCTTGTAGTGATTTGTATCTAGTAAAAAAGAACAGTAATGAGAATGATGAAATTATTAAAATACTAAATAGAGTAGTACCTAAAAATAATAAAGGATGAATCATTACAAAAAATAGCATGAATAAGACAAATGGATAACTTAGAAGTAAATTAGAAAATTGACTGATAAATAATAGTCTTGCTCCTAGTTTATTGTTTTTTCTAAAATTAGTAAATACGTATTTAGACATCTCTAAGTTTTCTCTTACATTACTTCTAGACCATCGTATAAACATTTTATATAGTCCAGGATATTCTTCTGGAACATTAGTGTAGGCAATAGCGTTACGTTGAAATAGAACATTTTTTCCTTGTTTTAATATCATATTTGTTAAAGCTCTATCTTCACCAATGTCAGATGGTTTTCCCATAAATTTTTGATTAATCCAATTATCTAAACAGGCTAATACTGCATCTTTTTTATATGCTGCTAGCGCACCAGGTGTACATAATACGGTGTTTAAGTTGCTTTCTGCAGATCTTACAAACTCAAAACTCATTACAAAACTAACATCTAGCATTTTAGGGATAATTCGTTTTTTATTGTTTAGTACTCTAATATTTCCTGCTACAGCAGCACAATTTTCATCTTTAGAAAATGGACTAACAAGGTTGCGCAATGTATCTTTAGTTACAATAGAGTCGCTATCAATTGTCACAAAAACGTCTCCTTTACCTAAATTAAAACCACGATATAGAGCATGCCTTTTTCCTTGGTTTTTTGGTTGCTTGAAAATTTCTAATTCATCTTTAAGCTCTTCTTTAGCTTTCTTAATCCATGACCAAGTATTGTCTAAGCTACCATCATCTATAGCTATTAATTGTAGTTTGTTTTTTGGATAATCACTTTTTGAAATGCTTATTAATGTATCATACACTTGTTTACCTTCGTTATATGCAGGAATGATTACTGTGCATGTTGGTAAACTTTGATCTTTAACAGATGCTATAGGTTTATATTTAAAATAGTTATATGTGGTATATATGAAAAAAAACGCTTTGTATATAAATAATGAAGTAGCAATGATGAGAAAGCTTAGACCCAATAAAGATTCTTTTCTATTATTATTGAATGTCTCTAAGTCTGAATAAAAAATAGAAAGTAAATACAGTCCAAAAGCAATAAATATAAACGAACTTATTAATATCGCTCTATTCTGAGTGATTTCAGTTTTGGTTTTTGGGATTAATAAAAGTTTTTTAATTGATTTAAAAAGTTTGTTTTGGTTAAGTGTTGAGTTGTGCATAAATAAATGATTGTTTATCATATTTACGCCTTAATCTAAAGTGCAGACTTTGGTAAATTAATTTTTAAGAAAACTTTATAAAAAAACCTCGTAAAGAATTACGAGGTTTAATTTTTCAGTTTTTAAAAAAGAATTAGTCTTTTTTGTCATTTCTAGGTTTTCTGTCGTCACGTTTGTTGTTGCGTTCACGATTTCCACCTTTATTGTTATCGCGCTTAGGTCTGTCTTGCCATCCTTCTGGTTTAGGTAAAATAGCTTTACGAGATACTTTTTCTTTTCTTGTTCTTGGATCAATACCAAAGTATTTTACATCAAAAACGTCTCCCATGTTTACAACATCAGATACATTTTCTGTACGTTCCCAAGCTAATTCACTAACGTGTAATAACACTTCGTTTCCTGGTGCTTCTGTATACTCTACAACAGCTCCAAAATCTAACATTTTAATCACTTTTACTTCGTAGATGCTACCAACTTCTGGTTTAAATAACATGGCATCAATACGAGCCAAAACAGCATCTATACCTTCAGAGCCAACTCCTAAGATTTCAACAATACCTTCTTCAGTAACAGGATCTTCATTGATAACAATAGTAGTTTCTGTTTCTTTCTGTAGTTCTTGAATATTCTTTCCGCCAGGACCAATAAGAGCTCCAATAAATTCATTAGGAATACGTCTTGTTACCATTTTTGGAGCATGATCTTTAACATCTGTATTAGGTTCTGCAATAGTATCTGTTAATTTGCTTAAGATGTGTAAACGACCATCACGAGCTTGTTTTAGTGCATTTACTAAAATCTCATATGATAATCCTTTAACCTTTATATCCATTTGGCAAGCAGTAATACCATCTGCGGTACCAGTTACTTTAAAGTCCATATCTCCTAAGTGATCTTCATCACCTAAAATATCAGATAATACAGCGTATTTACCAGATTCTGTATCAGTAATTAATCCCATTGCAATACCAGAAACAGGCTTCTTTAATTTAACACCAGCATCCATAAGTGCCATAGTACCAGCACAAACTGTTGCCATAGAAGAAGAACCGTTAGATTCTAACACTTCTGATACTACACGTACTGTATATGGACAATCTTCTGGTACCATACCTTTTAAAGCACGTTGCGCTAAGTTACCATGTCCAACTTCACGTCTAGAAGTACCTCTAATAGGTCTTGCTTCACCTGTTGAAAATGGAGGGAAGTTATAGTGTAAATAGAAACGCTCTTCACCTTCAAAAGATGGCATGTCTATTTGGTTAGCTTCTCTACTTGTACCTAAAGTAACGGTTGCTAATGCTTGCGTTTCTCCACGAGTAAAGATAGAAGAACCATGTGTTGATGGTAAGTAATCTACCTCACACCAAATTGGTCTAATCTCTGTTGTTTTACGACCATCTAAACGTAATCCTTCGTTTAATGTTAAGTCACGTACAGCAGCTTTTTCAGCTTTGCTGTAATATTTTGAAATTAAATCGCCAAAATCTTCAACTTCTTTTTCAGAGAATGAAGCGATTATTTCTTCTTTAATTTCTGCAAATGCAGCACCACGTTCGTGCTTAGAAGATCCTGCTTTTGCTACAGCATATACTTTATCGTATGCCATATCGTGGATCTTTTTAGCTAAATCTTCGTCTGCTCTTTCTGGTTCGTATTCTCTGGTTTCTTTTTTACCAAATGCTTCAGCTAATTTTGTTTGAGCTTCACACTGTATTTTAATAGCTTCGTGAGCAGCTTTGATAGCTTCTGTCATTTCTTCTTCAGAAATCTCATCCATTTCACCTTCTACCATCATTACAGAATCAGCAGATGCACCAATCATCATGTCGATATCAGATTCTGCTAATTGTGCTAATGTTGGATTGATGATGAATTCTCCATTAATACGTCCTACTCTTACTTCTGAGATTGGAGTTTCAAAAGGAATGTCTGATAATTGTATAGCGGCAGATGCAGCTAAACCAGCCATAGCGTCTGGCATAACTTCTGGGTCATGAGACATTAATTGAATCATTACCTGAGTTTCGCTGTGGTAATCTTTTGGGAATAATGGACGTAAAACACGGTCTACAAGACGCATAGTTAATACTTCTCCGTCGCTTGGTCTTGCTTCTCTTTTAAAGAAACCACCAGGGTAACGACCAGCAGCAGCAAATTTTTCTCTATAATCTACTGTTAACGGTAAGAAGTCTACGTCTGCAGCTTTATAGTTGGAAACAACTGTACATAATAACATACATTTTCCTGATTGCACAACAACAGAACCATGAGCCTGTTTTGCAAGTTTTCCGGTTTCGATAGATATTTCTCTACCGTCCCCAAGGTCAATGACCTCTTTGTAAGTTTTTGGAATCATAAATTTTTTAATTCTAATTAAACAATGGTCGTTGTGTTGTTGTGTAGTTGTTGTGTGACCAATGAAAAACTATAATTAGCTTCTTCAATTCCGATAGTTATACTCGTTCGAAAGCGAGTTATATAATGAAAAAAAGAGGCGCGAAGCCTCTTTTTAATTATTTTCTTAATCCTAATTCTTTCACTATTGCACGATATCTCATGATATCTTTTTTAGTTAAATAGTCTAAAAGCGCACGACGCTTACCTACCATTTTTACAAGAGAACGCTCTGAGTTAAAATCTTTACGATTCTTTTTTAAGTGTTCTGTTAAGTGGTTAATTCTGTAAGTGAATAATGCAATCTGTCCTTCTGCAGAACCAGTATCGTTTGCTCCTTTACCGTGTTTTGCGAAGATTTCTTCTTTTTTTTCTTTTGATAAATACATGCTAATATTATTGTAAATGATTGTTATGTACACGAAAGGTTATCTTTCGAGCGGCAAATATAAGTATTTTTATTAAAACTCTATGTTTAAATGTATAAAACATCTAATTAGATATTTTTTTAATTTTTTTTGAGTTTATAACGAGTTTTTTTGATACTTACCTCTTAATGATGTAATTTTATATCGCTATAAATCAATATATTATGAACTTCGAAATCGAAAAGGTCAAAAACGATCTTTTTGAAAATATCTTTAACCAAGCTAAAGAAGGGATTGCTATTGTTAGTTTAAAGGGAGAATGGGTAAAAGTTAATGCTAGTGTGCTAAATACTTTAGGTTATACTAAAGAAGAGCTTTATAGTATGACTTTTAAAGAGATTACCCATAAAGATGATCTTGATATAGATTTATCTAAGATGAAATCTTTGCTATCAGGGACTATACCTAGCTATTCTATGAAAAAAAGATATTTTCATAAAGATGGTCGTGTAATTTGGGCTAGGCTAAGTGTGTCTTTAGTTAAAGACAATTTAGATAAACCTCAATATTTTATTTCTCAAATATCAGATATAAGTCAAATGATAAAAAATGAGAATAAATTAAAATCAATGCTAGATATCGTAAAGATTCAAAATGAGCGTTTATCTGATTTTACAGAGATTATTACCCACAATTTAAAAACTCATGTATTTAATTTATCTACGCTTGTAGATTTTATTGAAGAGGATATTCCTGAAATAAAGCCTAGAGAAGATTTTAAAATGCTAAAAGACTCGGTCACTAATTTAAATGATACCGTACTTCATTTAACAGAAATATCTAAAATAAAAACAATTAAAGAAAATAAGTTAGATAATCTTAATTTATGCGAATACGTTAGCAAAACTATTTACAACGTAAGTGCTTTAGCTAAAAATATAGATTGTAAAATAGTAAACAAAGTTGAAGCTAATTGTGAAATAAAAGCTATACCAGCATATTTAGATAGTGTTATTCTTAATTTTTTGACAAATGCTATTAAGTATAGATCTAATGAAAGACCATTAGAAGTGACTATTGAAAATGAAATAAAAGGACAATTTAATATTTTAAAAATTAAAGATAATGGCTTAGGTATAGACTTGGATAAGTTTGGAGATAGTTTATTTAAACTTTATAAAACGTTTCATTATAACAAGGATGCAACAGGTGTTGGTTTATTTATAACAAAGAATCACGTAGAGTCTATGGGAGGAAAAATTGAAGTTGAAAGCCAGGTAGATAAAGGAACTACTTTTAAAATTTTCTTTAGAAAAGGATGAAATTAAATATATGATTTATAAAAAAAAGACCTTTGTAAAAAGGTCTTTTTTTTATATTTTAAGCTCTTAACGGCTGATTAGTTATTAAGTCTATGTACTTATTAACTTTGTTTTTTAAATCTTTACGATGTGTAATAAAATCTAAGAAACCATGCTCTAATAAAAACTCTGAGGTTTGGAAGCCTTCTGGTAACTCTTGTCCTGTAGTATCACGTACAACACGTGGTCCAGCAAATCCTATTAAAGCACCTGGTTCTGCAATGTTTATATCTCCTAACATCGCAAAAGAAGCAGTAGTACCTCCAGTTGTTGGATCTGTACATAAAGAGATGTAAGGTAAACCAGCATCTGCAAGTTGTCCTAATTTAGCAGATGTTTTTGCTAATTGCATTAATGATAAAGCAGCTTCCATCATACGTGCACCACCAGATTTGGATATAATCATAAATGGAAGTTTTTTCTTTAATGCATAATCTGCAGCACGAGCAATTTTTTCTCCAACAACACTACCCATTGATCCACCTATAAAAGCAAAATCCATACAAGCAATTACTAAATCTTTTCCTTTAGATTTACCAACAGCGCAACGTACAGCGTCTTTTAAATTTGTTTTCTTTTCAGCAGCTTTTAAACGGTCTGGATACTTTTTTGTGTCTTCAAATTTTAAAGGGTCTTTAGATGTTAGGTTAGCATCTAGCTCTTTAAACTTGTTATCATCAAATAAAATTTCAAAATATTCTTTACTTCCTATTCTTACGTGGTATCCATCTTCTGGGCTTACATAGAAATTTTTCTCTAATTCTTTAGAGTCTACTATTTTACCAGTTGGAGACTTATACCATAAGCCTTTAGGAGTATCTTTTTTTTGTTCTGTAGAGGTTTGTATACCTTTTTCTTTTCTTTTAAACCAAGCCATATTGATTTACGATTTTTATTTACGGTTTTAAAATTATGCTTGAAAAACCGGTTTTGCTATTAGTTAGTTTTTAAGTAATCAAGCGTACAAAATTACAGTATTTATTATTTAATCTCAAAAAATTGAAATGTTTAACTGTTAATTTTAGACTTGTAAACATATAAAAAATCCTGCTTAACTAAATGGTTATAGTATATAAGCAGGATTTATTTGTTTTAAAATTTAACGTTTAAAGTGTATTTACGTTATTTAAATCTTCAAATGCTTGTTTAAGACGACTTACAAATGTTTGTTCTCCTTTACGTAGCCAAACACGTGGATCATAGTGTTTTTTGTTAGGAGAATCTGGTCCATCAGGACTACCAATCTGAGATTTTAAATAATCTGCTTTTTCTCCCATATAATCTCTAACACCAGACATAAATGCATATTGCATATCTGTGTCTATATTCATTTTTATAACACCGTAACCTATAGCTTCTCTAATTTCTTCTAAAGTAGAACCTGATCCACCATGAAATACGAAGTCAATATGGTTGTGTGGTACATTATATTTTTCTGAAATATATTCTTGAGAATTTTTAAGAATTTTTGGAGTTAACTTTACATTTCCTGGTTTATAAACTCCATGTACATTTCCAAATGCAGCAGCAATAGTAAATTGATCACTTACTTTGCTTAACTCTTCATAAGCGTAAGCTACTTCTTCTGGTTGTGTGTATAATTTAGACTCGTCTACATCACTATTGTCTACACCATCTTCTTCACCGCCTGTAATACCAAGTTCTATTTCTAAAGTCATTCCCATCTTGCTCATTCGCTCAAGATAAGTTTTACAGATTTCAATGTTTTCTTCTAAAGGCTCTTCACTTAAATCAATCATATGAGAGCTGTAAAGCGGTTTACCTGTTTCTTTAAAGTGTTGCTCACTAGCGTCTAACAATCCGTCAATCCAAGGTAATAATTTTTTTGCGCAGTGATCTGTATGTAAAATTACAGGAACACCATAAGCGTCTGCCATTTGGTGTACATGTTTTGCACCTGCAATACTACCAGCTATAGCAGCTTTTTGATCTTCGTTACTTAAACCTTTACCGGCGTTAAATTGAGCACCACCATTTGAGAATTGTATAATAACAGGAGCGTTTAATTCTGCTGCAGTTTCTAAAACACCATTAATTGTATTAGATCCAATTACGTTGACAGCAGGTAATGCAAAGCCTTTTTCTTTAGCTAGTTTAAAAATTTCTTGAACTTCTTTTCCGGTTGCAACTCCAGGTTTAATGTTATGAGCCATTTTAATTTAATTTGTTGAATTAGTAATGTTTGTAAAAGTAAGGAAATTAGATGTTATTTTTAAGTTTTTAGGTATAAAACCACGCAAACGTTATCGCAAAATTAAGACTGTTTAGAATGGATAATTTATACCAATATTATAGACTGCGTTAGAGAAGTTATAATCTTTAAACCATCTATTACCTTCTGAATAAGCAGGATTATAGGTTTTAAATCCGATATCGCCACGTAGTACAAAAAAGCCAAAATCGTACCTTAATCCAAAACCAGAACCAACAGCTATGTCTTTTAAAGAGTCAAATCCAGAAAACGTTGCACGGTCATCTTCAATATCATCAAAAACGTTCCAAATGTTTCCTGCATCTACAAATAAAGCGCCGTTTAAATCACCAAATAGGTTAAAACGTTGTTCTGCGCTAAGAGCAATTTTAAAGTTAGCTTCATTAAACTCGTTTGTAGTATTTAAACTTCCTGGTCCTAAGTTATATGCTGTCCAAGCTCTGTTGTCATTAGCGCCACCTGCAAAGAAACTTTTTGAGAAGGGTATGTTGGTCGAATTTCCGTATGGTATTGCAATACCAACAAAACTTCTTACTGCAAAAACATTTTTGTACCCTAGACGCCAATGCTTGATATAATCAAATTCGGTTTTTACGTATTGAGAAAAAGCTACATTAAAAAGCTCATATTTATCATTCTCATTTTTTTCTACACCAATTAAAGAAGATACTGTAGATAAGAAGTTACCTGCTAATTCTAGTTTAAGTCGTAATATAGAAAAATCTTCATCTAAAAGATTATCTCTTCTATCTTTTACGTAATTAAAGTTAGTAGAGAAGATTAAGTTGTCTTCTGTTAATCTTATTTTTCTTTCGGCAATTGCATTAGCTGCTGTTAAATCGTCATTAGATAAGGTGTTGTTATATGTTCCGTTTCTAATTTCATTTAAAAAATTATCTGCTTGTGTGGGTATGCCTAAGGTTTGGTTTGTTGCTATAAAACCACTGTTTTGAGCAATTTCATTTAATGCATCAAAAGAGTTTTGATATACGTTAAAGTAGTTTGCTGTGTTTAGGTTTTTTACAAATTGAATATTAAAAAAATCTAATCTATTTGTAACTTTTTTACTAGGATACCATTGGTAGTTAAATATGCCAGTAAAGGTTTGTCTATCTAAGCCAATATTGGTTTGGCTAGATGCCGAAAGAGAAATTTTTGTACTAGGAAACATAGATTTAGGAATGATCTTTTCGGTATTAATAGGAAAGAAAATCCTTGGAAAACTAAGCTTTAAATTAGCTCCAAGCTCATTAATATCAAAAAATTGATCATTACCATTATTTGCATCTTTTGAAGCACCAATAGAAGCAAATCCAGAAAGCTCTAACGTTTCTGCACCTCTAAACACATTTCTAATTAATAAACTTGGATTAAAAGAAAATCCTACAGTTTGTATGTTGCTTTGAAACGTTTCTGCACTAATACCTAGCTCAAACTTTTTTAATGGTGTTAGATAAATATTTGCGGTTAGCGTAGTGTCTTGATTTTCTAGATATTCAATATTTGGGTATTTAAACGTACGTAGATTGCTTATTAATCTTGATGTTAATGGTCTTGCTTGGTCTTTAAAAATGGTGTTTGGCGAAATAAAAACAGCATTAGTAATAGCTTTAGGTTTGTATCTTAATTTACCAACGCTATATATATTGTAACCGTCATAATTTACAGAGTCTGTTAAAGTTGCATTTCTGTTTTTAAAAGAGCTATTGGTATAGATATTTACATCTTTTATGCTATAAATTTTAAAGGGTTCTCGTCTAGATTCGTCTTCTTCTCTTATCAAGCGGTTATCTATAACTGTTTCTAAAGTCATAGTGCTGTTGCCTCTTAAAGTATCAGATACATAGCGTACGTAATCTTGAGAAAAATGATAAACACCATTGTTGCGCATTAGATTGGTAATACGATCTTCTTCGCTATAAAGATAATTGTCTTTAAACTGTTTGCCTGCTTTTATAAAGCTTTCATTTTTATGTTCTTCATAAATTTTTTTTACTGATGGGGATGCGATTGTTGCATATACTGTATCTAAAATAAAGGGACTTCCTGTTTCTATTTTATAGTCAATCGTTCCTCTTTTATTGTCTTTTCTATTTATTTTATAATCGGTTTTTACATTAAACCAACCGTTAGATTTATAATAGTTTTCGAGATTTTTTGTGGATTTTTTAGTTAACTCTTCATTGATTACTACTGGAGCTTCACCTGTATTTTTAATCCATTTATTAAAATTAGATTTGCTTTCTATAAGTTTATCTAATTGTTTTCTAGAAAGAAGTTTTGACTTACGTTCCATTTTTTCTGGATTGTTGTAATACTTTTCCATTAAAATAGAATCTATATTAGGTCTAGCTATATTATAAATAAATAGGCGTAAAGGCGTTTTTATTAAAGGTATTCGAGTGTTTGGTTTTTGTACAATGGTGTTAGAAATAGTGTCGTTTGCTATTTTTTCTCCATTTATAATTAAATTGTTTTCTGTTAAAAGATGCTGATTTTCGCCAACACGTTTAACCGAATTACAGCTGTTAAATAGCGTAACAATTAATAAAAAAACGATTATTTTTGGTTGAAATGTTTTCAATGATGTTTTAAAAAGCTTAGCAATTTTAATCTAAAGTTGTTTTATTATGTAAAGCAATTTCAAAAATACATTAAATATTGAATAAAGCTTAGGTGTAAATATCTAAACTCCTTTTTTTTCTGTTACTTTATAAAAAATTTAAGATAAAAGTGATTTCTAAAAATCAGATTAAAAATATAACGCGTTTACAGCAAAAAAAATATAGACAGCAAGAAGGTTTATTTATTGCTGAAGGTGTAAAAGTGATTAATGAGTTTTTAAATTCGACATTTAAGTTAGTCGATTTATTTACTACCAAAACTTTTAATGTTGAAAACGAAACACTAATAACCGAAGCAGAACTAAAAAAAATTAGTGCTTTAAAAACACCAAATACTGCTTTGGCGGTTTTTGAAATCCCTAAACTATCCTTAATAGAAAGTAAAGGGTTGATAGTAGCTTTAGATGCTTTAAGAGATCCAGGAAATTTAGGAACTATAATTAGACTTTGCGATTGGTTTGGTGTAAAACAATTATTATGTAGTAAAGAAACTGTAGATTGTTTTAATCCAAAAGTTGTGCAAGCAACCATGGGAAGTTTTACACGTGTTAATGTGTTTTACATAGATTTAAATCATTATTTAGAAGAAACAAAACAGACTGTTTTTGGAGCTTTTATGGATGGTGAAAATGTTTACGCATCTAATTTACCTGCCGACGGTATTTTAGTATTAGGTAATGAAGCCAATGGTATTAGTCAATCTATTGAAAAACACGTAAATCAGCGCATTAGCATACCAAGATTTGGAGATTTGCAAGCAACAGAAAGCTTAAATGTAGCTACAGCAGGAGCTATTTTGTTAAGTGAGTTTAGAAGAAGTAATTAAATTTTTATTGAACTGTAAAATTAATAAAAACTCCGCGAGTTTGCATTTTGTTTATGTTACTTGTCCAAGGACTATTTGGATCTTTATCTCTGATAAGTTCGTCATTTAAAGCAAAGACACCACGTATTGATGGTGTAAACTTAAAACGATCTAAGTAAAAATCTATACCAAACCCAAGCTCATAAAACTGTGCGTTTTTTTTCATTCTAAATTCTCCAGCAGAATTATCGTCAGGATTTTTTTCGTTGCTAGATAAGTTAATAGCTGTAGATATACCAGTTAGGATAAAAGGTTTTATATTATTAATCCTCTTAGTTGAAATTTTTAAAAGTAAAGGGAAATATACATAAGTAGATTTTACTTCTCGTAGTAAATCAGAATCTGACACTTCATCTTCAAAATTATCAAAGTAATTAATAGAGTAGTTTAGGTTACGTTGAGATATTACTAAACCAGGTTCTAAACGTAAGTCAAAATGATCATTAATGCGTAAATTACCAATTAAACCTACATTAAAACCAACACTTCGTTCAGTTTGTATGTCGCCTAAATTGTTGTTATAATCAAATTTAAAGTCTAAATTATTAAATCCTAAATAATAGCCCCAACTTAAAGTAGATTTGTCTACACTTTGTAGGTTTTGTACTTTTTCTTTTGAAAATAATTGGGCATTAGACGTTGTTATGCTTGATACAACAAAAAGTAAAGAAAAAATATATTTCATGTAAATTATTGTTTTGATGCTGTATAGATTGTAGCTACACCAAATGTTTGTGGTTTATCTTCCACATTAATAAACCCAATATTACGTAAAATATTGTTTAAAGCTTCACCATAAGGAAAAACAGAAGCACTTTCGCTTAAATATTTGTAAGCCGTTTTGTCTTTAGAAAATAGTCTGCCAATGCTTGGTAGGATAAATTTAGAATAGGCTTTGTACCCTTGTTTAAAAGGGAATTTAGTAGGCACAGAAGTTTCTAAAATTACAAAAGTACCACCAGGTTTTAATACGCGTAAGATGTCCTTTAAACCATTTTCTAAAGTTTCAAAATTTCTTACCCCAAAAGCAACAGTTATAGCATCAAAAGTGTTGTCTTCAAATGGCATGTTTTCAGAATCGCCAATAATCATTTTAACACGATTGTCTAACTGTTTAGCTTTGACTTTTTCTTTACCTACTTCTAACATTCCTGGACTAATGTCTAATCCAACAATTTCTTCTGCAGAAGTTTCGGCTAAATTTATAGCTAAATCACCTGTACCTGTAGCAATATCTAAAATGGTTTTAGGTTGTTGTTTTTTTACTATTTCAACAACTCTTTTTCGCCATTTAATATCAATTCCAAAAGAAATAACACGGTTTAAACCATCATAATCTTTAGAGATTGTATCAAACATTTTTGTGACTTGTTCTTTCTTGCCTAAGTCACTATCTTTATAAGGATTTACTTTTGTCAAAACTAAAATTTTGGCAAAGATAACGCTTTACATATTCTCTTAAAACTTCAAAAGGATAATTATTTAAGGCTTAAATATTTAAAATATTTATCTTTGTACCCCATATTTTATACAATCTATGAAAATAATTATTGCAGGAGCAGGTGAAGTTGGATTTCATTTAGCAAAATTACTGTCTTACGAGTCTCAAGAAATTACTTTAATTGATACCGATAGAGAAAGCTTAACTTACGCAGATAACCATCTTGATATTAAGGTTATTAAAGGAGATGCAACATCTATTGCCATTTTAAAAGAATCTAGGGTAGAAGCATCAGATTTGTTTATAGGTGTAACCGCTTCAGAAACTACAAATATTACAGCTTGTGTCCTTGCTAAACAATTAGGAACAAAAAGAACAATTGCAAGAATTTCTAATACCGAGTTTATTAAGCATAAAGATGAAGTTGGTTTTACAAGATTTGGAATTGACGAGCTAATTTCTCCAGAAAGTTTAGCAGCATCAGAGATAGAATTACTTTTAAATCAATCGGCGTTTAAAGATAGTTATGAGTTTGAAGACGGTGCATTAACTATGGTGAGTTTAACGTTATCTAGAACAGCTAATTTTGTTGGTAAAACTGTAAAAGAGGCAGGACAATTGTTTTCAGAAATTCATTTTGTACCTATAGCAATACAACGTTTTGGAACACAATACACAATTATTCCTCGTGGTGATACCGAGTTTAGAGAAGGAGATAGCGTAGTGTTTATTACTAGTGAAGGTGGAGATCAAGAATTGTGTAAAATGACAGGTAAAACTAATGCATCAATTAAAGATGTAATGATTCTTGGCGGAAGTAAAATAGGATTTAAAACTAGTAGAGATTTATCTGCAAATGGGTTTAATGTTAAGCTTATAGAAAACAATAAAGATAGTGCTTTTGACCTAGCAGATGAGTTGCCAAAAGTATTAGTGATAAATGGAGACGGACGTAATGTAGAGTTGCTTGAAGAAGAAAATATTAACGATATGGATGCATTTATATCGGTAACTGGTAACTCTGAAACCAATATTATGTCTTGCT
Source organism: Mesoflavibacter sp. (assembly GCF_964226795.1). Lineage (NCBI taxonomy): Bacteria > Pseudomonadati > Bacteroidota > Flavobacteriia > Flavobacteriales > Flavobacteriaceae > Mesoflavibacter > Mesoflavibacter sp. The sequence goes on from NZ_CAXQQP010000007.1 coordinate 272,696, forward strand.
TAGTAGCTAAGTCTAAAGGTGTAAGAAAGACAATTGCTTTAGTAGAAAATATGGATTATTTTGAACTATCTCAATCCATAGGAATAGATACACTTATTAACAAAAAACTTCTAGCAGCCAACAACATATTTAGATATATACGTAAAGGAGAAGTAATAGCAATGACAAAACTAAACAACATGAATGCAGAGTTGTTAGAGTTTAAAGTCAAGCCAACATCAAAAATTTGTAATAAATTAATTAAAAATGTAGAGTTTCCTAGATCTGCAATTGTTGGTGGTGTTATTAGAAATGGAGAAGGGTTAATAGCCTTAGGAGGATTTAAAGTAAAAGAAGGAGATTACATTGTTGTTTGTTGTCTGCCAAGATCTATTAAAGAAGTAGAAAAATTATTCTTGTAATTACATGAGAAAGCGACTTCATCTTAACTATAAAATTATATTTTATTTTTTTGGGCTACTATTAGTTTTTAATGGTGGTTTTATGTTATTATCATCTTTGGTAAGTTTGATTTATCAAGATGGAGTAACGTTACAAATTTTTCTTTCAGGAATTGTAACCTTAATTTTTGGTCTCTTTGGAATGTTACATCATCGTAACCATAATAAAGAGATGAATAAACGAGAAGGTTATATTGTAGTAGCTTTTGGTTGGGTTGTAATGTCTCTTTCTGGAGCAATACCCTATGTTGCAACTGGAGCAATACCCAACTTTACTAGCGCTTTTTTTGAAACTATGTCTGGCTTTACTACAACTGGAGCGTCTATTTTAAATGATATAGAAGTCGTGCCAAAAGGTGTTCTGTTTTGGAGAAGCCTAACACATTGGATTGGTGGTATGGGAATTATCGTTTTAGCAGTTGCAATTCTTCCTTTATTAGGAATTGGAGGAATGCAGTTGTTTGCTGCCGAAGCACCAGGACCAAGCGCAGACAAATTACATCCTCGTATTACAGACACAGCTAAAAGATTATGGCTAATTTATTTTGGATATACAGCAGCTGAAACAATTTTGCTTAAAGTTGCAGGAATGAGCTTTTTTGACGCTATTAACCATTCAATGAGTACGCTTTCTACAGGAGGTTTTTCAACTAAAAATGCAAGTGTTGCCTATTGGAATGATAATCCTTTAATTCAATACATCATAATATTATTTATGTTCTTAGCGGGTACTAACTTTGTTTTAAGTTATTATGCGTTTAAAGGAAAAGTGCAAAAGATAATTAAGGATGAGGAGTTTAAGTTGTATTTTAAATTTATAGCAGTTTTTACACTAGTTGCTTCTCTTTTAATTTATTTTAAAGCTGATATTTCATTGTCAAGCATATCTCATCCACAAGTATTAGGAGAAGGAGAAAGTGCTTTTAGACATGCTTTATTTCAGGTGTTAACAGTTGTGACTACTACAGGTTTTATTAGTGCAGATTATTCTTTATGGACACCATTTTTAACAGTTATGTTTTTTGGTTTAATGTTCTTGGGTGGATCTGCAGGTAGTACTTCTGGTGGAGTTAAAGTAGTACGTCATTTAGTAATGATAAAAAACGGTTTCTTAGAATTTAAAAGAACACTGCACCCAAACGCTATTTTGCCTGTTAGATATAACCGTAAATCGGTCTCTGGTATTATTGTATTTAACATCCTTGGGTTTTTTATTCTTTACATGATTTCTTTCATTACAGGTGCATTAGGTTTTTCTATGATGGGATTTGATTTTGAGTCTTCTATAGGTATTGCAGCTTCTAGTTTAGGAAATGTTGGTCCTGCATTAGGTGTTTTTGGACCAGTAAATAATTATGCTGCTTTGCCACCAATTGGACTTTGGTGGTCTAGCTTTTTAATGTTAATAGGTCGTTTAGAATTATTTACTGTACTAATTTTATTTACACCGTTTTTTTGGAGAAATAGGTAGTTACCTTTTCAAGGTAAAATGCCCAGATTTTTCAATTATTTGGTCATTTTTGTCAATTAATGTTGCTTTATACCAATAGTCAGAATTAGGTAATAATGTACCATTATATTTACCATCCCAACCATGTCTAATAGTCTTTAAGCTATAATTATATAATCTTTTACCATATCTGTCATAAATCGTAATCTCTACTTTTTTGTAAAGATTATCATTAATACCATAAACAATCCATTTATCGTTTATTCTGTCATTATTTGGTGTGAAAAATTTTGGGAAAAATATATATGAAAACTGAGTATTAATAGGTCTTTCACAATCATTAATATCTCTTACATAAATATCAATAACACCAGGTGTTATATTTTGAAATACATAATTGTTTCCTTGTCCAACATAAGTTTGGTCGTCTAAAGAAAACTCATATAGACTATTTCCATCAACAGATACGTAAAGTGTTGTGCCATCTACAGATATATTATTAAAACTAACATTAGCAGGCTCTTGTACAGTAAATTCCTTAGAGTAAGAACAGGTTAATCCATTTTCGGTTTTGGTAACTGTAACATTATAATCGCCTGAGGATTGTATTTGAAATAGTCTTTGTGTAGATAATATGTTTCCGCTACTATCAGACCATGTCCATGTGTTATTAGAGCTGTTTCCATCTAATATTGGATTGTCTTGTAAATAGCATAATAGATATGAGTCTTGTATATCTAGGTTTATTGAAGAATTAACTATTAAATCCATAGTAGCTATTCTACCACAACTACCGTTTTCGTCTCTAACTATAATCCAAATAGCTCCACTACTTGATGTGTACTCACTTTCTAACGGATTATTATTTGTTAATGCGTTATTATATGAATCGTAAAAACTAATTTGATCTGTTTCTGAAACGTTTAATAAAGTATTTATTTCATCCATTTTTTCATTAAAATCAAAATAGCCTAAATTATTATTAGTAACATCGTCAGAATCTTCGCAAACTATATAAGGTGAAGTTGTTACAAGTGGTTGAAATTGTGTTTCTATATAAAAACTTTGTATGTTCTCACAGTTTTTATCTGTTGTAATCTTAACAAATATTTCTTGTGGATTAGTTGTGTTTTCAAAAGATTCAGGATTTTCAATTTCATTTGTACCATTTTCAGCATCTTGTATAGATGTGTAAAAATTTAGTTGATAACCATCAGTTATTTCTTCGTTTAATTCATCAATATCAAAACCATAGTGCACTTCGTTTAAATTAAATATAGATGTTTCGTCAAAGTCGTTATCACATTGTAACATCGAGTAAGAATCTTCAAGATTTATAACTGGATAAGCTATAACCTCTTTGTATAAATCAATAACTTTTGATCCAACTGTTATCACTGCTTTAACAATGTAAGTCCCTGCTTCTTGATATTGATGTGATGGGTTTAAACCAGTGCCTGTTGTGCCATCACCAAAATCCCATGTAGCACTTGTAATTGTTGCATAAGCATCTAAAGAAAAGTTAAGAGTGGTATAAAAACAGTCATTTTTTACAATAATTCTATTTCTAAAATATGATGTTACAAAGTTTGGTAATCCTTGCGTTGTTCTTGAGTCTTCAAATATTATTTGAGAAGGATTATATTCTATATTATCAAAATCTTCCGGATTATTTATTACACTTAGATGCTTAAGAGAGTAGGGTTGTCTATCTGCTAAATAATTAGTCATGTAAATTTTAGAGTTACTTGCTAATTGTAGGTTCCCAAAACTTCTTCTGTTGGAAAATTCGATTAAAACTTTATCGTTAAATGGCTGGTTTACGTCAATAAAGTATTTGTGTAAAAAACCATTTCCATTAAAATTACCTGAAAAATATAATATTTTAGAGTCTGCAGAAAACTCAATACCTTCAACATTAACAGGAGTAAAAATATAGCCTGCATTTATAGAGCTTAATTGGTTGATATCATCATTATCCATATTAAAACTATATAGTTTTACGAAAGTAGATGTTCTGATATCTCCCACAGCAATATACTCTCCATTTGGTGAAAATTTAATTGGTCCTAAAGTGTTTTCAAACGGTTCATCTAAAACTATGTAATTGGATAGATAGGCTAAAGAGTCAATAAATGCTCCGTAAGCACCGACAGTAATAACAAAAAAAGCATTATAGTTGTCGTTATTTGGGTTTGTTTTGCCTATTCCAACAGCTTTAACAGAGTTAGTCTCAGGTGAGTAAACAGCAGTGATTCGTTCAGTAGAAGACGTAGTAATTGTAACATTTTTGTCTGTTACAACGCCTAAAGGATTTTGGTTACTAAACACTACTTTAGAAAAAAATATCCCACCGCCACTTGTGCTAATTTTTGTAGTAAGAATAAAGTATATATTGTCATTATTTGGATCTGGAATAATTATACTGGATTGGTTGTTATCTATTTCGGCATTTAGCCCTTCACCATTATCCATTATTTCATGATTCTTATTCCAAACGGTTTGACCATTGGTATAAAACATTAAATTTCCATCTCTATCAGATATACTAGAGCAACCTGCAGGAGTAGACATGCTACTGTCATATTGAATATTTACTTGAGCAAAGTTAAAGTCTAAGCCAGAATATTCCCCAAAATACCAGTTATTAGTCTCGTTTTGAGCATAAAAGGAATAGCTGTAAATGAAAAGTAATACAAATAGGAATTTGTATTTACATTGTAAATATTTCATGAATTTTTTCTTTTTAATAGCAATGAAATACTAAGATAGAAAAAAGAAATTAATTTGATATTGAAAAAAAAGGTTTTGTTTTTATAATTGATTGATATGTAACTTTTTAGGCGAAATAGCTACTTATATATAAAGGGTTTGTTTAATTATAAATGTCAACTATTATGTTTGGTGGTTCATCTTCTTCTGTAATTAAAAACAATAGAAACTTATTAAAAAATAATAAGAGAGAGAAGTTTGTGTATAAAAGAAGTAAGCATAATAAAGTGGAAAAAGAAAAGTTTGATCACTTAATTTTAAACACACAATATTGTCAAAATATTAGAAAAAAAATGAGAAGAGAGCATAGAGTTAGAAGGAAAAAACAAATTGTTTCTCTTTTGTTAATAATGTTTCTTTTAATTTTAATTCTCTATTATTATTCGTAAAAAAAAGCCCTTAAAAAATTAAGGGCTTTATGGTTATATATTATAAAACATTTTTAGCTAACAGCTTCTTTAATTCTCTGTATTGCTTCTTTAATTTGTTCTTGACTTGCAGCATAGCTGATACGGATACAGTCAGGATTACCAAACGCATCACCTGTTACTGTTGCTACTAGAGCTTCTTCTAATAAGAATAAAGAAAAATCCGTAGCGTTATTAATTGTTTTTCCTTTTAACGTTTTTCCGAAAAAATAAGATACATTAGGGAAAACATAAAAAGCGCCTTCTGGTACATTGGTGTTAAAGCCTTCAATGTCACTAAGTAAATCTAAAACTAAGTCGCGACGTACCTTAAACTCGTTTATCATAAATTTGACAGCGCTTGGGTCTGCATTTAATGCAGTAATAACAGCACGTTGAGCAATACAGTTAGCGCCACTAGTAACTTGACCTTGCATTTTATTACATGCACGAGCTATCCAATCTGGAGCGCCAATGTAACCAATACGCCATCCGGTCATAGCAAATGCTTTAGATACGCCGTTTACTGTTATTGTTTTTTCAAACATACCGTCTACACTAGCCATACTTGCATGGGAAGAGTTTGTGTAGTTGATGTGCTCATAAATCTCATCTGAAACTACATAAATATTAGGATGTTTTTTTAAAACTTCAGCTAAACTTTCTAATTCTTCTTTGCTATAGATTGATCCACTTGGGTTACAAGGAGAGCTAAACCAAATCATTTTAGTTTTTGGTGTGATAGCAGCTTCTAATTGAGCTGGAGTCATTTTAAAATCTGTATCAATAGTTGTTGGTACTTCTACTGGTATGCCTCCATTTAGCTTTACAATGTCAGAGTAGCTTACCCAATAAGGACAAGGTAAAATAACTTCGTCACCTTCATTTAACATTACAGCAGCTACATTGGCTAAGCATTGTTTAGCTCCTGTAGAAACAACTATTTGTGGTAATGTGTAAGTAAGATTATTATCACGTTTAAACTTAGTAATTATAGCTTCTTTTAACTCTTGGTAACCGTCTACTGGTGTATAAGAATTATAATTGTCATTAATAGCTTGTATGGCAGCGTCTTTAATAAAATCTGGAGTATTAAAGTCAGGTTCGCCTAAACTAAGTCCAATAATATCTTTGCCTTCTCCTCTTAATTCTCTTGCTTTAGCCGCCATAGCCAAAGTAGCAGAAGTAGACATGTTTAAAATTCGGTTAGAAAGTGGTTGATTCATCTTATGCTTGTATAGTGTTTGGTCTTTGCCCCATTTCTTTTAAAAATTTAAAATGAGCAATAACAGCTTTACGTGTTGTTTTATATTCGTTGTAAGGTAAATTAAACTCTTTAGCGGTGTTTTTTACTATTTCAGAAATTTTACCGTAGTGAACGTGACTAATATTTGGGAATATATGATGTTCAACCTGATGATTTAATCCTCCTGTAAACCAGTTAATAATTTTGCTTTTTGCTCCAAAATTAACTGTAGTTTTTAACTGGTGAATTGCCCAAGTGTTTTTCATTGTGCCATCTTTTTCTGGTAATGGCATTTCAGCCTCATCCATAACGTGCGCTAATTGAAATACAACACTTAAAATCAAACCAGCTGTATAATGCATGATGAAGAAGCCTAAAAGAACCTTCCACCAAGCAAGATCAAAAAATACTAAAGGAATAATAATCCAAATAGCGATATAAACTAATTTTGAAATTACTAGTTTACTCCAATTCCAAACAGGATTAGGGAATTTTCCATAGGCTAATTTACGTTTCATGTAACGTTTCATTTGTTGCCAATCTGTAGTAATTGCCCAATTAATGGTTAATAAACCATATAGTAAGATAGAGTAGTAGTGTTGAAATTTATGGTGTTTTCTCCATTCTGTATGTTCAGAAAAACGTAAAATACGACCTGCTTCTAAGTCTTCATCATGTCCATGAATATTTGTGTAAGTATGATGTAAAACGTTGTGTTGTACTTGCCAGTTGTAAACATTACCGGCTAAAATGTAAATGCTGCTTCCCATTAAACGGTTAACCCATTCTTTATTAGAAAAAGAACCATGGTTACCATCGTGCATCACATTCATACCAACTCCAGCCATACCAATACCCATAACAATAGTTAAAAGTAATTGAGCCCAACCAGGAATGTTTAAGGTCATAATTAAAAAATATGGAGCTAAAAACATAGTAAACATAACTATGGTTTTAAGCCAAATACGCCAGTCTCCTGTACGTTTAATGTTGTTTTCTTTAAAATACTTGTTTACTCTTTTGTTAAGTGTTCTAAAAAAGTTTGCAGAATCTGTTCTTGAAAAAGAAAGTGTTTGCTTTGTCATTGCTATTAATTATTTATTTTATAACGTGTAAGAGCCAAATTTTATTGGCTGTAAAGATATGTAAATATGTAAAAGCAAGCGCAATGTTTTAGTGTTAAATGTCTATTTTTGCCTAAATTTTATACAACCCATGGAACTCATTTTAAAATATTTTCCTGATTTAACAGAGAAACAAATTGCTCAATTTGAAGCTTTAGAAGATTTATATAAAGATTGGAACTTAAAGATAAACGTCGTATCAAGAAAAGATATTGACGAATTGTATTTAAGACACGTTTTACACTCATTAGCTATTGCAAAAGTTATAAATTTTAAAGACGGAAGTTCTTTGATGGATGTAGGTACTGGTGGCGGTTTTCCGGGTATACCGTTGGCTATTTTATTTCCTAATTGTCAATTTCATTTAGTAGATAGTATTAATAAAAAACTAAATGTTGTAAGAGAAGTAATGGCTGGTTTAGAGCTTGAAAATGTAAAAGTAACACATACTAGAGTTGAAGAGATTAATGAAACTTACGATTTTATTATTAGTCGTGCAGTTGCAGCAATGCCAACTTTTGTACATTGGGTAAAGGGTAAGATAGCTAAACCACAGAATAATGATTTGAAAAATGGAATTATTTATTTAAAAGGTGGTGATTTAACTGAAGAATTAAAAGATTATCAAACCACGACTATTTATAATATATCAGACTTTTTTGAAGAAGATTTTTTCGAAACCAAAAAAGTAGTTCATCTACCATTAAAATGGAAATAAATAAATAAAAAAGCCTTTTCATATCGAAAAGGCTTTTTTATTTTGATTTATAAGAATTATAACCCAAATTCAGTTTTTACTTTTTCAACATAGTCAAGTTTTTCCCATGTAAATAATTCAACATCTAATGTTACATTTTCACCATTAGGTTGTTCAAAAGTTTTAGTAACAACTTCGTTTTGTCTTCCCATATGTCCATAAGCTGCAGTTTCGCTGTATATAGGGTTACGTAGTTTTAAACGTTCTTCAATAGCTGCTGGACGCATATCAAATATTTTTGAGACTTTTTCTGCAATTTCTCCGTCGGTCATGTTAAAAGGACAAGTTCCGTAAGTATCAATAAAAATCCCCATTGGTTCTACAACACCAATAGCATAACTTACTTGTACTAAAACCTCGTCACAAACTCCAGCAGCAACAAGATTTTTAGCAATATGTCTAGTTGCGTAAGCAGCACTACGGTCTACTTTACTTGGGTCTTTTCCTGAAAAAGCACCACCACCATGTGCGCCTTTTCCACCATAAGTGTCTACTATAATTTTACGACCTGTTAATCCTGTGTCGCCATGTGGTCCTCCAATTACAAATTTTCCTGTTGGATTGATGTGGTATTTAATGTCGTCATTAAATAGCCCTTTTAATTCTTCAGGTAAAGTTGCAACAACTCTTGGGATTAAAATTTCAATAATATCCTTTTTAATTTTTGCTAGCATGGTAGCTTCATCTGCAAAATCGTCATGTTGTGTAGAGACTACGATAGCATCAATACGTTGAGGTACGTTATCATCACTATACTCGATAGTTACCTGGCTTTTAGAATCTGGTCTTAAGTAAGTAATATCTTTGTTTTCGCGTCTTAAAATTGCTAATTCTTTTAAGATTTTATGAGATAAATCTAATGCAAGTGGCATGTAGTTTTCAGTCTCGCGTGTTGCATAACCAAACATCATACCTTGGTCACCAGCGCCTTGCTCTTCTTTAGTAGCACGGTCTACACCACGACTAATGTCGTCACTTTGCTCATGTATTGCACTAAAAACACCGCAAGAGTTGCCGTCAAACATATATTCTCCTTTGGTGTAACCAATTTTATTTATAGTATCTCTTGCAATTTTTTGAACGTCTAAATAAGTGTTAGACTTAACCTCTCCAGCTAAAACCACTTGACCAGTCGTAACCAACGTTTCGCAAGCAACTTTGCTTTCTTTGTCAAATGCTAAAAAATTATCAATTAAAGCATCACTAATTTGATCTGCTACTTTATCTGGATGTCCTTCAGATACACTTTCTGATGTAAATAAATACGCCATTTTAAATTTAATTTATAGGTAAGATTTGACACGTGCGTCTCAAGGAAGTATTACTGCCTTTAGCATTTTTTATGGAGGTTGCAATCAGTCAAATCTTTCCTCTGTTTTTTTGAGCGACAAATGTACTAAAATAAAATAATTTAAAAACTGGTAAGACGTTAAAATTATTATAACAATAACTTCAAATACAAGAAGAAAAAAAAATATTAATTACGAAAAGGTTTTCTCTAATTTAATCTTAAAAAACGGGTTATACTTTGTTAAGTTTAAGAAGCTTCATTAACTTTAAGCTTAATAAAAAAAATAAAAGATAAATATGCCTTTACAGCCAAAATTAACTCGTTTTAATCAAAATGTTTTGTCAAAATACCAAATCTACAATAGTATTTTTATGACTCTGCCTTTTGATACAATTACAAAAACTGGTGTCTTATTACCGTTGTTTCATGAAACGTGTCAGAAAGGTTTTAAAGATGGGCAAAATCCAACTGAAATTGTAGAAACCTTCTTTGAAAAATACCAAGCAAGACGAAGTGAAGAAAGCCGAATAAATCTTATGTTTAGGTTTATTCAATATATAGAAAGACAAGTTGTTTTGTTTGATGCTATTGAAGATGCTGCATTTCCTGTAGTAAATAATATGGATGGTATTGGTACGTTAAGAAGTTTAAAAGAATCTACTAGAGCAAGTGGAAAATTAGACGAGCTACGTGAATATTTAGAAGAATTTAAAGTGCGAATAGTACTTACTGCACATCCAACTCAATTTTATCCAGGTTCTGTTCTGGCGATTATTACAGATTTAACAGAAGCAATAAAAGATAATGATTTATTAAGGATTAACGAATTATTAGCCCAATTAGGGAAAACACCTTTCTTTAAAGATAAAAAGCCTACACCATACGATGAGGCTGTAAGTTTAATTTGGTATTTAGAAAACGTGTTTTACTATTCTTTTGGTAAAATATTCGATTACATTCAAAGTAATATTTTTGAAGGACAAGAAGTAAATAACGATATCATTAATGTTGGCTTTTGGCCAGGAGGAGATAGAGATGGTAATCCATTTGTTACACCAGAAATTACTCTGAAAGTAGCAAATAAATTAAGAGAAGCAATAATAAAAAACTACTATAGGGATATAAGACAATTAAAAAGAAAGTTAACCTTTGAAGGTGTAGAAGATAGAGTTTTAAAATTAGAGTCGCAACTATACAGTATTGTGCTTCAACAAGAATCAGATTTAACACTTCAAAACTTTACTGAAGAATTAGAAGCTATAAAAAAAGTAATTATAGAAAAACATCAATCACTTTACGTAGATGAATTAACAAGTCTACTTAATAAAGTGAAATTGTTTGGTTTTCATTTTTCAAATTTAGATATCCGTCAAGATAGTCGTGCACATGCTAAGGTGTTTAACACTATGGTTGATACTTTAATTGAAAACGGTAGTGATATTTTTCCTAAAAATTATCACGATTTAAGTGAAAAAGAACAAGTGCAATTACTTTCTAAAGTAAAAGGAAAAGTGGATTTATCGTTAATAAAAGATGAAGAAGCTTTAAAAGCACTTAAGACTATTGAGGTCATAAAAACCATCCAAGAAAATAATGGAGAGCGCGCAGCAAACCGTTACATAATTAGTAACAACCAAACCACATTAAATGTGATGCAGTTATTTGCAATGCTTAAACTAGTAGCGTTTCATGATAAACTAACTGTAGATATTGGTCCGTTGTTTGAAACCATTACAGATTTAGAAAACGCACATTTGGTAATGGAAGAGTTGTATACAAATCCAGAATATAGTGCACATTTAAAATCTAGAGGTAACAAACAAACCATCATGTTAGGTTTTAGTGATGGTACAAAAGATGGTGGTTACCTAATGGCTAATTGGGCAATATATAAAGCTAAAGAACGCCTAACTGAAGTATCAAGAAAATATGATGTAACTGTAATTTTCTTTGATGGACGTGGCGGACCGCCAGCACGTGGAGGAGGAAAAACACACAACTTTTACGCGTCTTTGGGACCAACTATTGAGGATAAAGAAGTGCAGTTAACCATTCAAGGACAGACAATAAGTTCTAATTTTGGGACATTAGAATCTTCACAATATAACTTAGAACAATTAATAAGTTCTGGACTTTACAATAGTTTAAGTGATACAGATTTAAGAATGGTACCAGAAAATAGAGAAGTAATGGATAATTTAGCAAAACTAAGTTACGAAGCTTATTCTAACTTTAAACAACATGAAAAATTTATTCCTTATTTAGAGCACATGAGTACTTTAAAATATTATGCTAAAACAAATATTGGTAGTCGTCCGTCAAAAAGAGGGAAATCTGAAGGTTTAGTTTTTGAGGATTTAAGAGCAATACCTTTTGTTGGGTCTTGGAGTCAGTTAAAGCAAAACGTGCCTGGATTTTTTGGTGTAGGAACAGCGCTTAAATATTATGAGGATGCAGGCGAATTTGATAAAGTGCAAGCGTTATTTAAATCATCAAATTTCTTTAGAACATTAATAGAAAACAGTATGATGTCCTTATCAAAATCGTTTTTTGATTTGACTAAATATATGAGTGAAGATCCTGAATATGGTGAGTTTTGGAATATTATCTATAAAGAGTTTGAAACCTCTAAACGTCTAATTTTAAAGCTAACTGGTTATAAAGAATTAATGCAGGAAGAGCCAGCAGGAAAAGCTTCAATAAATGTTAGGGAATCTATAGTGTTACCTTTATTAACTATACAACAATATGCCTTGAAGAAAATTCAAGAACTGCAAAAAGATGGCGTGACAGAAGGTAAAGAGTTAGAAGTGTATCAAAAAATGGTAACACGCTCTTTATTTGGTAATATTAACGCTAGTCGTAATTCAGCTTAAAATTTATAATAAATTAACTTCCAAAAAGGCACTTTTTAAAGTGTCTTTTTTTGTTTCTTTATCTATTAAAATTGGAAAAGCCTCAAAGCTTATACAACTTTGAGGCTTGACACTAACTAACAAACTAAATAAAAATAGTTACTTAAAACCACTTTAAATTTTAATATTCTAATGTTCGTTTAATCTAAAATCTGGATACGCACTCATACCGTGTTCGTATTCATCTAATCCATTAATTTCTTCATCTTCAGAGACTCTGATGCCTGTTAATTTTTTCAGTGTAAATAATATTATAAATGAGGTGACTAAACAGAAAACAGCATAAGCAGCAACACCTATTAATTGGTTTAAAAATTGATCAAAACCAGCAAGATTTCCAAATATACCTACAGCTAATGTTCCCCAAATACCACATATTAAATGTACAGCAATAGCGCCAACAGGATCATCAAGTCTAATTTTATCAACTAATGCTACAGCGCCTACAATCAATCCGCCAGCAACAACTCCAATTAAGATAGCATCTGTTGGTGACATTTGATCAGCTCCAGCGGTAATACCTACTAAACCACCTAAAATTCCATTTAAAAACATCGTTAAATCATAGTTTTTATAAGCTAACGTTGAAATTAAAAAAGAAGAAACGCCTCCACCTGCAGCAGCTAAAGAAGTAGTCACTAAAGTAAGTGACGTTGCTGTTGGATCTGCAGATAAAACTGATCCGCCATTAAACCCAAACCAGCCTAGCCATAAGATTAACACACCAGCAGTAGCTAATGGTAAATTATGGCCAAGAATTACAAAGGACTTTCCGTCTTTAAATTTTCCAATACGTGCGCCAAGTAACCAAACAGCAACTAAAGCTGCCCAACCACCAACGGAGTGTACTAATGTTGAGCCAGCAAAGTCATAAAAACCTAGTTGGTCTAGCCAACCTTCTCCCCATTTCCAAGAGCCAGCAATTGGGTAAACTAAACCTACGTATATAATTGTAAAAATCATAAATGGTCCAATTTTAATGCGTTCGGCAACTGCTCCAGAAACTATAGTTGCAGCTGTTGCAGCAAACATTCCTTGAAATAAAAAGTCAGTCCAATATGTGTATCCTGCGTTATAATTAAGGTCTAATGTGCCTTCAGTGGTTACAGGTGAATTTAACCCAAAACCAGAGAAACCAAAAAAGCCTGAAGCGCCTTCTTCAAATCCTGGATACATTAGATTAAATCCAACTAAACAATATAATAGTAATCCTACGCAGATAATAAATATGTTTTTAAATAATATGTTAATGGTATTTTTTTGTCTTGTCAATCCTATTTCTAATAGAGAAAAGCCAAGATGCATAAAAAAAACTAAGGCTGTACAGATCATCATCCATACATTATTTGTGGTTAATAATTCCATTTTGTTTTTAGTTAGTTTAAAGTGTTTCCTCCTTTTTCTCCTGTTCTTATTCGATAAACTTCTTCAATATTTGAAACAAAGATTTTCCCATCTCCAACTTCACCTGTTTTTCCTGCTTCAATTATAGTTTGTACAGTAACGTCTAAAAATTCATCATTAACAACAATTGACAAGTAGCGACGTTGTATGTCACTTGTGCTGTATGATACACCTCTGTAAACATGTCCTATCTTTTCGTTACCCAAACCAGTAACATCCCAATAGGAAAAAAAATTTACTCCAACTTCATGAAGTGCTTTTTTTACAGCAGAAAACTTAGACTTTCTAATTATTGCTTCTACTTTTTTCATTTGTTTAGTTTTTTTTTTGTTAGTTGTTGTGTTAAAGCTAATAAAAAAGATGTTTAGCCCTATAAAATTAAGGGGTAATGTTTTAATTTTTGATAAATTGATATTTTTAACCCTTAAAAGTTAAGGGTGAAATATTTATATTTAAAAATATTATTAAATTCTTAATTGGTATTTTGAGTAAATCTCAACGAATAGATGTTTTTGTTGAATTTATTTTTGATTTTCTTCTTTTGCGAAAAGGTTTTCGTAACAAATCGTCTTTTTTGCTGAAAATTATCATTAGTTATTTCTTATTTTTTAGCGGTTCATTTTGATAATATCTTATAAAAAATTAATGTCATTATTAAATATGGAAAAATGATTTCACTTCTTTCATATTAGGATGTATCACAGTATCTTAGGGTGAATACAACTAACAAACTCTTTAAAATTTTTGCATTATGTTAAAGCAACAAGGACTTTATTTTCCAGAATTTGAGCATGACAATTGTGGAGCAGGATTTATTTGCAGTCTTAAAGGAAATAAATCTAATAACATCATACATAAAGCATTAGAAATTCTTGAGAAATTAGAACATCGTGGTGCTGTAAGTAGTGACGGAAAAACAGGCGATGGTGCAGGTATTTTAATAGATATTCCGCATGATTTTTTTGTGAAAAACTGCAGTTTTATTTTGCCAAAACCTGGTGAGTATGCTGTAAGTAATATGTTCTTGCCTCAAAAGGAAAATCAACGCAATTTCTGTATTGATATTTTCACAAAATATGTTGAAGAACAAGAGTTAGAAATTTTAGGATGGAGAGATGTGCCTGTAGACACTTCGGTTTTAGGTAAAATTGCTGCAGAAACAGAGCCTTTTGTAAAACAAGTCTTTGTAGGTAAATCCGATAAAAAACAATCAGATTTTGATTTCAATTTAAAACTTTTTACAGCAAGAAAACAAGCAGAACATGCTATTAGAAATTCAAAGTTATCTGAAAGTTCAAGGTTTTATTTGCCTAGTCTTTCAACCAAAACCATAATATACAAAGGACTATTAATTCCTGAAGATATAAAGCTGTATTATACAGATTTACAAGATCCAACCTTAGTCACGCGTTTGGCGTTGGTGCATCAGCGTTTTTCAACTAACACATTTCCTACTTGGGATTTGGCACAACCTTTTAGATATATGTGTCATAATGGTGAAATTAATACACTTCGCGGAAATGTATCACGCATACTTTCTCGTCAAGAATTAATGGAAAGTGATTGGTTTGGAGAAGATATAAAAAGTATTTTCCCAATTGTAATACCAGGAAAATCAGATTCTGCTTCTATGGATATGGTTGTTGAATTATTATTAATGACAGGAAGAACGTTACCAGAAGTTATGATGATGTTAGTGCCCGAAGCTTGGGAGAAAAACTCAGAAATGTCTGAAGCTAAAAAGGCGTTTTACGAGTATAATTCTTGTATTATGGAACCTTGGGACGGACCAGCATCAATACCGTTTACAGATGGTAATTATATCGGTGCTGTCTTGGATAGAAATGGTTTACGACCGTCAAGATATTCTGTCACTAAAGATGGATATGTAATTATGTCTTCAGAAACTGGAGTGATAGAAATTGATCCTAAAAACATAGAAAAACACGGTCGTTTAGAACCAGGGAAAATGTTTTTGGTAGACATGAATCAAGGTCGAATTATTAATGATGAAGAAATTAAAGCAGATATTGTTACCAAACATCCTTATAAAAAATGGTTAGATAAAAACTTAGTGCACTTGGCAGATATACCTGCAAAAAAAGGACCAATAAAACACAAAGAAGACGCATTAGACAAAAGACAAGTTGTATTTGGGTATACGCAAGAAGATTTAAACACCATTATCAAACCTATGGCACAGCTAGGAAAAGAGCCAATAGGATCTATGGGAAATGATACGCCTATTGCAGTGCTTTCTCAAAAACCACAACTAATTTACAACTATTTTAAACAGCTTTTTGCCCAAGTTACAAATCCGCCATTAGATGGTATTCGCGAAAAATTAATTACAGATATTAGTTTGACTTTAGGTAGCGATACTAATATTTTCAAGATTAACGAAGATCAATGTCGAAAGTTGAAAATTCAAAATCCAGTCATTTCAAAACACGATTTAGATAAGATAAAAAACTATAAAAATAATCCAGATTTTGTAGTTAGTACGATATCAATGTTGTATGAAGTTGATAAAGGCTTAAACGGTTTGGAAGCAGCGTTAGAAGATTTGGTAAAGCAGGCTTCAAAAGCTATAGATAAAGGAGGAAATATTATCATACTTTCTGATAGAGGTGTAAACAAAAAACTAGCACCAATTCCTGCATTAATGGCGTGTTCATATGTAAATCACGAATTGTATAAAATAGGAAAACGTGCCAAGGTTAGCCTAATTATCGAGTCTGCAGAACCAAGAGAAGTCCATCATTTTGCACTACTGTTTGGTTACGGTGCAAGTGCAATAAACCCTTACATCGTAAACGAAATTGTTTACAATCAAGTTGAAAATAAAGAAATAGAAAATTTAGATTACCTACCGGCTATTAAAAATTACAACAAAGCTGTTGGGATGGGTATTCTTAAAGTAATGAACAAAATCGGTATTTCAACACTTAATTCTTATCGCGGATCTCAACTTTTTGAATGTGTAGGATTAAACACAAAAATTGTAAACGATTATTTTCCAAATACAATCACAAGAATACAAGGTGTTGGCTTACGCGAAATTGAAAAAGAAATTTACAAGCGTCACAAAAAAGCCTACAAAACAGATGAAGTTGATGCCGATTTAAATTTAGAATTTGGTGGACAATACAAATGGAGACGTCATGGCGAAAAACATACGTTTAATCCATTAACTGTTGCAAAACTTCAAGAAGCTGTGAGAAGTAATAAGCACAAGACATATAAAGAATATTCCGATTTAATTAACGAGCAAAGCAAACAGTTAATGACCATTCGTGGCTTATTCGAATTTACTAACTACGATCCAATTCCTTTAGAAGAAGTCGAACCGTGGACAGAAATTGTAAAACGCTTCAAAACAGGAGCAATGTCTTATGGATCTATTAGTAAAGAAGCGCATGAAAATTTAGCAATTGCGATGAATCGTATTGGAGGAAAATCCAATTCTGGTGAAGGAGGAGAAAATGAAGAACGTTTTTATAAAGACTTAAACGGAGATTGGAAAAACTCGGCAATAAAGCAAGTTGCATCAGGTCGTTTTGGTGTGACGTCAAATTATTTAACCAATGCGTCAGAAATTCAAATAAAAATGGCGCAAGGTGCAAAACCTGGAGAAGGTGGACAATTACCTGGTCCAAAAGTAAATCCAGATATTGCAAAAACACGTAATTCTACACCTTATGTTGGTCTAATTTCTCCGCCGCCACATCACGATATTTATTCTATCGAAGACTTATCACAATTAATTTATGATTTAAAATCGGCTAATCGTGACGCGCGAATTAATGTAAAATTAGTATCCGAAGTCGGTGTTGGTACCGTAGCTGCTGGTGTTGCAAAAGCAAAAGGCGATGTGATTTTAATTTCGGGTCACGATGGTGGTACTGGTGCTTCGCCTTTAACATCATTAAAACACGCAGGTTTACCATGGGAATTAGGTTTAGCTGAAGCACAACAAACTTTAGTAATGAATGATTTGAGAAATCGTGTAGTTTTAGAATGCGACGGACAATTAAAAACAGGTCGTGATGTTGCTATTGCTTGTCTTTTAGGTGCTGAAGAATTCGGTTTCGCAACAGCGCCATTAGTGGCTTCTGGCTGTATTATGATGCGTGTTTGTCACTTAAATACGTGTCCAGTTGGTATTGCAACTCAAAATCCAGAACTACGTAAAAAATTCAAAGGAAAACCCGAACATGTGGTTAACTTCATGTATTTCGTAGCTCAAGAATTAAGAGAAATTATGGCGCAACTTGGTTTTAGAACCGTTAATGAAATGGTCGGTCAAGTTCAAAAATTAAACAGAAATAATACCATTAAACATTATAAGGCTTTAGGTCTAGATTTAACGCCAATTTTACATCAAGTAGATGCGCCAAAAGACGCTAAATTTTATAACACCGAAAAGCAAGATCATGCTTTAGATTCGGCTTTAGATTTTA
The DNA here is from genome assembly GCF_964226795.1 of Mesoflavibacter sp. Classification (NCBI taxonomy): domain Bacteria; kingdom Pseudomonadati; phylum Bacteroidota; class Flavobacteriia; order Flavobacteriales; family Flavobacteriaceae; genus Mesoflavibacter; species Mesoflavibacter sp. The sequence goes on from NZ_CAXQQP010000007.1 coordinate 290,965, forward strand.
AAATTATTAGTCAAGCACATCCGGCGTTATTCAGAAAAGAAAAAACAGTACTAGAATCAAAAATAACTAATCGTAATCGTGCATTTGGAGCGATTTTAAGTAACGAAATTTCAAAAATTTATGGAGCACAAGGTTTACCAGATAACACGTTAAAAATCAATTTTACTGGTGCTGCAGGACAAAGTTTTGGTGCATTTGCAACCAAAGGTTTAACCTTGGTAATAAATGGTAACTCTAACGATTATTTAGGTAAAGGATTGTCTGGTGCAAAAATAGTGGTAAAAGTTCCTGACGAGTCCACTTTAGTACCTGAAGAAAATATCATTATTGGTAACGTAGCGCTTTATGGTGCAACGTCTGGTGAAGCTTATATTAACGGAAAAGCTGGCGAGCGTTTCTGTGTGCGTAATTCTGGTGCAAGTGCTGTTGTAGAAGGTATTGGTGATCATGGTTGCGAATATATGACTGGCGGACGTGCTGTAATTTTAGGTGAAGTTGGTCGTAATTTTGGAGCAGGAATGAGTGGCGGAATTGCATACATCTACGATCCAAAAAACATCTTTGAACAACATTGTAATAAAGAAGGATTAAATCTTGATCCAGTTGAAACTGCTGAAGATATTTCAGAATTAAAAGACTTAATAGAGAATCATTACAACGCAACATTAAGTCCGTTAGCACAACGTATTCTCGAAAATTGGCAAACAGAATTGCCAAAATTCATTAAGGTATTACCAGAAGAATACAAACAAGCATTAATAAGAATAGCAGAAGAGCAAACTGTAAAAGCTTAAAATTATGGGAAAGACAACAGGATTTCTAGAATATAAAAGAGAAGACGAAGGTTATTTAAAAGTAGAAAATCGTCTAAAAAATTATAAAGAATTTACAGTGCCTTTAAAAGAGGAAAAACTCAAAAATCAAGGCGCTAGATGTATGGATTGCGGTATTCCGTTTTGTCATAGCGGTTGCCCATTGGGTAATTTAATTCCCGATTTTAACGATAAAGTCTACAAAGGACGATGGAAAGAAGCAGCACAAATTTTACATTCAACAAATAATTTTCCAGAATTTACAGGACGTTTATGTCCAGCACCTTGTGAAGAAGCGTGCGTATTAGGTATTAACGAAGATCCAGTAAATATAGAAAATATTGAAAAAAATATTGCCGAAATCGCCTTTAAAGAAGGTTGGGTAGAAGCGCATCCGCCAAAGCATCGTACAGGTAAAAAAGTTGCTGTTGTAGGTTCTGGTCCGTCAGGTTTAGCAGCTGCTCAGCAATTAAATAGAGCAGGACATTTAGTAACGGTTTTTGAGCGTGACGCTAAAGTTGGTGGTTTATTGCGTTATGGTATTCCTGATTTTAAGTTAGAAAAGAAAATTATAGATAGACGTATTAAAATTCTTGAAGACGAAGGTATAACATTTAAAACCAATGCTCATGTTGGACAAAATATAAGTGTTGAAACGTTAAAAGCAGATTTTGATGTGATTCTTTTATGTGGCGGTGCAACTGTTAGGCGTAATATTCCTATAAAAGGAAATCATCTAAAAGGTGTACACCAAGCAATGGAATTTCTAAAGAAAAATAACCAACATGTTGATGGATTGATAGATGAAGATGAAATTATTTCAGCAAAAAATAAAAAAGTAATTGTCATTGGTGGCGGCGATACAGGTAGTGATTGTATTGGTACAAGTAATCGTCATGGTGCAACATCGGTAACAAATTTTGAAATTTTGAGCAAACCAACTAAAGGTCGTCCAGCGCATCAACCTTGGCCTTATTGGCCTATGCGATTAAAAACAACAACGTCTCATAAAGAAGGCGTAGAACGTTTTTTTAGTATTTCAACTAAAGAATTTTTAGGTGATAAAAACGGAAATTTAATTGGTTTAAAAACGGTTGAAGTCGAATGGATTTTTAAAGAAGGCGAAAGACCAGAACTTAAAGAATTACCAGATACCGAAAAAACTTGGGACTGCGATTTAGCGTTGTTAGCACTTGGTTTTACCGGTGCCGAAAAAACTTTAGTAGAACAATTTGGTCTAGAAATGGATTTTAGATCCAACATCAAAGCAACCGAAAAAGATTATGCAACCAACGTAAAAGGTGTTTTTACAGCAGGAGATATGCGTCGCGGTCAGTCGTTAATTGTTTGGGCAATTTCCGAAGGTCGTCAAGCAGCACATCACGTAGATGCTTTTTTAATAGGAAAATCTAATTTACCATTAAAAGAAGAAGGTGATTTACCAAGAGTGTAATCGTGTAATTTGGAGTTTAATTAAATAATTTCAATATTTGATTATCAAGATGAGCAAACAAATCGTAAATATCATTTCAATTATTAGCATTGTGATTATTAAATCACGGTGTTAAGGAATGGTGTCTATTAGTTAAGAATAAATTTAAAAGCCTTCCTTTTCAGGAAGGCTTTTTTGTTGGGTTCATTTCATTTCAAAGTAAAATAAAAAGATCAAATATTATCTATTGGACATCATAAGTGTTTTGTTTTAAATTATTGAAAATCAATAATTTAAATAGTTAAATTGAATTATGGCTTTAGTCTATAATTCAATAACTAAAAAATCAAGCATAGTCAAATTAGTAATTTAGAAAATCATAAATAAGAAACGGACTAAATGAGTCAACTAAATAAATACAGTAAAACAGTAACACAAGATCCAACTCAACCAGCAGCACAAGCAATGTTGCACGCTATAGGATTAACCAAAGAAGATTTTTATAAACCTATTATAGGTATTGCAAGTACAGGTTACGAAGGTAATCCATGTAATATGCATTTAAATGACTTAGCAAAACTCGCTAAGCAAGGCACAAAAAACAAAGATGTTGTAGGCTTAATTTTTAATACCATTGGTGTAAGTGACGGAATTTCTATGGGTACACCAGGAATGCGCTATTCTTTACCTTCAAGAGATATTATTGCCGATTCTATGGAAACCGTAGTGCAAGCAATGAGCTACGATGGGCTAATTACCGTTGTTGGTTGTGACAAAAATATGCCAGGCGCATTAATGGCAATGATTCGTCTAGATAGACCAAGTATTTTGGTCTATGGCGGGACCATTGATTCTGGTTGCCATAACGGAAAAAAACTAGACGTCGTTTCTGCTTTCGAAGCTTGGGGAAGTAAAGTCGCTGGTACAATGAATGAAAGTGAATATCAAAATATAGTTGAAAAAGCCTGTCCTGGTGCTGGTGCTTGTGGTGGAATGTATACTGCAAATACAATGGCGTCAGCTATTGAAGCTTTAGGAATGACCTTACCTTTCAACTCATCAAATCCAGCAACTGGCGAAGAGAAAAAACAAGAAGCCATAAAAGCTGGCGAAGCGATGCGATTGTTAATTGAAAAAGATATTAAACCAAGCGATATCATTACACGCAAATCTTTAGAAAACGCTATTCGTTTGGTGACTATTTTAGGCGGATCGACCAATGCAGTGCTTCACTTTTTAGCAATTGCTCGTGCGGCAAATATAGATTTCACCTTAAAAGATTTTCAAAATATCAGTGATAACACACCATTTTTAGCCGATTTAAAACCTAGCGGAAAATACCTAATGGAAGATGTACATCGCGTTGGTGGTATTCCTGCAGTTTTAAAATATCTATTGAAAAAAGGTTTGATTCATGGTGATTGTTTAACCGTTACCGGAAAAACACTAGCAGAAAATTTATTAGATGTTAATGATTTAACAGAAGGTCAAGATGTGATAAAACAAATCGAAGAGCCTATAAAAATCTCAGGTCACTTGCGCATGCTTTACGGTAATTTAGCCGAAGACGGAAGTGTTGCAAAAATCACAGGAAAAGAAGGATTACGCTTTCGCGGAAAAGCAAAAGTATTTGAAGGTGAATACGCAGCAAACGATGGTATTAGAGATGGTAAAGTAGAAAAAGGTGATGTGGTTGTAATCAGATACGAAGGACCAAAAGGCGGACCAGGAATGCCAGAAATGCTTAAGCCAACTGCAGCCATTATGGGCGCAGGTTTGGGTAAAGACGTAGCGTTAATTACAGATGGACGTTTTTCTGGCGGAACACACGGTTTTGTGGTTGGTCACATTACACCAGAAGCTCAAGATGGCGGAAATATCGCGTTAGTTAAAGATGGTGACTTTATCACAATTGATGCTGAAACCAATACCATTCAACTTGAAGTTTCAGAAGAAGAATTATCACAAAGAAAACAATCATGGAAAGCACCAGAATTAAAATTTAATCGTGGTGTCCTTTATAAATATGCTAAAACAGTGTCGTCTGCATCCAAAGGTTGTGTAACCGACGAGTTTTAGAATAGAAACTAATAAACGCCATACTAATTTATGGAAACAAAAACGATAAAAAATAACGAGCAATCAACTTCAAAATCTATCCGCATTTCAGGTAGCGAAGCGGTTGTTCGTAGCTTAATAGCAGAAGGTGTAGATGTACTTTATGGTTATCCTGGCGGCGCAATTATGCCAGTTTATGACGAGTTGTATAAATTTCAAAACGAAATTCATCACGTCTTAACACGTCACGAGCAAGGTGCAACGCATGCAGCACAAGGTTACGCACGCATTTCTGGTAAAGTTGGTGTTGCTATGGCTACTTCTGGTCCTGGCGCAACCAACCTAATTACAGGTATTGCTGATGCGCAAATAGATAGCACGCCAATGGTTTGTATCACTGGTCAAGTTGGTTCACACTTATTAGGTAGTGATGCCTTTCAAGAAACCGATATTGTTGGTATTTCAACGCCTGTTACCAAATGGAATCATCAAGTCACAAAAGCTTCAGAAATTCCTGAAGTGATTGCTAAAGCATTTTATATCGCAAAAAGTGGTCGTCCTGGACCTGTTTTAATAGACATTACTAAGGATGCGCAATTTGAAGAATTCGATTTTAAATACGAAAAATGTACAGGAATTAGAAGTTACAAACCAATTCCTGAAACTGATCCTAACACCTTACAAGCTGCTGCAGATTTAATAAATAATGCAAAAAAACCATTAGTCGTTTGGGGACAAGGTGTGATTTTAGGGGAAGCTGAAGCTGAATTTAAAGCGGTTATCGAAAAAGCTGGTTTACCATCGGCTTGGACTATTTTAGGTGCTTCGGCAATTCCTTCAACACATCCATTAAATGTTGGTATGGTTGGTATGCATGGTAATTATGCACCAAATGTGTTAACAAATGAATGTGATGTTTTAATCGCAATCGGAATGCGTTTTGACGATCGTGTTACAGGAAATTTAGCAACATACGCTAAACAAGCTAAAGTGATTCATTTTGAAATTGATCCAGCAGAAGTTGATAAAAATGTAAAAACAGATGTCGCTGTTTTAGGAAATTCGAAAGATACTTTGGCGGCAATTCTTCCACTTTTAAAAGAAAATTCGCATACAGAATGGCATCAAAAATTTAAAGATTTATATCAAGTTGAATACGACAAAGTAATAAAAGACGATTTGCATCCAACAAAAGATGGATTGACTATGGGTGAAGTGCTTAAAGAGATTAATGCACAAACCAAAGGTGAAGCAGCAATAGTTACCGATGTTGGTCAGCACCAAATGATTGCGTGTCGTTATGCCGATTTTAATGTATCTAAAAGCAACATTACGTCTGGCGGATTAGGTACAATGGGATTTGCTTTACCAGCTGCAATTGGTGCAAAAATGGGCGCACCAGAACGTGATGTTGTAATGATTGCTGGTGATGGTGGTTATCAAATGACAATACAAGAACTTGGAACTATTTTTCAAACCAAAGTACCAGTAAAAATTGTCGTACTTAACAACAATTTTTTAGGTATGGTAAGACAGTGGCAACAACTATTTTTTGATAAACGTTATGCATCTACAGAAATGGAAAATCCAGATTTTGTAGCAATTGCTAAAGGGTATCATATTAATGCAAAAAGCATATCTAAAAGAGAAGATTTAGCTAATGCTGTAAAAGAAATGATGGAAACGGAAGGCCCATATTTCTTAGAAGTTATGGTTGAAAAAGAAGATAATGTATTCCCTATGATACCAACAGGAGCAAGTGTTTCAGACGTAAGACTAGAGTAATTATGAGTGAAAATAAATTATATACCGTTTCTATATATACCGAAAATAATATTGGGTTATTAAACCGTATTTCGGCAATATTTCAACGTAGACATATCAACATTGAAAGTATAAATTCTTCAATTTCTGAAATTGAAAATGTGTCTAAATGGACCATTGTGGTAAAGTTAACCGAAGACCAAATGAAAAAAATTATTGGTCAAATTGAAAAACAGGTAGAGGTGATTAAAGCCTATTATCACACGGAAGAAGAAACTATTTATCAAGAGTCTTGTCTGTTCAAAATCAAATCAGATTTATTGTTTGAAGAGCGACAAATTCAAAATATTATTAAAGAAAGTAACGCAAGAATTGTCACTGTAAATAAAGAATTTTTTGTACTTGAAAAATCAGGAAGACGAAGCGAAATAGAATTATTGCACAGAGAATTAAGTGCGTTTGGGATTTTGCAATTTACCCGTTCTGGGCGAATTGCAGTCACCAAAACACCAATGGAAATAACTAAAATGTTGGAAGCCTTTCAACACTAAAAAACAAACTAAAATGGCAAATTATTTTAACACATTACCATTAAGAAAACAATTAGAACAATTAGGAAAATGCAGATTTATGGAAGCTTCAGAATTTGAAGATGGCGTAGCTGTATTAAAAGATAAAAAAATAGTCATCGTAGGTTGTGGCGCACAAGGATTAAACCAAGGACTAAACATGAGAGATTCTGGTTTAGATATTTCTTACGCCTTACGCCAACAAGCAATTGATGAAAAACGTGCGTCGTACAAAAATGCAACCGATAACGGATTTAATGTTGGAACCTACGAAGATTTAATCCCATCAGCAGATTTGGTGTTAAACTTAACACCAGACAAGCAACATACAGATGTAGTAAATCAAGTGATGCCTTTAATGAAAAAAGGCGCAACGTTAAGCTACTCGCATGGTTTTAATATTGTTGAAGAAGGTACACAAATCCGTAAAGATATTACAGTAATTATGGTCGCGCCAAAATGTCCAGGAACCGAAGTGCGTGAGGAATACAAACGTGGTTTTGGCGTGCCAACATTAATTGCTGTGCATCCAGAAAACGATCCAGAAAATAAAGGTTGGGCGCAAGCAAAAGCTTACGCAGTTGCAACTGGTGGCGATAGAGCAGGCGTTTTAGAATCGTCTTTTGTGGCTGAAGTAAAATCTGATTTAATGGGTGAGCAAACCATATTATGTGGCTTGTTGCAAACAGGAGCAATTTTGTCTTTTGACAAAATGGTTGCCGAAGGAATTGATGCTGGTTATGCTGCAAAATTAATCCAGTTTGGTTGGGAAACTATAACTGAAGCTTTAAAACATGGCGGTATTACAAACATGATGGATAGACTTTCAAATCCCTCAAAAATTAAAGCTTTTGAATTGTCTGAAGAATTAAAAACCATCATGCGTCCGTTATTTGAAAAACATATGGACGATATCATTTCTGGTCATTTCTCAAAAACTATGATGGAAGATTGGGCAAATGATGATGTCAATCTATTAAAATGGCGAGCAGCTACTGGCGAAACTGCTTTTGAAAAAACCGAATTAACTTCAGAGCACATCACAGAACAAGAGTATTTTGATCATGGTGTGTTATTAGTCGCATTTGTGAAATCTGGTGTTGAGCTTGCTTTTGAAACTATGGTGAGCGCAGGAATAATCGAAGATTCTGCTTACTACGAATCGTTACACGAATTACCATTAATAGCAAATACCATTGCGCGTAAAAAGTTATTTGAAATGAATCGTGTTATTTCTGATACTGCTGAATATGGTTGCTATTTATTTGATCATGCGTGCAAACCTTTACTAGCTGATTTTATGAAAACTGTTGATACATCAGTAATTGGAAAGTCATTTTCAACAAAAACAGGCGTTGATAATATCGAATTAATCAAAGTGAATGACGCTATTAGAAATCATCCAATCGAAACTGTTGGTAAGCGTCTTCGTGCAGCAATGACAGCTATGAAAGTGATAAAAACCGAAGCTAAAGAAGAAAGTGTTTTAGCTTAAAAACAAACTAATGCAAACGCAAACAATCTATTTTCCTAAATTAAAAGCAGTAGAAGCTGCAGCCGAAAAGTTACGCGATGTTGCAGCGGTGACGCCATTAACATCAAGTTTTAGATATTCTAAAGAATTTGACTGTAATATCATGTTTAAACGTGAAGATTTGCAGCAAGTACGTTCCTATAAAATTAGAGGCGCATATAATAAAATGTCTTCGTTATCAGCTTCAGAAGTAGAGAATGGTGTTGTTTGTGCTAGTGCTGGTAATCATGCACAAGGCGTTGCTTTATCTTGTAAATTATTAAAAATTAAAGGCACTATTTATATGCCTGCTCCAACACCAAAACAAAAGGTGGAGCAGGTGAAAATGTTTGGAGAAGAGTATATCGATATTGTTCTTGCAGGCGATACTTTTGACGATTCTTATCATCTAGCGATGAAAGAATGCGAGCGACTTTCAAAAGCATTTATTCATCCATTTAATGATGAAAAGGTAATTGAAGGTCAAGCTACCGTTGGGTTAGAAATTATAGACCAAGCACATCATCCAATTCATTATGTATTTGTACCTGTTGGTGGTGGCGGATTATCAGCTGGATTATCTTCAGTGTTTAAAGAGTTATCACCGCAAACAAAAATTATTGGTGTCGAGCCTTTAGGCGCGCCATCAATGAAAACATCGATTGAAAATCAAAAAAACACACAACTTAATCACATCGAAAAGTTTGTAGATGGTGCAGCTGTGCAACGCGTTGGCGATTTAAATTTTGAAATCTGTAAGTCAAATTTAGATCAAATGGTAACGGTTGCTGAAGGTAAAGTTTGCCAAACTATCTTGGATTTATACAATAAAGATGCGATAGTAGTTGAACCTGCTGGCGCTTTGAGTATTTCTGCTTTAGATGATTTTAAAGAAGAAATAAAAGGTAAAAATGTGATTTGTGTAGTAAGCGGAAGTAATAATGACATTACTAGGACTGCCGAAATTAAAGAACGTGCCTTGTTACATGCTAATCTAAAACACTATTTTATCGTGACCTTTCCACAACGTGCTGGCGCATTACGCGAGTTTGTTGTTGATATTTTAGGAGAAAATGATGATATTACTCACTTTGAATATACCAAAAAAACAAACCGTGAAAATGGTGCAGCAGTAGTAGGAGTAGAGTTAAAATCGGCAGACGATTTAGAACCTTTAATTACAAAAATGAAACTTCATAATTTTTACGGGGATTATTTAAATAATAAACCAGAGTTATTTCAGTTTTTAGTGTAAAAAAAAGCACCTTTTTCAAGGTGCTTCATAGACTCCAAATTAAATACTAAAACTTAAATAATTGTGGATTGTCCTAAGTGAATATTAGTAAAATTTAAATTACTATCCTTAGGATTATGGATAAAATCTTCTATAAAATCTCCAACTTTAGACGTTGTGATATGATCAAAATTATCATTTAAATCTGGTGTTGTTACATGCAATTGTAACGATTTTTCTACACCAGCTTTAATAACATTTGCTTCTTTGTAAAGACCAAAATGTTCAAGTAACATTGCAGCACTTAAAATTGAAGCTATAGGATTTGCAATACCTTTACCTTTTGCTTGAGGATAAGAACCGTGAATTGGTTCAAACATAGCATGCTTATCTCCAACAGATGCGCTAGCTAACAAACCAATGCTTCCACCAATAACGCTAGCTTCGTCACTAATTACATCGCCAAACAAGTTTTCGGTTAAGATCACGTCAAATTGTTTTGGATTTAAAATCATTTGCATTGCAGCATTATCTACAAATAAAAAGTCTAATTCTACATCAGGATAACCTTTAGCTAGTTCAGTAACCACTTTTCTCCATAAACGCGATGTTTCTAAGACATTAGCTTTATCTACTAAAGTCACTTTTTTCTTTCGGCTTTGAGCAGCTTTAAAAGCAAGATGTGCAATACGCTCTATTTCTTCCCGAGAATATTCACATAAATCTGAAGCTACATGTCCGTCTTCGCTTAATTGTTTTTTACCAAAATAAATACCACCAGTCAACTCACGATAAATACTAATATCTGTACCTTTAATAATGTGTTCTTTTAGAGGCGATTTGTCTAATAACGTCTCGTAAGCCTTAACTGGTCTAATGTTAGCGTAAAGACCAAGAGATTTTCTTAATTTAAGTAACCCTTGTTCTGGTCTAACTTTAGCACTAGGATTATTATCGTATTTAGGATCACCAATAGCGCCAAATAAAATAGCGTCACTAGCCTCGCAAAGTTGTAAGGTGTCGTCTGGTAAAGGATTACCAGTTTGGTCAATCGCAATAGCACCAACAGGCGCTTCTTTAAATCTAAAGCTATGGTCAAACTCTTGTGCGATAGCTTTAAGTACTTTTATAGCTTGATGCGTAACTTCTGGGCCAATACCATCACCAGATAAAACTGCAATATTTAATTTCATAGTATATATTTTAAAGCAATTTTTGCTTTTTGTTAGTTAATTTTTTGTTTTTGGGCGTTTCCCTATCGGGTCGCGCTTTTCGTTAAATCTTTTTACTCTGTTTTCGTTACAATGCTCCTATCGTCGCATGACTCAAACTGACGTAAAAAGGATACCACTGCAATCGCTAACGCAGGCTAACTAGCTACGTTGGTTTTCAAACTGAGTGATTAATTCTTTTTTGCTTAATAAATAGTCAATATCATCATAACCATTAATTAAGCATGTTTTTTTATAAGGGTCAATCTCAAAATGTTCTTTAAACGAAGTGTTGGCAACGCTTATCGATTGGTTTTCAAGATTTACAATTAATTCGGTTTTAGGATTCTCTTTAATTTCGTTTAAAAGTACCTTTAAAAAATCGTCACTAACTTGTACAGGTAATAACCCATTGTTAAGTGCATTTCCTTTAAAAATATCTGCAAAAAAACTAGAGACAACAACTTTAAAACCGTAATCGGTTAAAGCCCAAGCAGCATGCTCTCTACTAGAGCCACAACCAAAATTATTACCAGCAACCAAGATGCTTCCGCTATATTCTGGTTGGTTTAATGCAAAATCTGTATTAACAGAGCCGTCTTTATTAAAACGCCAATCTCTAAACGCATTTTCGCCAAAACCATTACGGTCTGTAGCTTTTAAAAATCGCGCAGGTATAATTTGATCGGTATCTATATTTTCTATTGCTAATGGAATAGCTGTAGATTGTAATGTTGTAAATTTTTCCATGTCTTAAATTTCTTCAGCAATAAAATTGGTTGCAGTTACATCAATAATTTTTCCTTCAATAGCTGTTGCGGCAGCAACTAATGGACTTGCCAAAATAGTACGAGATCCTTGACCTTGTCTACCTTCAAAATTTCTATTTGAAGTCGATACACAATATTCGCCTTCAGGAATTTTATCGTCATTCATTGCTAAACAAGCACTACAACCAGGTTGACGTAGCTTAAACCCAGCATCTTCAAAAATACTTTTTAAGCCTTCTTCAATAATTTGAGATTCTACCTGTTTGCTTCCTGGGACTAACCAAGCTGTTACATTATCTGCTTTTTGTTTGCCTTTTATATATTGTGCAGCAATCCTAAAATCTTCAATTCTTGAGTTGGTACAACTACCAATAAACACGTAATTAATGGTTTTGTCAATAAGACTTTCACCTTTTTTAAAATCCATGTATTTTAAAGATTTTTCAAACGATGCATCATTAAATTGCGGTATGTTATCGGTGATTTTTATGCCCATTCCTGGATTAGTACCGTAAGTAATCATGGGGTCGATATCTTCAGCATTAAAGGTGTATTCTTTATCAAAAACAGCACCTTCGTCTGTTGGTAAAGTTTTCCAGTAGGCTACTTTGTCTTCAAAATCTTTTACTTTTGGAGCAAACTCTCTATCTTTTACATAGTCAAAAGTAGTTTGGTCTGGAGCAATAATTCCGCCGCGTGCGCCCATTTCAATACTCATATTACAAACTGTCATTCTGCCTTCCATAGACATATTTTCAAATACATCACCAGTATATTCGCAGAAGTAACCTGTTCCAGCATTAGTACCTATTTGAGCGATGATGTATAAAATGACGTCTTTAGGTAAAACGCCTTTTTTTAGTGTTCCGTTAACGGTAACTCTTAAGCTTTTTGGTTTGGTTAATAATAGGCATTGACTAGCAAATACTTGAGCGACTTGGCTAGTACCAATACCAAAAGCGATAGATCCAAATGCACCATGTGTTGAGGTGTGACTATCACCACAAACTATGGTCATTCCTGGTTGGGTAATGCCAAGTTCTGGTGCCATAACATGAACAATACCATTGTATTTATGACCTAACTCGTAAAGTGTGATATTGTTAGCTTTACAATTTTCAGAAAGTTGTTTTAATTGCTTTCTTGATAAATCGTCTTTAACAGGTAAATGTTGATCTACAGTTGGTGTGTTGTGATCTGCTGTTGCAATAATCTGATCAGGTCTAAAAATAGGAATGTTACGCGCCTTTAGCTCATTAAAAGCTTGCGGACTTGTAACTTCATGTATTAAATGTTTATCTATATATAAAATTTGTGGACCATTTTCTATTGCATCTACCACATGTGCGTCCCAAACTTTATCAAATAATGTTTTTTTAGTCATTATCTTTAATATTTACGCTGTATTAAGCGCTTATAATTTGTTGATATACGTTGCTAGTTGCAATAATCTCGTGTATATCGTGATCGTTAATTTCCTTTTTTCTATCTGCAAAACTTAGGAAGTTTGCATACACGTCGTCTAACTGAAGTTTTGTTAATTCGTAACCAACATTTTTTGCTCTGTAAGCTAGAGCAGCTCTTCCGCTACGAGCGGTTAATACAATAGCGCTTTCAGTAACTCCAACATCTTTTGGATCAATAATTTCGTAAGTTTCACGATTTTTAATCACACCATCTTGATGTATTCCAGAGCTATGTGCAAACGCATTTGCACCAACGATAGCTTTATTTGGTTGCGTGTAAATACCCATATTTTCACTTACCAATTGGCTGATGCCGTAAAGGTGTTTTGTATTGATTGAAGTGTCTAAATTAAGATATGGATGTTGTTTTAAAACCATAACAACTTCTTCTAATGCAGTGTTACCAGCACGTTCTCCAATCCCATTTATAGTACATTCTATTTGTCTTGCACCATTAATTACGCCTTCTATAGAATTTGCTGTTGCTAAACCTAAATCGTTATGGCAATGACAAGAAAGTATGGCATTTTCAATGCCTTTTACATTTTCTTTTAAGTATTTTATTTTTGCACCATATTCACTAGGTAAGCAATAGCCTGTTGTGTCTGGAATATTTAAAACTGTTGCTCCAGCTTTTATGGCAGCTTCGCAAACACGTGCTAAATATTCGTTTTCTGTACGACCAGCATCTTCGGCATAAAATTCAACATCTTCAATAAAGGATTTAGCATACTTAACCGCTTCAAAAGCACGATCTATAATAGCAACTCTGTTTGATTTAAATTTGAATTTTATATGAGAATCTGAAGTGCCAATTCCTGTGTGGATTCTAGGATATTTTGCTTTTTTTAAAGCTTCTGCAGCAACTTTAATATCATTTTCTACAGCTCTTGTCAAGCCACAAACAGTAGCATTTTTTACAATTTCAGAAATTGCTTCTACCGATTGGAAGTCGCCAGGACTAGATACAGGAAATCCAGCTTCTATTACATTAACACCAAGTAAGTCTAGTTGCTTTGCAATGACTACTTTTTGTTCTGTATTTAATTTACAACCTGGGACTTGTTCTCCGTCCCTAAGTGTAGTATCAAATATTTGAATTGTGTTTTTAGACATTTTAAGAGAGAATTATTTTTCTATTGACTCACTAATTTATACTTTGGTATGTCTAACACATAATGGCTAATTGATATCTTACGATGTTCAGTTTCTAAAAACAAACATAAGCAACTGTAAATAAGTTAGTTAAATAACATGTTGATTGATGACTAAAGACCAAAAAGATAATTTATTTATACTAGTTAAATCTTTAACTAAGTCAGAAAAACGACAATTTAAATTGTATGTAGGTAGGTTAGGAGTAAATAGTGACTCTAAATTTTTAAACCTTTTTAATGTCTTAGATAAGTTGAAAATGTATGATGAAATTGCAATTTTAAAGTCTACTGAAATTAAAAAACAGCAATTAGCCAATGTAAAAGCACATTTATATAAGCAAATTTTAATAAGCCTTAAGTTAAGCCCATCTCATCAAAACATACGTTCTCAAATTAGAGAACAGTTAGATTTTGCTTCTATTTTATATCATAAAGGACTCTATAAACAGAGTCTAAAAATATTGGATAAAGCCAAAGAGCTAGCCGTACAAAATGAAGAAAAAAACTTAGCTTATGAAATTGTAGAATTCGAAAAAGTTATAGAATCTCAATACATAACACGTAGTATCAGTAGTAGGGCAGATGAGTTAACTGTTCAAGCAAAAGAGTTAAGTGCTCAAAACATGATAGCAAGTAAGTTGTCAAATCTATCACTTCAGCTTTATAGTATTATTCTTAAAACTGGCTATGTAAAAAGTGAAGCAGAAGGTAATGAGGTTAGTGATTATTTTAAAGCTAGATTGCCTAAATACAAAATAAAAGATTTAGGATTTAGAGAAAAATTATGGTTGTATAACGCTTATTTGTGGTACAGTTTTTTATTACAGGATTTTAAAAACTGTTATAAATATGCCTTAAAGTGGGTTGATCTTTTTTATGAAAATCCTTCAATGATAAGCCTAAATCCTGTTTTCTTCTTAAAAGGAAATAACTACTTGTTAGAATCACTGTTTTTTATAAAAAACAAAAATAAATTTGACGAAGCTTTAAATAAATTTCAAGCAGTTATAGAAGATAAAAAATTCCCTAAAGATGAAAATGTAGAAGCACTTTCGTTTTTGTACTTCAATTTAAATAAAATCAATTCTTTTTTTATTGATGGAAGCTTTAAAGAAGGTGTAGAATTAATACCAAAAATTGATAAAGATTTAGAGCGTTTTAAGGATAGGATTGACGAGCATCATACCATGATTTTTTACTACAAATTTGCTAGCTTACATTTTGGGTCTGGTAATAATAAAGCATGCATTTTTTATCTAGATAAAATAATTTCAAACAAATCTTTAACTATGAGAGAAGATTTGTTATGTTTTTCTAGAGTTTTAAATTTAGTTGCGCATTATGAAGCTGGTTTAGATTATCATTTAGAAACTTTATTGCGTACAACTTATAAATTTTTAATACAAATGAATGAGTTGCACGATGTGCAAAAAGAGATGATAAAATTTATTAGAAATTTACAAGATATTTATCCACAAGACATCAAAAAAGCATTTAAATCTTTACTTGAAAAGTTGAAAGTTTATGAGAATCATCCTTTTGAACGTCGTGCATTTTTATATTTAGACATCATTTCTTGGTTAGAAAGTAAAGTTGAAAACAAGCCTGTAGACCAGGTGATTAGAGAGAAGTTTTTGGAAGAAAATTAATAGTGTTTTTCATCTTTTTTAAAAATTTTAGTATAAATTATTTGGATTTTAAGTTTTTGTGTTTGAATATTTGTGCTCACAAAGTTCAATAACTTACTGAAATGTTATCAAGAAAGGCAGAGGGAATAGACCCAATGAAGCCTTAGCAACCCTTAAACTTACTAAGAAGGTGCTAAATTCTACTTGAAAGTGCGAATCATTTCTCGCATTCTCGGATAGATAACCAACACGTAATTACTCATCTGTAATTACTATTTTTCTTATAACATTTTTCTATTAAGTACGCTTCTTACGAGGCTTATTTGGCTTTTGGTTTAATTATTTATTAACTCAAAAACTTAGAAAAATGAGTACACAAAAATTTGCAACCCAAGCGTTGCACGCAGGTCATGACGTTAGTCAACATGGAGGAACAAGAGCAGTCCCAATTTATCAAAACACAGCATATGTTTTTGATAATGCAGATGACGCAGCAGGAAGATTTAATCTGTCAGTTCCTGGGTTTATTTACACTAGATTAAATAATCCAACTACAGATGTTTTAGAACAACGATTAGCTGCTTTAGAAGGCGGTATTGCTGCAGTAGCAACAGCTTCTGGCACATCTGCAATAGCAACTACATTACTAACATTACTTAAGGCAGGAGACCATATTGTTGCTTCAAATAGTCTTTATGGTGGATCGTATAATTTATTAAGTGTAACCTTGCCAAGACATGGTATAACGACCACTTTTGTAGACCCTTCAGATCCTGATAATTTTAGTAAAGCTACAAAAGAAAATACAAGAGCTATTTTTGTGGAATCTTTAGGAAATCCAAAATTAGATGTTTTAGATTTAGAAAGTATTTCTAAAGTAGCAAAAGCACACAAAGTACCATTAATTGTTGATAATACAGTGCTAACGCCATATTTATTAAACCCAATAGAATATGGTGCAAACATTGTTATTCATTCCTTAACAAAATACATTTCAGGTAATGGGACTTCATTAGGCGGAATTATTATTGATGCAGGAACATTTGATTGGACAAATGGTAAATTCCCAGAATTTACAGAACCATCACCAGGGTATCATGGATTAGTATATAGTGAAGCTATTGGTGCTGCTGCATTTATTGCAAAAATAAGAATAGAAGGTTTGCGTGATTACGGTAGTGCTTTAAGTCCGTTTAATGCGTTTCAAATCATACAAGGATTAGAAACTTTAGAATTACGTTTAAATAAGCATAGTGATAATGCACTACAACTAGCTAAATGGTTACAAGAACAACCAGAAGTTAATTGGGTAAACTATCCAGGTTTAGAAACCAGCAAGTACTATTCTTTAGCACAAAAGTATTTGCCAAAAGGACAAAGTGGTGTTTTAACTTTTAGAGTAAAAGGCGGTTATGAGTCTGCAAAAAAAATAGTAGATACAACCAAACTGTTTGATTTAGTAGCAAATTTTGGAGACTCAAAATCATTAATTATTCATCCAGCTAGTACAACACATCAACAACTTAGTGATGCGTCTCAAGAAGATACAGGTGTTACAAAAGATTTAATTAGACTATCTGTTGGGTTAGAAAATATTGAAGATTTAAAAGCTGATTTAAAAGAAGCTTTTAATGTTGTAGAAAAGTCAGTATTGGCTTAAAAATAGCATGTTTTATTTTTAGTTATTAGTAAGAAATAGCTTCGCATTTTATATGAAAAAGTGAAGTGCGAAGTCTATTTTAAAAAATCTGCAATTATGAGAAAATTACAACATATATCAATATATGACTTTGCGTTAAGCAACGGTCAAACAAAATCAATAGACTTAACATATCAAATATTTGGGCAAGCTTTACACACAGCACCAATAGTTCTTATTAATCATGCATTAACAGGAAACTCAAATGTAACAGGAATAAATGGTTGGTGGAACGATGTTGTAGGCGACCAAAACATAATTGATACCCAAAAATATACAATTTTATGCTTTAACATACCAGGTAATGGCTTTGATAATAAAAAAGAAAATATAATAAATAACTATAAAGATTTTACAGTAAATGATATAGCAAAAATCTTTGAAATTGGGCTTTATACACTAAATATTGACAGCATACATACTGTAATTGGTGCCTCTTTAGGTGGCGGTATTACTTGGCATTTGGCAGTAAACAATTCAAATCTATTTGATAATATAGTTGTTGTTGCTAGTCATTGGAAAGCAGACGACTGGTTGATAGGTAATGTTTTTATTCAAGATAATATTTTAAATAATTCTAATCGACCAATAGAAGATGCGCGTATGCATGCTATGACATTTTATCGCACAGCAACATCTTTCAATCATAAATTTAAAAATCAAAAAGAAGCTAATTATTATGCAATAGAAAATTGGTTGCAATATCATGGTAATACATTAAAAAATAGGTTTCAATTGTCTTCCTATAAATTGATGAATCATTTGCTAAAAACTATTGAAGTTGCCAAAACAAAAGAAGAGTTTATTAGCAAAGCTTCAAAAATATCTGGACAAATTCATCTAATAACGATAAATACAGATGGTTTGTTTTTATCAGATCATAACTGGGATACTTATATTCATCTAAAACCTAAAAAAGAAAATATATCTATTTCAGAAATTAAATCAATACATGGTCATGATGCGTTTTTAATAGAGTTTGAGCAACTTTCAAAAATTTTAAAACCTATTTTTCAATACTCAAACTTAAATAAAGAAGCCTTAACAAAATATAAACAAGCCGCTAGTTAATTAAGCTTTATCTTTGTAGCTGTTAGATAAACAATTTAATGGCTTTAACAATAAACGTAAGATTAAAAGATAAAGTAGAAGTTTTTACCAAAAGACTTTACTACTTTATGTTTGACGAACAAGCTGAGGATTCTCAATTTTTAGAAGAAAAATTTTTAGAAATAACTACAGCTTTAGGAGTAAATGATACAGCTCAAATTTGGAATGATTTCAACTCAAGTCTGCCTTCAATTAGAGAAAAATTGCATTTAGATGCAAAAGCTTTTCAAAATAATGACCCTGCAAATAAATGCGTAGAAGAAATCTATTTAGCATATCCAGGATTTTATGCAATTTCAATACACCGTTTAAGTCATCAATTATTAAAACTTGGTGTTAGGATTTTGCCAAGAATGATGAGTGAATATGTGCATGGTATAACAGGTATAGATATTCATCCAGGAGCAACTATTGGCGATTCTTTTTTCTTAGATCACGGTACAGGAATTGTAATAGGAGAAACCACAATCATAAAGGATGAAGTAAAAATTTACCAAGGTGTTACACTTGGCGGATTACATGTATTAAAAAGTCTTGCAGATACAAAAAGACATCCAACTATAGAAAAAAATGTGGTTATTTATGCCAATGCTACAGTGTTAGGCGATATTGTTATTGGCTCTAATACCATTATAGGTGCTAATGTATGTGTAACAGAAAATGTTCCTAAAAATTCAACGTTAACCTATAAAAAAGAATATAAAATCAGAACAAAAAGTGAGTAATAAAAGTATCATAAACCTTATAGGAAACACGCCTTTAGTAAAGTCTATAAGTATCAACCCAAATAAAAACGTGACCTTATATTTTAAATTAGAAGGACACAATCCTGGTGCTAGTGTTAAGGATAGAGCGGCTTATAACATGATAAACGAAGCTTTAAAAAGAGGAGATATAAAAAAAGGAGATACTTTAGTAGAAGCAACAAGCGGTAATACAGGAATAGCATTAGCTTTTATAGCAAACTTATTAGGCTTAAAAATGAAATTAATCATGCCTGAAAATTCTACTGAAGAACGTGTGAAAACGATGAAAGCTTATGGTGCAGAAGTCATTCTAACATCTGCAGAAGACGGTATTGAAGGCTCAAGAGATGTGGCTTTTAAACTTCGTGATGAAAAAGGATATACACTATTAAATCAGTTTGAAAATAATGATAACTGGAAAGCACATTACAAAACTACAGGTCCAGAAATCTGGAGAGATACTAACGGAGAAGTAACACATTTTGTATCTGCAATGGGAACAACAGGAACCATTATGGGTACATCTACTTTTTTAAAAGAAAAAAATAATAACATCACTATAGTTGGTGCGCAACCTACCGATGGATCAAAAATCCCAGGAATTAGAAAATGGTCACCAGCTTACGTGCCAACAATATTTGATAAAAACAAAGTAGATCAAGTTTTTGAAGTTAGTACAGAAGAAGCTAAAGCAATGACACAACGGTTAGCAAAAGAAGAAGGCGTTTTTGCAGGAATGAGTAGTGGTGGCGCTGTTGCAACTGCATTAAAATTGATTAAAAATTTAGACCAAGGAACAGTTGTTGTGATTATATGCGACAGAGGAGATAGATACTTATCTTCAGATTTATTTGATTAATAAAATTAGTGTTTTAAAAAACCATTACTTTTGTTTCATTAATTTTTAAGATGAAACTAAAACTAGCCCTAATTTGTTGTTGTTTTACAACATTAATTTTTGCTCAGGAAGACAAGCGACCATTCTCTTTAGATGTCAATTACTTTTATGGAAATATAGCAGAACATAATACTGATATTTCGCATTTAATTAAAGGTCATCCAACTGGTGTTATATTAAGTTATAACCAAAAAACCTTTGGCGATCAAGCATGGCAAAGCAGGTATAATTATCCGGATTATGGCGCGTCTTTTATCTATCAAAACCTTCAGAATAAAACCTTAGGAAACAATTTTGGGTTATACGCGCATTATAATTTCTACTTCTTAAAAAGACATTTAATGTTTAGGATTGGTCAAGGTTTAGCCTATAATACTAATCCTTACGATAAAGTAGAGAATTACCGCAATAATGCGTTTGGGACACATTTATTAAGTTCGACATATTTGATGCTTAACTACAAAAAAGAAAGCTTATTTAAAGGTTTAGGATTACAAACTGGATTATCGTTAATCCATTATTCTAACGCCAATGTAAAAGCACCAAACAGTTCAATAAACAGTATTACATTTAACTTAGGTGTAAATTATGTGTTAGATGCAGATCAATTACCAGAATATATCCCAAATACAGAAGACAAAGCTTTTACCGAAAAAATTAAATACAATTTCGCTTTTAGAACAGGTGTAAACGAAAGCGATATCATCAATTCTGGTCAATACGTATTTTACATTGTGTCTGCTTATGCAGATAAAAGATTAAATCGTAAAAGTGCCATCCAAATAGGAACAGATGTGTTTTTTTCAAACTTTTTAAAGAAGCATATCGAGTATAAATCAGTCGCTTTTCCTTTAGATAATGTTAGTGGAGACGAAGATTACAAACGTGTTGGCGCATTTGTGGGACATGAGTTGTTTATTAGCAAAACGTCCTTAGTGACGCAGTTAGGCTATTACGTGTATTATCCTTTCGATTTTGAAGGTCGTGTCTACAGTCGTGTTGGTTTAAAACGTTATTTTGGAGATAAAATTTTTGGAGCCTTAACCTTAAAATCTCACGGAGCAAAAGCAGAAGCTGTAGAATTTGGCGTTGGAATTAGATTATAAAATTTGGGCGTTACCACAAGGGTCGCGCTTTCGGTAGTCGCTTTTTTGTGTTGCATATGTGCAACAACACAAAAAGAGCTCCGACAAAACCTTAATCGCTAACGCAGGTAAAACCAATGGTTAGAGTTTGATGATAAAGTAAAGAGTAAATAAATGAAAAAATTACTATACATAATTACCCTATTTTTTGTTTTTGGATGCAATCAAGAAGATGCGCCAGACTGTTTTCAAAGTGCAGGAGATATCATACAGCAAACTTTTGAAGTTGGTACATTTTCTAAAATCACGGTACATAAAGATGTCGAGTTATTTCTAACTCAAGGCGCAACGCCAAGTGTTTTAGTAGAAACTGGTGAAAACTTAATTAATGATGTTGAGGTTTATGTACAAAACGACCGATTGATTTTAAGAGATAACAATACTTGTAATTTAACCAGAGATTACGGTATCACCAAAGTACACGTTACTGTTCCAAATCTAACCGAAATTAGAAATAGTAGTACTTTAGATGTGCATAGCGTTGGTGTTTTAAATTTTGAGGAATTAAAATTACTGTCTGAAGATTATGGTGGAGATTTTTATAACGTAGGTAATTTTAATTTAGAAGTTAATTGCACAACATTAAGAGTTGTAATTAACAATCTAACAACAAATATAATTTCTGGTACTACAGAAAATTTAAACATAAGTCATGCATCAGGAGATGGACGTTTTGAAGGACGATATCTTGTGGCGCAAAACGTGACTATTTATCATCGTGGTAGTAACGATATTCTTGTAAATCCGCAACAAGAACTTAAAGCAAACCTAGTAAGTACAGGAAATGTAATTGCAGTCAATACTCCACCAATTATTGATGTGACCGAGCAATTTGATGGTCGTGTTATTTTTGAGTAAATTAGAAAAAGTTAAATAAATATTGAAAATAGTTAAAAATATACTTTGGTTTAGTAGTGTTATTCTACTTTATACTTTATTCGGTTTTGTGTTTAGGGGTAATCATCAATGGTTAACTTTAGTTGTATTAATAAGTGTATTTTTTTTATCTCTTTTATTTTTTAAAACTCGTAAAGAAGATTTTTTTCAAGGATTTGTTTTTATAGTATTTCCAATAGTTGCTTTAATGTTAATAGTGTCTTTAGATGCAGGCTTTGTAAGGACTTTTTTATATTTAGTTTTTATACCAATAGCATTTTTATTGGCTTGGATATTAAGAAGTAAATCAATTTTAATAAAATCACTTTTAATTTTATCCTTTTCTCTTTTCGTTACTTTTTTAATTTTTCCAAACCATAGAAGTTATATTGCAAATCATAACTCTAAAAGCGATTTAATTTTTCCAGAAATTTCATTAGTTGATAGAAATCTTAATTCAAAACAACTACCTAATGATAAAATAATAGTCTTAGATTTTTGGAATACAGCGTGTGGAGTTTGTTTTAAGAAGTTTCCTGAATTTGAAAAACTCTATTTAAAATATAAAGACAATCCAAACATCGAATTCTACTCAGTAAACATGCCTCTTAAAAGAGATAAGTTTGAAAATGTATTAAACCTAGTTGATAAATTAAATTATAAATTTCCAACTTTATATTGTAAATCAGATAGTAAAGTAGTAGAAGAAAAACTAAAAATTGATGGTTACCCAACGTTTTTAATTATTAAAAACAATAGAATTCGTTTTGATGGCTTTTTAAATATTGATGATAACATCTTTTTATACAATACTATAGATATTATTGACCAATTACTAGATGAAGATGATTTGTCTTTAAAATAAACTTAACTCGTCAATTCCCTAAATAAACTCTCTAAACTCGCGTTTTTCTGGTTTAACTGAAGAATCTTCAACTCATTATCATGTGCAAAATCAAATACATGAGCACGCATATCTGTTGTTGTATCAAACACAATTTCATAAATAAAATCGTGAACATTTTTTACGCTTTTAGCATGCGGAAGTTTAAGTAAAAACGCATCTTCTACGCGATAATCAAACTCGACAATAACGGTTTGTTCTTGTCCTTCGCGTAATTCGCTTAATTTTTTATCGGCAACAATTTCACCTTTATTTATTATAATAACACGGTCACACATAGCTTCTACTTCCTGCATAATGTGCGTAGATAAAAACACGGTTTTGTCTTTGCCTAAGCCTTTAATTAATTGCCTAATGTCTACCAATTGGTTTGGGTCTAAACCAGTTGTAGGTTCGTCTAAAATTAAGACTTCGGGATTATGCAATAACGCATTAGCTAAACCAACACGTTGTCTGTAACCTTTAGAGAGTTGCCCAATAGTTTTATGTGCTTCTGGTGTTAATCCAGTAAGTTCAATAACCTCTTCAACTCTAGATTTGTCAACGTTATATACGTTTGCATTAAATCTTAAATACTCACGCACGTATTGGTCTAAATATAAAGGATTGTGCTCTGGTAAGTAGCCAACACTTTTTTGTACTTGCTTTTGTTGGTTTGATACAGCATGCCCATTTACTTCAGCGTTACCAGAAGTAGGAGAAAGGTAAGTGGTTAAAATTTTCATCATTGTAGATTTACCGGCGCCATTAGGACCTAAAAATCCAACAATTTCTGGACGATTAACGCTAAAAGATACATTGTTTAATGCCTTTTGAGATCCAAATTGTTTAGTGATGTTTTTAACTTTTATTGACATGCTAATATGTTTCTTCAAAAATAAACATTCTATAATTTAAAAGCTTAATTGTATCAAAATCTTTAAAACTTGTTATAAAACTCATAATTTCAGGCTTTAGTATTTTGATTTTTCAATTAATTGTCTACTTTAGCAATAACAAAACAACGATGAACACAATTTTAAATACATATTATAACTGGTTTTACTTCTTTTTTAACAAAAAGAACGAGACGTTATATGTGTAATTTAAACAACATAAATTCAATACAAAGTCTCGATTTAATCGGGACTTTTTTTTTTATGACAAAAACAATAGCAATACAAGGTATAAAAGGCTCTTTTCATCATATAGTGTCGTTAAATTATTATGGTAACACACAACATGTAAAAGAGTGCTTAACGTTTGATGAAACTGTTGCGTCCTTATTTGATAATACCGCAGAGACAGCAATACTAGCTTTAGAAAACTCTATTGCTGGTTCTATTTTGCCAAATTATGCGTTAATAGATAATAACGATTTACACATTGTTGGCGAGCATTATTTGGATGTGCAACATCAATTAATGGCGTTACCAAACCAAACAATTGCAGATATAAAAGAAGTGCACAGTCATCCTATGGCGCTATTGCAATGCAAATCGTTTTTTAAAGATTATCCGCATATTAAACTAGTAGAAGATAAAGATACTGCAGATGTGGCAAGAAAAATTGAGACGCAGCAAATAAAAGGTGTTGCAGCAATAGCAAGTACTTTGGCAGCAAAGATTTTTAACTTAGACATTTTAGCCGAAAGTATTCAAACCATAAAACACAATCAAACCCGATTTGCTATTGTAAAAACGCAACCAATTAACAATCATAAAAATGAAATAAACAAAGCATCATTAAAATTTGAATTAGATCATAAAAGAGGAAGTTTAGCTTCAATTTTAAATGTGATGAGCGATTGTAAATTAAACCTTACCAAAATACAATCCTTACCAAAAATTGAAACACCTTGGAAATATTCGTTTTTTGTAGATGT
Source organism: Mesoflavibacter sp. (assembly GCF_964226795.1). Lineage (NCBI taxonomy): Bacteria > Pseudomonadati > Bacteroidota > Flavobacteriia > Flavobacteriales > Flavobacteriaceae > Mesoflavibacter > Mesoflavibacter sp. The sequence continues at coordinate 315,821 of NZ_CAXQQP010000007.1, forward strand.
TACTTTTGAAGTTTATGAAGATTTTGAAAAAGCAGCATCAATTATGGCAATAATGGCAACACATTTTAAAATTTTAGGGACTTACAAAAACGCAAAACTATAATGAAAGTTGCAGATCGATTACATAGCGTTCAAGAATACTACTTTTCTCGTAAGTTAAAAGAAGTCAATCAATTAATTAAAGACGGAAAGCCAATTATTAATTTAGGAATTGGAAGTCCAGATTTAGAGCCACCAAAACAAGTGGTTGATGTTTTGGTAGATAGTTTAGTACATCCTGTGGCGCACAAATACCAAAGTTATCAAGGGTTACCAGAATTAAGAACAGCAATTGCAGATTTTTATAACTCTGAATTTAATGTCGAAGTAAATCCTGATACCGAAGTTTTACCACTTATGGGAAGCAAGGAAGGTATTATGCATATTTCTTTAGCGTTTTTAAATGAAGGCGATGCAGTTTTAATTCCAAACCCTGGTTACCCAACTTATAGCTCGGTAACACAATTGGTACAAGCAACACCAATTCATTATAACTTAGATGAAACCAATAATTGGCTACCAAATTTTGAAGCTATCGAGCAGCAAGATTTAAGCAAAGTTAAATTAATGTGGACCAGTTATCCGCATATGCCAACTGGTGCAAAAGCGACAAAAGCCGATTTAGAAACATTAGTCGCATTTGCTAAAAAGCACAATATTTTATTAATAAATGACAATCCGTATAGCTTCATTTTAAATAATAATCCAATAAGTATTTTAGATGTTGAAGGAGCAAAAGATGTCGCTTTAGAGCTAAATTCGTTAAGCAAAACATTTAATATGGCAGGTTGGCGAGTTGGAATGGTTTTAGGAAAAGCAGAGCATATCAATGCGATTTTAAATGTGAAAAGTAATATGGATTCTGGTATGTTTTACGGAATCCAAAAAGGTGCGATAGAAGCTTTAAAATGCTCATCAGCTTGGTATAAAAGTTTAAATGAAATTTATAAAAGCAGACGCGAACTTGTTTGGAAATTAGCCGATAAATTAGATTGTACGTACGATAAAAATGCAACAGGATTATTTGTTTGGGCAAAGTTACCAGAAGGAAAAACATCTGAAGCATTTATAGATCAAATTTTATATAAAAACAGCGTGTTTATTACACCAGGAACCGTTTTTGGTTCTCAAGGCGAAGGTTATATACGTTTTTCGCTTTGCGCTAAAGAAGCACAAATTAAAGACGCAATTAGTAGATTATAATGAAACATATATACATCATAGGAACAGGTTTAATTGGCGGTAGCTTGGCATTAGATTTTAAAAATGCGTTACCAGATTGTATCATTTATGGTATTGATAAAAACGAAGCGCATTTAATAGAAGCGCAAGAATTAGGCGTTATTGATCAAAAAGCAACTTATGAAGATTTGCCAAATGCAGATTTGGTAGTGCTTGCAATTCCAGTAGATGTTGCGGTAAATGAGTTGCCAAAAGTACTGGATAAAGTGTCTGATTTTTCGGTAGTGATAGATGTTGGTTCTACAAAACAAGCTATTTGTAAAGCGGTAGATAATCACCCAAAACGTCGTAACTTTTTAGCAACACATCCAATTGCTGGTACCGAGTTTTCTGGTCCTAAAGCAGCTATTCAAAATTTATTTAAAAATAAAACAAATATCATTTGTGAAGTTGAAAAAACCGCATCAAAACTACAAGAACAAGTTTTAAATATGTTTTCAAAAATAGGTATGCGCATGCGTTACATGAATCCTGAATCGCATGATAAACATATAGCATACGTGTCGCATTTATCACACATTAGTTCGTTTATGTTAGGAAAAACTGTAATAGAAAAAGAAAAAAACGAACGCGATATTTTTGATATGGCAGGATCTGGTTTTGAAAGTACAGTTAGACTTGCAAAAAGTAGCCCAGAAATGTGGACGCCAATTTTTGAGCAGAACAAACAAAATGTCGTAGAGACTTTAGAAGAGTATATTCAAAATCTTTCAATGTTTAAACAAATGATTGTAGAAGACGATTTTCAGTCGGTTTACAAAGCAATGAAAGACACTAATTATATAAAACAAATTTTAAACGGAATACATTAATATAACCTGGTAGGTTAAATTCAGAAAAAGAAATGGAAAACAAGAAAGAATTAAGAACATGGTTGGACGATTTACAATTAGATCATCCTTTAGTAATTGCAGGACCATGTAGCGCAGAAACCGAAGAACAAGTTTTAAAAATCGCTCACGATTTAAAAGAAACAGACGTAAGCTATTACAGAGCAGGAATCTGGAAACCACGTACAAGACCAGGTAATTTTGAAGGTGTTGGTGCATTAGGTTTAAAATGGTTACAAAAAGTTAAGAAGGAAACAGGATTAAAAACAGCTACCGAAGTTGCCAATCGTGCACACGTAGAATTAGCGCTAGAGCATGATATTGATTTGTTATGGATAGGAGCAAGATCTACAGTTAGTCCATTTATAGTGCAAGAAATTGCAGATGCTTTAAAAGGAACAGATAAAGTAGTATTAGTTAAAAACCCTGTAAATCCAGACTTACCGTTATGGTTAGGTGCGATAGAGCGTTTAGCAAGTGCAGATATTAAAAAGTTAGGTGTAATACATAGAGGATTTTCAACGTATGAAAAAACAAAATACAGAAACAATCCAGAATGGCAATTGGCTATCGAGTTGCAAACCAAGTTTCCGGATTTACCGTTAATTAACGATCCGTCACATATTACTGGTAAACGCGATATGATTTTTGACGTATCACAAACCGCATTAGATTTAAACTTTGATGGATTAATGATAGAAACTCATTTTGATCCAGATAATGCGTGGAGTGATGCTGCACAACAAGTTACACCAAGTAGTTTAGTGCAAATTATGAAAGACTTACGCATTAGAAAAGAAACCGATCCTGAAGCAGAGTTTAATAGAGACTTAGCCAATTTAAGAGCTAAAATTGATGTTGTAGATAATCAAATTATCGAGCTTTTAGGAAAGCGTATGCAAGTAGCAGATGGTATTGGACAGCTTAAAAAAGAAAAAAACGTAGCAGTTTTACAAAGTAAGCGTTGGAATGAGATTTTAGGAAAAATGGTGCTTGAAGGCGAGCAAAAAGGATTAAGTGAAGAGTTTATTTTAAAGTTATTTAAAGCTATTCATCAAGAATCTATAAATCATCAAGAGAAAATTATTAAATCTTAAAAATTAAAAAAGCCTTTTTCATTAATTGAAAAAGGCTTTTTTTATGATGTTTTTTAAGATTATTTTACTCTTTTAAAAGTATATCTAGTAATAAAAATACCTTTACCGTCACCTTTTCCACCTTCACTTTCTACACCTGTGTTTACAAATGCTAATTCCCAACCTTCACTAATCATTGTGTTAATTTTAGAAGACATTACAGCGTCATTTGCAGCAATATTTTGAAATCTAATTCCGCCTAAATTATAAAAGTTTAAAAGTTTAGTTTCTTCGTAATTTTTAACTCTTATTTCGTCTCTTTTAGATTTGTTTTTTTCGTCTTTATCTTTGTCGTCACTTCTTAAAGTTGTAAATTCTTGATAGTCTTTGTCTTCTGTAGCCATTATCATTCTAGAACGACCAATACCGTTAGGAACAATAGATTCTACAGCAGTAACAACCTTGTATTCTACTTGAGCAGGTTTGTTAATAAAAGAGATTGATGTGAAAGCAATTGCAATGATTGCGATTAAGAATAAAGATTTTTTCATAATAATGTTAAATTGATTAATAGTTTGAAGCTAATATACATTAATTATTTACAATTAAAATTTATTGCATTAAAGGCTATTATTCATCATATTTGTACAGATGACAGGACGCGTTTATAAATCTACAGGAAGCTGGTACACAGTAAAGACCGAATTAGGTCAGACTTACGAGTGTAGAATAAAAGGTAAATTCCGTTTAAAAGGAATAAAAAGTACCAATCCAATTGCTGTTGGTGATTTTGTAGATTTTGAACTAGATGATAAAAATAACGAAGAAATAGGTGTTATTAATAAAATCCATGAACGCAAGAATTATATTGTAAGAAAATCGGTTAATCTGTCTAAACAAACACACATAATTGCTTCTAATATTGATCATGTATTTTTGTTAGTAACAATTGATAATCCTCCAACATTTACCAGTTTTATAGATCGTTTTTTGGTTACTGCAGAAGCTTATGATATTAAGGCTGTACTTTTGTTTAATAAGGTAGATACTTATGATCAAGATACACTAAATGAGGTAAGGTATTTGGCACATGTTTATAGACAAATAGGATACGAGTGCGTTGGCATTTCAGCAAAAACAGGAAAAAATATAGACAAGGTAAAAAGTATGATGTCTGGTAAAGTAAGTATGTTTACAGGTCATTCTGGTGTAGGAAAATCTACTTTAGTAAATGCTATAGAGCCATCTTTAGATTTAAAAACTAAAGAAATATCCATGCAGCATATGCAAGGACAACATACTACTACTTTTGCAGAAATGTTTGATTTAAGTTTTGATGCTAAAATCATAGACACTCCAGGGATTAAAGGTTTTGGAGTTGTAGATATGGAAAGAGAAGAAGTAGGTGATTATTTTCCTGAGTTTTTTGCCTTAAAACAAGACTGTAAATTTAATAATTGTCTACATTTAGAAGAGCCAAAATGTGCTGTAAAAAATGCTTTAGAAAATGATGAAATTGCAGCATCAAGATATAGAAGTTATGTTCAGATTTTAGAAGGAGAAGAAGAGCATTACCGAACTGATAATTGGGATAAAGAGTAAGATGAAAGTTGTATTACAACGTGTTAGTCAAGCAAGTGTTACTATAGATAACCAAACAGTAGCTAAAATAGAACAAGGTCTATTAGTTTTAGTAGGAATTGTAGAAGAAGATGCGCAAGAAGACATTAATTGGTTAGTTAATAAAATAATGAATTGCCGTATTTTTTCTGATGAAAACGGTGTAATGAACAAGTCTGTAAAAGATATTGATGGCGATGTAATAGTTGTAAGTCAATTTACGTTACACGCCAGTACAAAAAAAGGCAATAGACCAAGTTATATAAAAGCAGCAAAACCAGATGTTGCAATTCCGCTTTACGAAAGTTTTATAAAAACTTGCGAAGCAGAGTTACAAAAACCTATTCAAACAGGACAATTTGGTGCAGATATGAAAGTTGCTTTAGTAAATGATGGACCAGTAACCATCATTATAGATACAAAAAATAAAGAATAACCATGAAAAGAAAAATCTTAGAATTTATTGTAGCTTTTTTATTTAACGGTATTATCTTTTCGTTAATTCATTTAGTTATAGATAATGATTATACTTTAAATGAATTAGTTAAAATGGGCGTGTTTTTTGGTGTAGCAATGGGATTATTTCATATTTTAATTTTACCATACATAGTTAAAAGGAAAAACAGAAATTGATATAAGTTTTTTTGTTGAATTAATATTCATATATTAGTCGCAAATTAATCAATAATGCCCTTTTATAAAAACCTGAAGAGCGCTTTGCTCTTAATCCTTTTTTCAACAACTTTTTTTGCACAAAGTAACTTACAGTTTAGTTTATTTAATACTGCTTTAACAGATAATGCTAATGCAATTATTAGAGAAAATTCAGTAGAGATTACTATTGAATCGGTTGATGTTATTACTTATAAAAAACGTCGAATAGTAACGGTTTTAAACGAAGCAGGAAATAGACACGTAAATGCAGTAGCTTATTATGATGATGGTAAAGATGTCAAGAAGATAAAAGCGATTATATATGATCAATTAGGAAGAGAAATTAAAACTGTAAAAAAAAGAGACTTTTCAGATGTTAGTGTAGCAGATGGATTCTCTATTTTTAATGATAATCGTGCATTGCATTTAGATTATACACCAAGCAGTTATCCTTATACAGTAGACTTTACTGTCGAGACAATTAATACAAATACTGCTTTTATTCCGTCATGGTATCCTTTAGAGGCTTATAACGTAAGTACAGAGCTTTCTTCCTACAAAATAATAAATAACACACCTATAGAGGTAGTTGTAAAGGAATCTAATTTAAAAGAATATAAAGCTGAAAAGATTTCAGATTTTAATTATAAGATTGAAAACGCTTCAGCAGTTACAAGAGAAGCTTTTAGTCCTTCATTATCAAAAATAGTTCCTTCAGTCAAAGCAACTTTAAAAAACTTTAGCATGTTAGGCGTAGAAGGTGTTAATAACAATTGGCAAGACTTTGGGAAGTGGATGGATGATAAACTATTATCTGGCACACAAGAGCTACCAGAAGAAGTTAAAACAGAAATTACAGAGCTTACCAAAGACGCTTCTTCACCAATTGAAAAAGCCAAAATAGTCTATAACTACATGCAAAATAAAACAAGGTATATAAGCATACAAGTTGGTATTGGTGGCTGGAAACCAATGTTAGCAGAAGATGTAGATAGACTTGGGTATGGAGACTGTAAAGGTCTTTCTAACTACACAAAAGCATTACTAGATTACGTAGGTGTAACCTCTTATTATACTGTTGTTTATGGTGACTCAGATATACGAGATATCGATTCAGATTTTTCTTCATTACAAGGTAATCATGCTATTTTAAGTATACCTAATAATGACGATTATATTACTTTAGAATGTACAAGTCAAACAGCACCATTTGGTTATATAGCTAATTTTACAGACGATAGAGATGTGTTGATAATAACACCAGAAGGCGGTAAAATAATACATACAAAAAGTTATGCTCCTAAAGAAAATAAACAAACAACTTTAGCAAGTGTAAGTATTGATCAAACAGGAAGTATTAAAGCTAATGTTAGCATAAAATCTCAAGGAACACAATATAAAAAATATCAACGCTTAGATATACAAACAGAAAAAGAAAATATACTTTATTATAAAAATTATTTTGATAATATAAAGAATCTTAAAATAGAAAATATCAACCTAATCAATAACAAAGATCAGATTGTATTTGAAGAAAATTTAAAATTATCTGCAAAAAACTACACAACAAAAGCAGGAAACAGATTTTTGTTCTGCCCTAATATTTTTAATATAATGGCATACGTGCCACCAAGATATAAGACCAGAAGTTTACCTTTTGAAATAGACAGAGGTTTTTATGATGTTGATGAGTATGAAATATTACTACCAGAAAATGTAGTAGTAGAAGCTCTATTTGAACCAATAGAAATAAAAAATAAATTTGGGCTATATAAAGCTTCTATCCAATCAAAAGATGAAAAAACTTTAATATACACAAGAGAATTACTTATCAATAAAGGCGCATATACTAAAGAAGACTACAAAAACTACAGACAATTTAGACTAGATATAGCAAAATATGACAAATCAAAAATGGTCTTAAAAATAAATCAATAACCAATGGGAAGAATAATTATTATTTTACTGTTAATATCTACAGTAACAACAAAAGCACAAAATTTTAAATTCGGAAAAGTTAGTAAAGAAGAGGTTGAAGAAAAACAACATCCTTTAGAGCCAGAAGCAAATGCAGCAGTATTATATAAAAGTGAAGAGATTGCTTTTGATTTTAGTACAATAGAAGGCTTCGAGCAAACAAGAAAAGTACACGAAAGGATTAAAATTTATAATAAAGAAGGTTACGATTATGCAACTAAAAAGTTGAAACTATACAATGAAGATGCCTCAACAAGAGAGAGAGTTATAGGAATTAAAGGCTATACTTATGTTTTAAAAAATGGAAAAGTCGAAAAAATAAAACTTAGAAAAGAAAATATTTTTGAAAACGAAAACAATGAATTTTGGGCTACCAAATCTTTTACAATGCCAAGTATAGAAGAAGGATGCGTAATAGAGTTTGAATATATTCTTAAAACTCCATTTATGACTATAGATGACATTATTGTACAATATGATATTCCAATAAATAAAATAGAAAGTAGAATAGCAATACCAGAGTATTTTAACTACAATAAATACCCAAATCTTAAAGCAAAAATTCAACCAGAACTAACAGAAACAAAAAAAGTAAGAAGAGAGCAATTTGATGCAAAATCTCAAGGATTAGAGTTTGATGAAAACATCATCAATATCAATATGGATAATGTAGCTTCGTTAAAAGATGAACCGTATGTTGATAATTTAGATAATTATAGAGGTAAATTAGCATTAGAGTATGCTTTTTATAGAGCTCCAAACGGAAAAGTTACATCATATTCTACCACTTGGGACAAAATCACAAAAAACATAAATAAAAGCGAAAGCTTTGGAGAGCAAATAGAAAAATCAAGTTACTACGAAGAAGATTTAGCAAAAGTACTTAAAGAAACTAATAGTGATGACGAAAAGATTCTTGCAATATTCGACTTAGTAAAATCCAAGGTAAAATGGAATGACTTTATAGGATATAAAACCAATGACGGTGTAAAAAAAGCTTACAAAGAAGGAGTAGGTAATGTTGCAGAGATAAACCTTATTTTAGTATCAATGCTTAAAAAAGCAGGAATAAAAGCAAATCCTGTATTAATAAGTACAAGAGATAATGGTGTGCCTCTTTTTCCAACAAGAAGTGGATTTAACTATGTAGTCTGTGCAGTAGAAAAAGAACAAGGTTTAATCTATTTAGACGCTACACAAAAAAACGCAAACATAAATATTCTTCCTACAAGAGCTATTAATTGGTTAGGTAGAATTGTAAGAGAAGACAATACTTCAGATTGGGTACGATTGTCTCCAAAAAAAACATCTAAAGAAATAATTTCATTAAACTTAGATTTAAATGAAGATTTAACCGAAACAGGTAAACTTAGAAAAAGACTAACCGATTATTATGCTTTTAATTATAGGGATGATAATAGAGGTAAAGCAAAAGAATCTATAATTCAAGACATAGAAAATGATAATTCAGGGTTAATAATTAATGAGATTAATCATAAAGATTTAGATAATACATACAAGCCAATAACCTATGATTACGATTTTACATACGAAGGTGCAGCAGAAGAAATTGCTGGTATGATCTATTTGTCTCCTTTAGCATTTTTAATCTCAGAAGAAAATCCATTTGTACAAGAACAAAGAAATTATCCTATAGATTTTGTAGCACCATTATCAAGTAAATATATCGTAAATATTAACCTACCAGAAGGCTATGTGGTAGATGCTTTACCAGAAAGCGCATCAGTTAAGTTTAATGCTAATGCAGCTAGCTTTACCTATATAGCAAAACAGGTAGGTAATAAAATTCAGATTATGGTAGATACAGAGATAAATCAAACTTTAATTACTCCAGATCAATATCTTGATTTTAAAAAATTCTATCAGTTTTTAAAAGACAAAGAGTCAGAAAAAATTGTTCTTAAAAAAGCTTAAACAAAAATTTAATCAAACATTCTAATCATATTTTAAAAGTATTATAGCTTTTGAAAATACAATAATTATCTTTGAAGTGTTTAATCAACATTTCAAAGGTAATTAGTAATGAATATCAAAAACGCACAGCAAGAAGTAGATAATTGGATTAAAAATCATGGAGTAAGATATTTTAACGAGCTTACTAATATGGCGCAACTTACAGAAGAAGTAGGTGAAGTTGCACGTATTATTGCAAGACGTTATGGAGAGCAAAGCGAAAAAGAAAGCGATAAAAATAAAGATTTAGGTGAAGAGTTAGCAGACGTTATGTTTGTAGTTTTATGTTTAGCAAATCAAACAGGAGTAGACTTACAAGATGCTTTTGATAAAAAGTTAGACTTAAAAACAAAACGCGATCACGACAGACACCATAACAATCAAAAATTAAAGTAAATCATAGATAGATGAATTTACAACTCCATAAATCTACCATATCAAGCAACAAAAAAATAGCTATAACAGGATCAAAAAGTGAGTCAAACAGACTGTTGCTTTTACAAGCGTTATATCCAAGTATTAATATTGCAAACCTGTCAAATTCAGACGATAGTCAATTAATGCAAAAGGCATTAAAATCATCAGATAGAATTATAGATATACATCACGCTGGTACAGCAATGCGTTTTTTAACAGCATTCTATTCTACTCAAAAAAATAGAGAAGTAGAATTAACTGGATCTAAACGGATGAAAGAGCGACCAATAGCCATATTAGTTGATGCTTTAAGACAAATTGGTGCAGATATTTCATATAAAGAAAACGAAGGTTTTCCTCCATTGATCATAAAAGGAAAACAACTAACAGGTCATGAAGTTATTTTAAAAGCCAATGTTAGTAGTCAATATATTTCGGCATTATTGTTAATTGCTCCTAAATTAGAAAACGGACTAAAGTTAACTTTAGAAGGTACAATAACATCTATTCCATATATTAAAATGACGCTTAATTTATTATCACAAATAGGCGTAGAATCTTCTTTTAAAGATAATGTAATTACAGTAAAACTATTACTAAATATAAAAGAAAACAAAAATTTGGTAGTAGAGTCCGATTGGTCTTCTGCATCTTATTTTTATAGTATTATAGCACTTTCAGATATAGGTGCTAATGTTACTATTTCATCTTATAAAAAGGAAAGTTTGCAAGGCGATTCTGTTTTAGCACAGATTTATAAAACATTTGGAGTTTCGACTGAATTTAATAATAACTCCGTAACAATTTCAAAAACTTCCGAAGCAAAATCAATTAAAGAGTTAAACTTACAAGAAGCACCAGATATAGCTCAAACTATTGCAGTAACAGCATTTGGCTTAGGCTTGTCTTGTCATTTAACAGGTTTGCACACTTTAAAAATAAAGGAAACAGATAGATTAATTGCTTTAAAAACCGAAATAGAAAAACTTGGAGGTAATGTGTCTATAACTAATGATAGCTTAACTCTAGAAGCGTCAAATTCAATTTTAAATAATATCGAAATAGATACCTATAATGACCACAGAATGGCTATGGCATTTGCACCATTGGCATTAAAAACAGATATTATAATTAAAGATTATAAAGTCGTTTCTAAGTCATATCCAACATTTTGGGAAGATTTAAAAACTTTAGGTTTTAATTTAGCTCTGTAAACCCTTGTTATTGCTAGGTTGTAAATAATAATTGCTCATTTACTTGACAACGCCTAGTTTCAGATTGTATATTTGCAACTTGTAAATAAAATAAAGCAATTAGATGAAATTATCACATTTTAACTTTGACTTACCAGAAGAACTTTTAGCAGAATATCCAGCAGAAAATAGAGACGAGTCTCGTTTAATGGTATTGCACAGAGATACTCAAAAAATCGAACACAGAATGTTTAAAGACTTGATCGATTATTTTGATGAAAAAGACGTGATGATTCTTAATAATACCAAAGTGTTTCCTGCACGTTTATTTGGTAACAAAGAAAAAACAGGAGCACGTATAGAAGTATTTTTATTAAGAGAATTAAACGAAGAACAACGTCTTTGGGATGTATTAGTAGATCCAGCGCGTAAGATTCGTATTGGTAATAAATTGTATTTTGGAGAAGACGAGTCTTTGGTTGCAGAGGTAATAGATAACACAACATCTCGTGGTCGTACACTACGTTTTCTTTACGATGGATCTTACCAAGAGTTTCGTAGAAAATTAAATGAGTTAGGAGAAACACCATTACCAAAATATATTAAAAGAGAAGTAGAGCCAGAAGATGAAGAGCGTTACCAGACCATTTTTGCAAAAGAAGAAGGCGCAGTAGCAGCACCAACAGCAGGATTACACTTTTCAAAACACTTATTAAAGCGTTTAGAAATTAAAGGTGTAGACTTTGCAGAAGTAACATTACACGTTGGTTTAGGTACATTTAACCCAGTAGAGGTAGAAGATCTTTCTAAACATAAAATGGATAGCGAAGAGCTAAAAATAGGACCAGAAGCAGTAAAAATAATCAATAACGCAAAAGCCGAAAAACGTCGTGTATGCGCAGTTGGTACTACAGCAATGCGTGCTATAGAAAGCTCGGTATCTTCAAGCGGTACGTTAAACGAGATTGAAGGTTGGACAAATAAATTTATTTTCCCACCATACGATTTTAGTATTGCTAATTCAATGATTACAAACTTCCATACACCAAAATCAACATTATTAATGATGATTTCTGCATTTGCAGGACACGATTTTGTTAAGCATGCTTACGAAGAAGCTGTTAAAGAAAAATACAAGTTTTACAGTTATGGTGATGCCATGTTAATTCTATAAAAGAAAAATAAATATAAATTAACCTCTTTTTATGTCAATAAGAAGAGGTTTTTTTATGGCATTACCCAAAAGGGTCGCGTTTTCGGCAGTCGCTTTTTTGTGTTGCATATACGCAACAACACAAAAAGAGCTTCAACAAAGCCTTAACCGCTAATGCGCCAGCCAAAGACTATTACATTAAATAAGTCAATCACTTACACAAAGGATAAATCATAATTTGTAGCTTTGCAAAATCTATGGAAATAAAGAAAAAAGACATACGTGCATTAACCAAAGACCAATTAAGAGATTTTTTTGTGTCTCAAGGTGACAAAGCCTTTAGAGGTAATCAAGTATATGAATGGTTATGGAGTAAAAGCGTTCATACTTTTGAAGATATGACCAATATCTCAAAAGAAACACGTCAAATGCTAGAAGATAATTTTGTAATTAATCATATACAAGTAGATACTTTACAGCGTAGTAGTGATGGTACAGTAAAAAATGCTGTAAAACTACATGATGGTTTGGTGGTCGAGTCGGTTTTAATACCAACCAGTACACGTACAACAGCATGTGTTTCTAGTCAAGTTGGTTGTAGTTTGGATTGTAAGTTTTGCGCCACAGCACGTTTAAAACGTATGCGTAATCTTAATCCAGACGAAATTTATGATCAAGTAGTAGCTATAGATAGAGAAAGTAGATTATACCATGATAGACCTTTAAGTAATATCGTTTTTATGGGTATGGGAGAACCATTAATGAATTATAACAACGTATTAAAGGCAATAGATAAAATAACCTCTCCAGAAGGTTTAGGGATGTCTCCAAAACGTATTGTAGTTTCTACATCAGGTGTGCCAAAGATGATTAAAAAAATGGCAGACGATGAGGTTAAATTTAAATTAGCAGTGTCATTACACTCTGCAATAGATGAGGTAAGAACATCAATAATGCCATTTAACGCAACATTTCCTTTATCAGATTTAAGAGAAGCTTTAGAATATTGGTATGCTAAAACAAAAAATAGAATAACCTACGAATATGTAGTCTGGAAAGGTATAAACGATAAACGTAAAGATGTAGATGCATTAGTTAAGTTTTGCAAATTTGCACCAAGTAAAGTTAATTTAATCGAATATAATCCAATTGATGATGGCGAGTTTCAGCAAGCAAACACAGAAGCGATTGATATGTATCAAAATATATTAGAAGCTAATAATATAACGGTAACAGTTAGGCGAAGTAGAGGTAAAGATATTGATGCCGCTTGTGGTCAATTAGCCAATAAGAGTAAATAAAAAAAGCGATTTCAATTATTTTGAAATCGCTTTTTAAATATTAATAAGTGTAATTATTCTTTTATAACTTTAAAAGTTTCTTTCCTTTCTTCAGCGGTAATAGTCATAAAATAAATACCGTTATTAAACTCTTTTACATTTATGGAGTTGTCTATTATTTGATCATTATTTAATGATAATACTTTTTGTCCTAATTGATTAAATATTTCAACAGAATTTATAGTTACTTCTGTTTTAATTTTTATAAAGTCTGATGTTGGATTAGGATAAATACTAAATGGTTTAATGTTAAATTCATCTGTAGATAAAGGATCAGCTTCGGTTGTAAAAGTGTAATCAACACTAGTTACTGTTCCTAAACAATTAGTAGAAGTAATATTCCATGTATAGGTCGTGCCATAAGCCCAAGAACCATAAGTTATGTTAACAGGACTTGTAACTCCAGTAACAGTTCCTACAGTTAATAGATTTAAGTCGTACGTAGTAGCAGCGCCATTATCTGTCCATGCAAAACCGTTTATAACAGGGTTTGCTGGATCTGTCATATCAATTGGTACATCGATAGCCCCATTAGCAGGATAAGTAATATTTGCAGCATCAGGCATCATTGTAGCGGTGCAGGTACAAGAAGGACTTGTACATTGTATTGTAGTTACTGTTGCGTCAAAAGCTTGGGTTTGACAAGCTGCATTTAAATGCCAATGAATTATGACATCTGTTGTAGTAGCAGTAAACGATACAGAAGAAGCACCATGTGCTAATACTGTACCTCCTACAACAGGATTTTGCCAGTCGATTTCTGCAACAGTAATATATATGCTAGTAGTATTTGTTCCTGTAACAGTATAGGTGTTACCTATAATTAAGCCTTCAATAGCAGAATATTCTGCGTTTGGCCAATTATCTGCAGCAATTTGTTCTGCTGTACCATCATTGACCATAACCAAGTTTCCATAATTTTCACCTGTAATAGTGGTGCATTGGCTATAAGCACCAATCGAAAAAATAATGGATAATAAAAGTAAAGTAAAATTTCTCATAAGCTAATTAGTTGTTGATTAATAAATTAACTTAAAGTTAAACAAAAAAATCTATTAAATAGCACGACTACAAAAAATTACAAAATATTAATAATATTGTGTCTTACTTTATTCGTATTTTTGAAATTCATAAAATAAGCACTGTTTTTTGAAAATAACCGAACAAATAAAACAACCTATAGCGTTTGAAATGGATCTTTTCGAACAAAAATTTAGGTTGTCAATGTCTTCTAAAGTCGCATTACTTAATCGTATTACCTACTACATTGTAAATCGAAAAGGAAAACAAATGCGACCAATGTTTGTGTTTTTAGTTGCAAAAATGGTAGCAAACGGAGAGGTTAGCGAACGTACCTATCGTGGTGCATCTGTTATAGAACTAATCCATACAGCAACTTTAGTACACGATGATGTTGTTGATGATAGTAACAAACGTCGTGGTTTTTTCTCGATCAATGCACTTTGGAAAAACAAAATAGCAGTTTTAATAGGAGACTTTTTATTATCAAAAGGGTTATTACTTTCTATAGATAATAACGATTTTGATTTGCTTAAAATAATTTCGGTTGCCGTAAGAGAAATGAGTGAAGGCGAATTACTTCAAATCGAAAAAGCCAGAAAATTAGATATTACCGAAGAAGTCTATTACGAAATCATCCGACAGAAAACAGCAACTTTAATTGCTGCTTGTTGTAGTTTAGGCGCAGCGTCTGTAAAACCTAATTCTGTTGAAGTAGAAACCATGCGTAAATTTGGAGAGTTAATAGGAATGGCTTTTCAAATAAAAGACGATTTGTTTGACTACGGTTCTAAAAGTATTGGTAAACCTATAGGTATAGATATTAAAGAGCAAAAAATGACCTTACCGCTTATTTATGTGCTTAATACTTGCTCTAAAAAAGATAAAAACTGGTTAATCAATTCAGTAAAAAATCATAACAAGGATAAAAAGAGAGTTAACCAGGTTATAGAATTTGTAAAAGAAAATGGCGGACTAGATTATGCTGTTTCTAAAATGAAATCTTTTCAAAAAGAAGCCCTAAACATCCTTGAAACTTTCCCAGAATCAGACTATAAAGCATCATTAAAACTGATGGTAAATTACGTGATAGAAAGAAAAAAATAATTTTTTTTCAACTTCAGGCAACCTTTTTCACAGTTTTTGCGTCTTTATAAATACAACGTCCAACTAAACACGTTTTTGTGAAAGTAGTAACACTTTTTAATAACGAAGCAAAGCTGATAAAAAAAGCAATTCAGCATAACAGAAAAGCGCAGCATACGCTATACGAGATGCATGCGCCAAAAATGTTAAGCGTTTGTCGTTATTATATAAAAGACCTTCAAAAAGCAGAAGAAGTCATGTTAAACGGTTTTTTAAAAGTGTTTAATAATCTTAAACAATTTAAAAGCGAAGGAAGTTTTGAAGGATGGATAAGACGCATTATGATAAGAGAAAGTATCTCTTTCTTACGTCAAGACAAGCAACTATTTTTTACAGAAGATACGCATCCTTATACCGAGATAGAAGATAGTACATCACAACAATATGATGTGGCACATTTGCAAAAAATGATTGATAATTTACCTGATGGCTATAAAATGGTTTTTGTTATGTATGCAATAGAAGGTTATAAACACTCAGAAATTGCAAAAGAATTAAACATTTCAGAAGGTACATCAAAATCACAATTGTATAAAGCACGACAATTATTACAAACCCAAATTAATAACCAAAATACCAAAGAGTATGGCTCCAAATAAATTTGAAAAGAAAGCTAAAGACGTTTTAGAACGCCGTACCATAGCGCCAAGCAAAGACGCTTGGGCACAGTTAAATAATAAACTAGAGCAGTCTGATAAAAAAAGAAAATTATCTGTTTGGTGGTTAGGTGTAGCTGCAACTTTAGTAGGTGTAATGTTAGCAATTACTTTGTTTAACAAAGAAGAAGTATTGCCAGAAAACACTATTGTTAATCAAGAAAAAAACCAACAAAACAAAGAAAAGCCTACAATTACAAAAAATAAAATTGAAGATAAAATTGAAGAAAATTTAGAAAATAAACCATTAGTAAATGTTAATGAAGAAAGCGAAAACTCTAAATTAAAAACAGAAGCACCTAAAACATTAATAACTAATAAAAAGAAAAAACCAGAGCAACATTTAGCAACGGTTAACCATAAAAATAAAGAAGAAAATAACAATCAATTAATTAATCAAATATCAGAAAATATAGTTGCAGAAGTATCTAAAGAACAAATAAATTTAGACGAAGCTAACCAGCTTTTAGAAAATGCAATGAATCAATTTTCTGTAGATGATTATAAAAACGTAACAGAAAAAATAAACGCTAACGATCTATTGGAAGAAGTAGAGATGACTTCAGAAAAGTCATTAAAACACAGACTGTTTCATGTCGTAAAATCAGGCTATGAAACCGTAAAAAGCACAGTAGTAAGTAGCGATAATTAATATTTCATCTAACAAAATTAACACGAACAATTATGCAAAACATTATTAAACACTTAACGCTATTAATTTCAATTTTTGTAGTTAGTCAACTGCAAGCACAAGACACATTAACAGTTGCAAAACAAGACGTTTCTAAAATGATCGAAGATTATAAAGAACGTATTAAAAAAGCCGAACTTGAAACTTTAAAAGAAGAAGTAGATAATATTAATGACCGTTTAGATAGAGAAGATATTACTTTTGAAGAAGCAGAAAAGCTTAAAAAAGAAGCTGCGGAAAAACATGCTAAAAACATAGAGAATCGTTACATTATTTTAGAAAATAAGTTCGAATTAATGGAGCGCAATAACGATCTGCCAAATCCAGATAAAAAGTCAACAGTGTTTTCTATCAATATAGGAGATGGACAAAAAGAAATAGTAGAAGTTAAAGCAAAAAAAACTCCACCAAAATATGATATAAGAACTGGTAATCAATTGCTTTTTGCAATGGGTTTTAATAACGCAATTATAGATGGTGTTTCTTTAGATGATTCTCCATACAAATTAGGAGGATCTGGGTTTGTAGAACTTGGTTGGTTATGGAATACACGAGTTTTTAAAGAATCAAACTTTTTAAGATTTAAATACGGGTTATCTTTTCAGTGGAATAAATTTGATATAAAAGACAATTTGTATTTTGAAAAAGGAACAGAAGAAACAACTCTGCAGGTTTTTCCTAACGACCTTAAAAAAGCAAAGTTTAGAACTACAAATCTTGTAATACCTGTGTATTTTGAGTTTGGACCATCAACTAAAAAAGAATATAAAGATCGTATTAGATATTTTACAGATGATCATTTTAAAGTAGGTATAGGTGGTTATGGTGGTGTCAATTTAGGGACACAACAAAAGTTAGTTTACGAAGATGAATTTGGTGATCGTGTAAAACAGAAAATAAAAACAAGCTACAATACTAATACTTTTGTTTATGGTTTAGCGGCTTATATAGGTTATGGAGATTTAAGTTTATATGCTAAATATGACTTGTCTACAATTTTTAAAGACACAACAGTAGATCAAAATAATATTTCATTAGGTATTAGAGTAGATTTGGATTAAGTCTAATAAGTTAGTATTAAAGCCTCTTAAATTTTAAGAGGCTTTTTTTGTTTAGATTGTTTTGTTATTAAAAGAAGAAGTAAAATATTATTACTTTTACAATCTAAATAAGCATTAAAAAACACACATCTTTTGATATCAAAAACTACCATAGATCAAGTATATGAAACCGCTAGACTAGAAGAGGTTATTGGTGACTTCGTTCAGCTTAAAAAAGCTGGTAGTAACTTTAAAGGGTTAAGTCCGTTTTCAGACGAGCGTACACCAAGTTTTATGGTGTCTCCAGTAAAGCAAATCTGGAAGGATTTTAGTACAGGTAAAGGAGGAAATGTAGTAGCTTTTTTAATGGAGCATGAGCATTTTACTTATCCTGAAGCAATAAAGTATTTAGCAAAAAAATACAACATTGAAATTGAAGAAACAGAGCAAACTAACGCTCAAAAAGAAGCGCAAGATAAAAGAGAAAGTCTTTATTTGGTAAGTGAATATGCAAACACATATTTTCAAAATATATTACATAATACAGATAAAGGTAAAGCAATTGGTTTAAGCTATTTTAAAGAACGTGGTTTTACACCAGAAACTATAAAAAAGTTTGATTTAGGTTATTCTTTAGACGATTGGAGTGCTTTTACAGATGAGGCTATAAAACAAGGATATCAATTAGAGTTTTTAGAAGAAACAGGACTTACAATAGTTAAAGAAAACAAACAGTTTGACCGATTTAAAGGTCGTGTAATGTTTCCTATACAAAGCATGAGTGGTCGTGTTTTAGGTTTTGGAGGTCGTATTTTAACAAACGATAAAAAAGCTGCCAAATACCTAAATAGTCCAGAGAGTGAAATTTACCATAAAAGTAAAGTGCTTTATGGTATTTATCATGCTAAGCAAAGCATAGCAAAAGAAGATAATTGTTATTTAGTAGAAGGTTATACAGACGTTATTCAGTTTTATCAAACAGGAATAAAAAACGTAGTTTCAAGTTCTGGTACAGCTTTAACAAGTGATCAAATTAGATTAATTAATAGGCTAACCAAAAATATTACGGTGCTTTTTGACGGCGATGCTGCAGGTATGCGTGCGTCATTACGTGGTATAGATTTGATTTTAGAGCAAGGTATGAATGTTAAGGTTTGTACCTTTCCAGAAGGCGAAGATCCAGATAGTTTTGCAAAATCAAATACATTAGAAGAGTTAACAACTTATTTAGAAGAAAACGCTAAAGATTTCATTCAGTTTAAAGCATCGGTGTTATACCAATCTGCAAAAGGAGATCCAATAAAAAAAGCTGAAACGATTAGAGACATTGTTACAAGTATCTCAAAAATACCAGACAGGATTAAAACCGAGGTTTATATTCAAGAATGCGCTCGTATTATGGATATAAGTGAAGATGTACTTTTTACAACTTTAGCACAACTTCAAAATAAAGAAGTAAACGAAGCTTCAAAACAAAATGTCGCAGCAAAAAAAGCATTTGATGTAATAAAACCAGAGCAATCTGTAAAAAAGGTTGATGTTCAATATGAATTAGAAAGAAAAATTATTGAAATTTTATTGCTTTATGGTGATAGAACAGAAGAGTTTGAAGATTCTATATTGAAAGAAAATGAAAAAGGTGATTTAGTAGAGGAAACAGTAATGCAAGAAGCTAAAGTATTTGAAAAAATTTACTTAGATCTTCAAGAAGACGAAATGGAGTTTTTAAATCCTAAATTTAAATCTATTTATTATGAAGTCATAAATGGTTTAAACCAAGATCCTAATTTTAAAATAGAAAACCTTATTAACACTATAGATCCTGTACTTTCACAAGAGATCACTTCTATTATGATGGAAGACGAAAAATATAGTCTAGCAGATTGGCAAAGAAACAATATCTTTCCTAAGGACAAAACAATAAGTTTATCTCAATTAGTTAGCCAAACTATTTTGCACTTAAGGTCATTTTTAATAACTAAAAAGATAAACAGTTTGTTGCAGCAAACAGATAGTGATTTAACAGTACAAAATAGATCTATTATTGAAGATGTAATGGATTATAAAAAATTAGATAACATTTTATCTAGACGCTTAGGTAAACCTCTATAGGTTTAAATTATTAGCTTGATTAACCAAGTCTATTAAGTTAGAAACGTTTAACTTTTTCATTAATCTTGCTTTATAAGTACTTACCGTTTTTTCGTTTATGTTTAATTCTTCAGCAACTTCTTTGTTTCGTCTACCATTAGAAAGAAGTTTTAAAACTTCTACTTCTCTTGTAGATAGTTTTTTAAAATAACTTCCTCCTCTACTTTTAGATTTATTTGATGCAATTTTTTTAGATAAAGCAGGACTTAAATAAACGCCTCCTAAATGCACTTTCATTATTGCATCTTTTAATGTTAATAAGTCTTCTGTTTTAGATATAAATCCATCTGCTCCAGCTTTAATAGTGCTAATTGCATAAACATCTTCTTGCTGTCCAGAAAAAATAATTGTTTTAACGTTAGGATATTCTTTTTTTAAGCGTCTTAAAACGCTTATCCCATTAAGTTTGGGTAAGTCAATGTCGCACATTATAATGTCTACGTAGTATTCATTTAAAACGTCAAAGATAGCTTCTCCGTCTGCTACAGTAGCAACAATTTTTACATCTCTAGAATCTGAAAAGACCAATTCTATTCCTTTTGTAATAATAGGATATTGGTCTGCAACCAATAATTTGACCATGTTGTAAGTTTTTTATATCTATCAAAAAGTAAGATAGACTGGTTATAGAATAATTAATAGCATTCTAAAGTTATGTAAAAAACAGAAAAAAACAAAGTAAATTAAGGTGTTATAACAAAAATTTAGGGATTTCACACACAGGTATAGGGTTCATTTTGTGTAAGTTTCTGGTATTGTATGACTTATATATTTTAAAAACTTCTTTTTCTCTTCCCGAAAAATCAGAAATCTGTTTTCCTTTGGCATCCATGGTCATAGCCCATTCTAATTCAGGATAGCTAGCGCCTATTTGTTCTTCGTCGCTTCTTGCGTCACCAAATAAACCATCGCTTGGTGCTGCCTCAATTATTGATTTAGGGACATGTAAAAATTCGCCAATTTTATATACTTCACTTTTCATCAAATCTGCAATTGGACTTAAGTCTACGCCGCCATCTCCATATTTTGTATAAAAACCAACGCCAAAATCTTCAACTTTATTTCCAGTTCCAGCAACTAATAACCCATATAAACCGGCATGGTAGTACAAAGTAGTCATGCGCAGTCTTGCTCTTGTGTTAGCAAGTGCCATATCTACAGTCTCTTGTTTGCCTTCTAAAGAAACTTCTGTCTTAAATTCCTCAAAAACAGGAGTTAAATCTACTCTAACATCTTCAACATTACTATATCGACTTTTAAGTTGTTCGATGTGTTCTTGTGCTCTACTTACGTGGCTAGCTGCTTGATGTATAGGCATTTCTATGCATAAAACTTTTAAGCCTGTTTCTGCGCACAAAGTAGATGTTACTGCGCTATCGATTCCGCCAGAAACACCAACAACAAAACCATTAACTTTTGCGTTATTTGCATAGTCTTTTAGCCAGTTTACAATATGTTTAACAACTTTTTCTGTTTGCATAATAAAAGAATTTAAGTTAAAGTGTAGTACCTTTGTTTAACAAAAGTAAAGTAAAGCTTTAAGTAATAAAAATTAAGAGAAGTTTAAGTCTATGAGAGTTTACATTTTTTGTGTTTTTGTTTTTTTTAGTCTGTTTTCTTGCGAAGACGACAATAAAATAGAAGAAGAAATATCTAAAATTAATGTGAATTTAGATGTAGAACGTTTTGATTTAGCGTTTTCTAACACTTCTAAAGAAGATTTTCCAAAACTAAAAGAAGCATATCCATTTATGTTTTCTAATAAATATGAAGATGAGTTTTGGTTAAACAGAATGACAGATACTTTAGATGTTCTAATTGCTGAAAAAACAAGAGAAGTTTTTCCTGATTTTAAGGATGAGACTGTTGAAATAAAAAAAATGTATCAACATCTAAAATATTATTTCCCAGATACTAAAATCCCAAGAATAATAACCTTTAATGATAGAGTGGTGTATCAAAACAGAGTTTTTGTAACGGATACTGTTACGTTAATAGAACTTGATACGTATTTAGGAAAAGATCATGAGTTTTATCAAGGTATGCAAAAGTATATTGCTAGTAATATGGAGTCAGAATATATAGTTTCAGACCTATCTGAAGCTTATGCTAAAAAAATAATTTTAGATGGCAAACGAAAAAACTTGTTAGAAGAAATGATTTACCACGGAAAGATACTGTATTTCAAAGACATGATTATTCCGTTTAAAACTGATGCAGAAAAAATAAAATACACACCAGAGCAAATAGAATGGGTAAAATCTAATGAAGAGTACATCTGGCGTTACTTTGTAGATAAAGAGTTGCTTTTTAGTACAGATGCAAAATTACCTGGTAGGTTTATTAATCCAGCTCCTTTTTCTAAATTTTATTTAGAGCAAATTGATAATGAATCGCCTGGTCGTGTAGGAAGATACATAGGTTGGCAAATTGTAAGGTCTTATGCAGAAAAAAATGACATAGATTTTGTACAGTTGTTAAATACACCAGCACAAACAATTTTTAATAAAGCAAAATATAAACCAAATTAATAATGGCAAATATTAAATCAGAAATAAAATTAAACGTAGAATTAGATGAAAATCGTGTTCCAGAAAAATTAAACTGGACAGCACAAGATGGCGGAATAACAAATGCAGAAGCTAAAGCAATGATGCTTTCTGTTTGGGATAGTAAAGCGCAAGAATCTTTAAGAATAGATTTATGGACTAAAGATATGCCTGTAGATGAAATGAAAGTATTTTTTCATCAAACATTAGTAGCTATGAGCAACACATTTCATAGAGCAACACAAGACGAAAAAATGTCTGCTACAATGAAAGATTTTTGCGATTACTTTGCAGAAAAACTTGAATTGAAAAAATAAGAGCATCATAATTTAAAATAAAAAAACCGAAGCAATTTGCTTCGGTTTTTTTTATTGAATAATTTATAGATTATTCACCTAAAAACGGATATCTGTAATCTGTTGGAGTTACAAATGTTTCTTTAATCATTCTTGGTGAAACCCAACGTAATAAATTTAAAGCACTTCCTGCTTTATCGTTAGTTCCAGATGATCTTGCACCACCAAAAGGTTGTTGTCCTACAACAGCACCAGTTGGTTTATCGTTAATGTAGAAGTTACCAGCACAATTTTGTAATGCTTTTGTTGCTTCTACAATAGCATATCTGTCTTGTGCTAAAATAGCTCCTGTTAAAGCATACTCGCTAGTGCCATCTACTAATTCTAAGGTTTCAGAGAATTGATCATCTTTAAACACGTAAATAGTAATTACAGGACCAAAAAGTTCTTCTTGCATTGTTGTATACTTTGGATCTGTAGTTAAAAGTACAGTTGGTTCAATAAAATAACCTTTACTTTTATCGTAATTTCCACCAGCTATAACTTCAACATTATCATCAGCTTTAGCTTGGTCGATATACTTTGCTAATTTATCAAAAGAACCTTCGTGTATTACTGCAGTAAAGAAGTTGCTCATATCTTCTGGAGAGCCCATTTTAAATGACTTTACATCTTCAACTACGTAATCTTTAACTTGGTCCCAAATACTTTCAGAGATGTATGCTCTAGAAGCTGCGCTACATTTTTGACCTTGAAACTCAAATGCGCCTCTAACAATTGCAGTAGCGACTTGTTTTGGGTTTGCAGTTTTATGTGCAACAATAAAATCTTTTCCTCCAGTTTCACCTACAATTTTAGGGTATGTTTTGTAGTTGTGAATGTTGTTACCTATTTTTTTCCATAATTCTTTAAAGATGAAAGTAGATCCTGTAAAGTGTAATCCTGAAAAATCTGGACTGTCTAAAACAGTATCTGTAATCATCACTGGATCACCAAAAACAACGTTAATTACACCATCTGGTACACCAGCTTCTTTAAATACATCCATTACAACTTTAGCAGAGTAGATTTGTGAGTCACTTGGTTTCCAAACCACAACATTACCCATCATAGCCATACAAGAAGGTAAGTTTCCTGCAATTGCAGTAAAGTTAAATGGAGTTACTGCGTATGTGAATCCTTCTAACGGGCGATATTCTAAACGGTTCCAAGCATCACTTGTGCTTTCTGGTTGGTCGTGATAAATATCTGTCATGTATTGCACATTAAAACGTAAAAAATCAATTAACTCGCAAGCAGAATCAATTTCAGCTTGGTGTATTGTTTTTGATTGTGCAATCATGGTTGCTGCATTAATTTTTGCACGGTATGGACCAGCAATTAATTCTGCAGCTTTTAAAAATATAGCAGCACGTTGTTCCCAAGGTGTGTTAGCCCATGTTTTTCTAGCTTCTAATGCAGTTGCAATAGCTTCGTCAACATGTTTTTTTTCAGCTAAATGGTAGGTTCCAACAACATGTTTATGGTCGTGAGGCGGAGACATTGTTCTTGTGTTTCCTGTAGTAACATCTTTACCATTAATATACATTGGTACATCAATAGTCGTGTTAATCATTTCTTTGTATGCTTTTAAAACTGCTTCGCGTTCTGGCGAGCCTGGAGCATAGCTTTTTACTGGTTCATTAACAGCAATAGGTACGTTAAAAAATCCTTTTCCCATAGTTTAATGTTGTGTTTTTAATTCAAAATTTTGTCACACAAAGGTACAATTTTTTTATGGGTAAAAGTATGTTTTTAGGAATAGTTAATGGGTAATGTAAATGCTTGTTTGGTAGCTTATTATTTAAAAATAATTAGTTGATAGCAAATGGCGCACTAAGGTGAAACTTAGGTATTGCTACTTCAAAATTTTTGGTGGTTGCAAAATTAACCATATTGTAAAATCCTGACATAGCTCCAAATGGAGATGTTAATAAGCAACCAGAAGAATAGGTGTGAGATTCACCAGGTTTAATTACAGGTTTTTGACCAATTACGCCTTCGCCTTCAACTTCTTCAATATTGTTTAAAGCATCGTAAATTGTCCATTTTCTTGAATTAAGTTGAACAGCATCTTTACCTTGGTTTTCAATAGTTACTTGATAACCAAAAGCAAAATGAAGTTTGTAGTTTTTGTAAAACGTACCTTCAAAATTTGTTTCTACCGAAATTTTTATGCCTTTAGTAATTTGCTGTACCATAATAGATTAACTGGTTTTCTGCTATTGCAAAAATAGCAAATTATCAGTTAAGTTGATTGTTTTTAATGTTTATTAGAATAATTTTAAGATTAATTGGTGATTCCAACCGAGTTTTTTTCGCCTAAACCAATGATTTTGTCATATCTAGCACCAAGTTCTCTATAATAAACTATAACTTTATAATTATTTTCTGTTTGCCAAAAACTTCCGCCTATTTTATCATGATCTATGGAGTTGTCTTTATTTAAAATAACATATTTGTAGTTGTAAAAACCTTGTTTTAATATAAATGAAGTGGTATAAATACCTTCTTCTTCAAAAAACTCCATTCTTGTAGCATCTTCAAGTTCGTAATTATTGAAATTTCCGTAAACAAAAATATCTTGACCATCTTCTAATTTTGGGTATTGAAGACTAAAATGAACTTCGGCATAATCTGCTTCTACATCAGGATTATTAACATCTAAAGCGGTGATTACAAAATTACCGTTAATGTCAGGGTTGTATGTGTATTTTTGATTTGCTCTTGATACGTTTGTAAATAAATATGAGTGGTATAAGTCTTGTAAATCAATAAATTGAACGCCGTTACTTGCGGCTCTTATTTCTTTGTTTTCGAAAAAGAAAAATTCGTTACCTCCATAAAAGCTAGACTTTTCATTATATCTATAAGTTAACTCGTTGGCTAAGATGTATTGTGGTTTTAAATCAGTAATTGCAGTTTTTAAATTGTTGTTTTGAATAACTACGGTTTTTACAGTTTCTTTTGGGTTTACAAACTGAATTTGACTAGAGTTAATGGTAATATCTACTGATTGTTTTTTGTCTATTTCTTTAACGTTTCTGGATCGTCTTATTGCAACTCCAACATCAGCTAATTGCTCATAAACCATAAATTTTCTAGAGAAAATTATATCGTCATAATCATCATAAATGGTAATCATATAGTTGCCTGTAACCTTAATGGCTTGCGTGTATTGATTAGGTATAGTTAACTTGTAATGCGAGTAAGTTTGTAGTGTGTTAAATGAGTTTTGGTAGTTTCTTATGCGTTGTTCATCAAAGCCATCTAAGTATTCAGATTCTACTAATTGCGATGGTGTCCAGTCAAAATTATAATGTTTAATCTCGTAATAATAATCATCTTCATTTCCATTAAGAGCATCAAATTCAAGTTGTAAGGATTCGCCTAATTTTATGATTGGAAGTTGGCTTTCTGCAGTCCCGCCATTAAAATAAATGGTTTTAATATAGTCAGGAGGAATAATTTCTTCAACTTGTGAAAAGCCAAATAAAGGAAAGATTAATAGCAATATAAGTTGTTTAATTTTTTGTTGCATTTAACGAAGATTTTATATAACAAATATAAACAAAATCTGTGCCTTAAAGTTTTTCTTGATTATTTATGATATAATTATGTATTTATTCTTAAATTTGCACGGATTTTTGATTCCTCAAAACTCAATCAGTATAACTATTAACTAATAGATTTATAACATGTCAAACGACATTAAGATTAAAAAAGGTCTAGATATAAAGTTAGAAGGAGAAGCAGAAAAGGCTACTGAAAATGCCATAGTAAGCAACTTTTACGCTATTAGACCAGAAGATTTCCATCAAGTTACTCCAAAATTAGTTGCTAGAGAAGGAGATAAAGTAAAAGCAGGAAGTACTGTTTTTTATGATAAATCCGACGAAAGTGTAAAATTTGTTTCTCCTGTTTCTGGAGAAATCGTTGAGATAGAACGTGGAGCTAAAAGAAGAATTTTAACAATCAAAATTAAAGCAGACAAAGAGCAAGCTTACGAAGATTTTGGAAAGTTAGACGTACAGTCTGCAAATGCAGAAGCAGTAAAGTCTAGGTTATTAGAATCAGGTTGTTGGGCTTTTATCAAACAACGTCCTTACGATGTTGTTGCAAAGCCAAATAGTATGCCAAAGTCTATCTTTATCTCAGCTTATGCAAGTGCGCCATTAGCAGCAGATTTAGATTATACACTGCAAGGTAAAGAGGCTGAGCTTCAAGCTGCAGTAACTGCTTTAAGTAAGTTAACAGAAGGAGCAGTGCATGTTTCTGTTGGTAAAAATGGTAACTCACCATTAGCTAACTTAAATAATGTAACAGTACACAAAGTATCTGGTCCACATCCATCTGGTAATGTAGGAACACAAATCAACAAAATAGATCCGATTAATAAAGGTGAAGTTGTTTGGACAGTAAATGCTCAAGATTTAGTAATCATAGGAGAATTACTTTTAACAGGAAAGTTTAATGCAGAACGTGTTATCGCGCTAGCAGGAGCATCTGTTAAAAAGCCAAGATATTTCCGTACTAAAATAGGAAGTGAAGTGTCTACTATGATTTATGATAATGGTGTTGATAAAGATGGTAATGACCGTATTATTTCAGGAAATGTCTTAACAGGAAAGCAAGTTAAACCAGACGGATATTTAGATTACTACAGTAACATAATTACGGTAATTCCTGAAGGAGACGATTACGAATTTTTTGGTTGGAATAAGCCTGTATTTAATAAAATATCTACATCAAGAGCTTTAACTTTTTCTTGGTTATCGCCAAACAAAAAATATAACTTAGATACTAATACTAACGGAGAGCATAGAGCTTTTGTAGTAACAGGAAGTTATGAAGAAGTGTTTCCTTTAGATATTTATCCATTACAAATCTTAAAATCTTGTATGTATAAAGATTTAGATGAGATGGAAGCTTTAGGGATGTATGAGGTTGCACCAGAGGATTTTGCTTTAACAGAATTTATTTGTGTGTCAAAACAACCACATCAAAAAATAATTAGAGAAGGATTAGACTTAATGCTTAAAGAAATTGGATAATGGGTTTAAAAAGTAACTTACACAATTTAAAAGAAAAGTATAAGGGCACCAAAATGGCGCCAGCATTTAATGCAATACATACTTTTTTATATCTGCCAAATGAAACGACTCATGGAGGAACTCATGTAAAGGCAGCAGACGATTTAAAGCGTACAATGAATACTGTAATCATGGCATTAATACCATGTTTAATCTTCGGTATTTTTAACGCCGGTTACCAACACTATGCAGCTATCGATGCTGCAGCAGGTATAACAAGAGAAGCTTCTTTATTTGGAAACTTCTTAACATGGGATAATTTTGTTATCGGTGCTTGGACCGTTTTACCTTTAGTAATAGTATCTTACGGAGTTGGTCTTTTAGTCGAATTTATTTTTGCAGTAATTAAAGGTCACGAAGTAGAAGAAGGTTACCTTGTAACAGGAATGTTAGTACCATTAATTGTTCCAGTAGATATCCCATTATGGATGTTAGCTGTAGCAGTTGTTTTTGGTGTAGTTATAGGTAAAGAAGTTTTTGGTGGTACAGGAATGAATATCTTAAACCCAGCATTAACTATTCGTGCATTCTTATTCTTTGCTTATCCAACATGGATGTCTGGAGATAAAGTATGGGTACACGGAGCAGTTGAAAGAGCAGGTACACCAGATGCTATTTCAGGCGAAACACTATTAGGAGCTTATGCTCAAAACAGTAGTCTAGCCGGAATTGACTACATGGACATGTTCTACGGTTTTATTCCAGGTTCAGTAGGAGAAACTTCTAAGTTATTAATTATAGTAGGAGCATTATTCTTAATCTTCACTAAAATAGGAAGTTGGAGAATTATCCTATCTACAATAATTGGAGCTTTATCTATGGGATTAATTTTTAATGGTGTAGTAGATGCAGGTTGGATAGGAGAAACTAGTAAGTTTTATGGCTTAATGAGTGTTCCTTTCTGGCAACATTTAATTATTGGAAGTATTTTGTTTGGTGCTGTTTACATGGCAACAGATCCTGTTACAGCATCTCAAACTAATAAAGGAAAATGGATATATGGGTTTTTAATTGGTTTCCTATCAATAATGATACGTGTATTTAATCCAGCTTATCCAGAAGGTGTTTTCTTAGCTATTCTTTTAATGAATGTTTTTGCACCAACAATTGACCATTACGTTGTACAAGCAAATGTAAAACGTAGAATGAAACGTTTAAAAGTTAAAACTGCTTAGTCATGTCAAACAAAACAGATAGTAATTTATATACCGTATTATTTGCCATAGGAATGGTAGTTGTAGTTGGTGCTTTATTAGCTTTTACAGCAGCATCTTTAAAGCCTACTATAAAAGAAAACGAAAGAATGGAAAAACAACAAAACATTCTTTATGCTATGGGAGTAAATGACAATGGAGAAACTGATGTTGCATTTATTTCTACAGATAAGGTTAGCGAAGCTTTTTCAAAATACATTACTAAACAAATTGTAATAGAAGGTAATGATGTTAAAGAAAATGACGAGGCTTACTTAATCGATGTTAAAAAAGAACAAGCAAAAGCAAAAGCAGGAGAAACAAGACGTTTACCTTTATTTATTGGAGAAAAAGATGGTAATACATTTTACGTAGCACCAATATATGGTAAAGGACTTTGGGACGCTATTTGGGGCTATATTGCTATGGATAAAGATATGGTTGTTCAAGGTGTGTATTTTGACCATAAAGGAGAAACACCAGGTTTAGGAGCAAACATTAAACAACGTTATTTTATGGATGACTTTTATGGAGAACACTTACTAACAGATAATGGAGTGTTTAAAGGTATAACAGTTGCAAAAGGAAATAACGATCCTAAAAATGAAGATAAAACAGATTATGAGGTAGATGCTCTGGCAGGAGCTACCATTACAGGTAATGGAGTTAGTGCTATGATTAAAAATGACTTGAAGTTATACTTGCCTTATTTTGAAACATTAAAAAATCAAGCTAATTAATTATGGGACTACTTTCAAAAAAAGACGCTAAATTAATTACAGATCCATTAGCAGATAATAACCCAATTACTATACAGGTATTAGGTATTTGTTCTGCGTTAGCAATTACTGCAGAACTTAAAGCTTCTATAGTAATGGCAATTTCTGTATTATTTGTATTAGGAGTTGGTAACGTTGTTATTTCTTTAATGAGAAATATCATACCTTCAAAAATTAGAATTATAGTACAACTTATTGTTGTAGCTGCTCTTGTAATTATTGTAGATCAAGTACTAAAAGCTTTTGCTTACGAGTTAAGTAAAACACTTTCTGTATTCGTTGGTTTAATTATTACAAACTGTATCATTATGGGACGTTTTGAAGCATTTGCTTTAGGTAATGGACCGTGGAAATCTTTCCTTGATGGAATAGGTAACGCATTAGGATACGGTGTTATATTAATAATAGTAGGTTTTTTTAGAGAATTATTAGGTTCTGGTACTTTATTAGGATTTAAAGTTTTAGGAGATCCTATCGAAAAATCAGGATTGTATGCAATAGGATATGAAAATAACGGATTTATGTTATTATCGCCAATGGCATTAATTGTTGTAGGTATTATTATTTGGGTACAACGTAGCAGAAACAAAGATTTAATAGAAGACTAAACATTGACTCGTTTTTTGAAGTATACTTCAAAAAGACATCAAAAAATAACATATGGAACATATAGAATTATTTTTCAAATCAATCTTTATAGATAACATGGTATTTGCAACATTCCTTGGGATGTGTTCTTACCTTGCAGTATCTAAAAAAGTATCAACAGCTGTAGGTTTAGGTGCTGCAGTAATCTTTGTATTAGCAGTTACTGTGCCTATAAACTGGCTTTTAGATCAATATGTATTACAACCAGGTGCATTATCTTGGTTAGGAGAAGAATATGCTAGTTATGATTTAAGTTTCTTATCATTTATCATGTTTATTGCAACTATAGCAACCATGGTACAATTAGTAGAAATTGTTGTAGAAAAGTTTTCTCCTTCATTATATAACTCACTAGGTATATTTTTACCGTTAATTGCAGTAAACTGTGCAATTTTAGGAGGATCTTTATTTATGCAGTCAAGAGAAATCGAAACTATAGGTTTAGCATTTAATTATGGTATAGCTTCTGGTATAGGTTGGTTCTTAGCAATTTTAGCTATCGCAGCAATCCGCGAAAAGATTCGTTATTCTAACGTACCAGCTCCCTTAAGAGGACTAGGAATTACATTTATTATTACTGGTCTTATGGCAATTGGATTTATGAGTTTTGGAGGAATGTTAACTGGAGGAGATGATGAAGGTTCTAAAAAAACAGAACAAGCAGCTCAAATTGAAAAGCAAGATAAAACCGAAACTAAGGTTATAGAGAATAACTCAACTATAGCTAACAATACAACAGTAGAGTAATATGATTTTAGCAGCAAGTACATTAGGAACAGTTTTAACAACTGTTATCGCATTCTTAGTAATAACATTGGTATTAGTATCATTATTATTATATGTTAAGCAAAAATTATCACCATCAGGTCCTGTAACTATTAAAATAAATGGTGAAAAAGAAATTGAAGTATCATCAGGTGGTACATTATTATCAACATTAGGTAACCAAAAAATATTCTTGCCATCAGCATGTGGTGGTGGTGGAACTTGTATCCAATGTGAATGTCACGTTTTAGATGGAGGAGGAGAAGCTTTACCAACAGAAACACCTCACTTTACAAGAAAAGAATTACAACATGGTGCGCGTTTAGCTTGTCAAGTTAAAGTTAAACAAGACATGGAAATTACGATACCAGAAGAAGTATTTGGTATTAAAAAATGGGAAGCAACAGTTGTACGTAATTACAATGTAGCCTCTTTTATTAAGGAGTTTGTAGTTGAAATCCCTGAGGATATGAATTACAAAGCAGGTGGATACATTCAAATTGAAATTCCTAAATGTGAAGTAAAATATTCAGATATGGATATTACCGCACATCCAGAAGAACACGATTCACCAGATAAGTTTCAGGCAGAATGGGATAAATTCAATTTATGGCCATTAGTAATGAAAAATGACGAAACTGTAGAACGTGCTTACTCTATGGCTTCTTACCCAGCAGAAGGTAGAGAGATTATGTTAAATGTTCGTATTGCAACGCCACCATGGGATAGAAATAAAAATGGATGGATGGATGTAAACCCAGGTGTAGCATCATCATACATATTTAACTTAAAGAAAGGTGATAAATGTGTAATTTCAGGACCTTATGGAGAGTTCTTTATTAACGAATCTGATGCAGAAATGCTTTACGTTGGTGGAGGAGCAGGTATGGCACCAATGCGTTCTCACTTATATCATTTATTCAAAACGTTAAAAACAGGACGTAAAGTAACATATTGGTATGGAGGTCGTTCTAAGCGTGAATTATTCTATATTGAACATTTCCGTGAGTTAGAAAGAGATTTCCCTAACTTTAAATTTTACTTAGCTCTTTCAGAACCTTTAGAAGAAGATAACTGGAAAGTTAAGAAAGACATACATGATGAAGAAGGAGATGGTTTTGTAGGGTTTATTCATAATTGTGTAATAGATAACTACTTAAATCATCATGATACACCAGAAGATATAGAGTTATACTTCTGTGGTCCTCCTTTAATGAATAAAGCAGTACAAAAAATGGGTGAAGATTTTGGTATTCCAGATGAAAACATCCGATTTGATGACTTTGGAGGATAGTATAAAACCTCTTCAAATAAAAAAAAGCCAATGTTTTTACATTGGCTTTTTTTTTACTTAAAATCAGAAAAAAACCGAATATTTCCTTTTTTTTTAGTTTTTTATCGAAAAATGATTAAAATCATTCTATTTTTAAGTTTAAAAGTTAATTTGCATCGGTTAAATGTAAATATTCTTATATCTATGAAAAAAAATACTAAATTATTGTTAATAGCGATACTTTTGTTAAGTGTTAATCTCAGTTACTCTCAAAATAGAAAGATTAATAAAGAAAATTCTAAAAGTATTAGTCATAATCATCCTAATACAGAGCAGGATGTTATATTAAATGAAGAAAATCAAAGATTTTTAAATGAGAATGGTGTTGTTCGTTGTCTTACTGAAGAAATGAATAACAAGTATAGATTAAACAACCCAAATGTGCAATCTAAACAACAGTTTGAAGATTGGATTGCTCCTTTAGTTCAGCAGTATAAAGCTCAACAGGCTTCAAGAGTCGCTAATAGTGTAGAATCTGCTCAAATGCAAGTATATACTATTCCTATTATTTTTCATGTAGTTTCTGGAACACAAGGTGATGCAGCAGATTTAGATGCTCAGTATGTAAATGCTCAAATCGAACAATTAAATCTTGATTTTTCTAACCAAGCAGGCGGAGCAACAGGATATTGGTCTTCTGTAGCAGCAGATGCACAAATTGTATTTGTCCCTGCTCAAGTAGATCCCAATGGAAATCCTTTAGCAGAACCAGGTATTAATCGTGTTTACGGATATCCTGGACAATTATCAACTGCAGATTTTGATAATACAATTAAACCTGCAACAATTTGGGACAGAACATTATATGCTAATTGTTGGACAGGAAATTTAGGAGGTGGATTATTGGGATATGCTCAGTTTCCTGATAGTTCAGGATTGCCAGGTATGCCAGCTTCAGGAGGATCTGCAAATACAGATGGTGTTGTTTGTTTATATACATCAATAGGATCTGTAGCTAACCCACATCCAAACGGAGGTGTTTATGCAGCAGGAAGAACTTTAACACATGAAATAGGTCACTGGATCGGTCTAAGACATATTTGGGGAGATGGAAATTGTAGTGTAGACGATTTTTGTAATGATACACCAAACCAAAACGGATCAAGTTCAGGTTGTCCAAATACTAACGATACCTGTACTGGTGGAGATAGAGATATGGTAGAAAATTTTATGGATTATAGTTTTGATACTTGTATGAATTTATTTACTGCAGATCAAGTTGCAAGAATGGCTGTAGTTATGCAAAACTCTCCTGGTCGATCTGAGTTAGCTAGCTCTAACACAGGTAACGCTGGACCTATAATTTCTTTTGCTTTAGCTAGTGATAATGTTATTGAAGGGTCTGATTGTAATTTTACAGATGTAACTGTAGATTTAACAATTGCCGAAGGAGCTTCTCAAAACACAACTGTTAACTTATCAGTACAAGGGGCAACAGCAGATGCACAAGATTATACGCTTTTAAATAATTCAGTAGTCTTCAGTGCAGGTTCAACAGCAACACAGTCTGTAGTAATAAGAGTTTTTAATGATGGCTTTGTTGAAGGAGAAGAAAGTATAGATTTAACTTTTACAGTTAATGCTAATGGAGGAGATGCTACAGCAGGTAATAATAACTTTACATTAGTAATTACAGATGATGATGTTGTTCCTGTAAATATTCAAACAATTACTCTAATAGATTCTAATTTAGAAACAACAGATGCTACAAATTGGTTTGTAATAGATAATGATGGTGATGGAAATAATTTCTTAAGTGCTAATTCTTCAGGTACAGATTTATATGGTAATGGGACAATAGTAAGTGTATTTTTTGCTTCAGAATCTAATGGTGCAATTTTTGGTACAGGAGCTAATTTTACACCAGATAATTTCTTACTGTCTGATATGATATCTATACCTTCAAATGCATCTTCAGTTAACTTATCTTATGGTATTGCAGGATATGGGGATAGTGAACCGTATGAGGTTTATTGGACTACAGATAACACTAATGTAAGCACTATAACTAGCGGTAATTTAATTGATTCAGGAAATACACTTGATGATAATGGTGAGTTTAGAAATATAGATATGTCTGCTTATATTGGTCAGACAGGTTATTTAGCATTTAGGCACAATAGTCCTGGTACAAACAACGGTAACGGGGTAACAGAAGGACTGTTCTTATTAGATAATATAAATTTTGAAGCTATAGTAGCTAAAAGTATACAAACAGATGTTAATACAGGTACATCTAATGATTTATTAGCTTTAAGGTCTAGTGGATCTGTTTATGCTTCAGATTCTGTTAGTACAGATTTAATGTTAGATATAACCAATATAAATAATGATGATTTTGGTTGTGTAGACATATCTGTATCTAGAGCAGGTACTAGTGCACAGAGTTATAACGGAAGTTCAGTGTCTAATTATGTAACAGATAAGACGTTTACTATAACACCTTCAAATGTACTTACGACTTCTAATATTACTGTAGATTTTTATTTTACTGAAGCAGAAATATTAGGTTATGAAGCTACTACTGGACAAAGTAGAAACTCGATTAGTATATTAAGAGATAATGGAGTTACAACAGAAGTAGTATCAGCTTCAGTCTCATCTTTTGGTTCAGACTATAAATTATCAGGAACATTTACATCAGGAATTGAAGGGACTTATTATTTTGGTGTGCCTGCTGCATTATCAACTTCAGAATTTGATTTTGACCAATTTGCAGTATATCCAAACCCAACAAATGGCAAAGTGACTATTGCTTTAAGCACCAATCAAGATGTTAATCTTTCTTTATTTGATATTAGAGGTCGTCAAATTTTTAATAATTTATACTCTAACAACAATTCAATATTTAATAAGACTATTAATTTAAATACAAATTCAACAGGAATTTATATACTTAAAGTTGAAGCAGGTAATAAGTCTGCATTTAAAAGAATTGTAGTGAAGTAGATTAATGATAAATATTTAGAAAAGCCCAATACTAAAGTGTTGGGCTTTTTTATTTTAAACATTTTCAAATTCAAAATTTGTAAATTTTAAATCACTATTTTTTGTAATTACAGCTTTAAATACGTTGGAATAATCCATAATATTTTCAATATTATCAAAGTCGCATAGTACTTTAATAGTTTCTTTTAAACCATTAAATAGTATGTCTTTATTTGTTGAGTTTTTAGGTCTTTTATTTTTATGATGAAGTGGTAGTTCGTAACCGCAACCTTTTAAAAAAGCAGCTTCAATTTTTAGTAACTCTAGTGGCGAATATCCGTTAAAAGTTCTTCCTAAATTTTGATGTACTAGTCCAAGGTAATTTAACTTTAAAGAGCCATGATCATCAGATAAATATTTCCAAGCATCTTTTTGGTCTAAAATATTTCCAACAGCACATTGTTTACAACATTCTGGGTTTAAAAGGTCTTCATTAAAAGCTGTGTATAGTTTTTTAATAGCGTTATCAAATCTTGTTGATGTTTTCATTTTAAATTTCTTAGCGATTTTCTTCTTTTAAAATAAGAAAATTTCAGCAAATAAATGTTAAAACGTATTTTTGTACTATGAGTAAAGCCTTAACAAAACAAGAACTTCATAATCTAGCAATGAACCATGTTGGAAAAGACTTAGAACAACGTGGTTTCGAGTTTATTGCTATAAATAGTAAGCTAAAAAGACATCCGCAATTTGTTTGTAT
This sequence comes from Mesoflavibacter sp., assembly GCF_964226795.1. Taxonomy (NCBI): domain Bacteria; kingdom Pseudomonadati; phylum Bacteroidota; class Flavobacteriia; order Flavobacteriales; family Flavobacteriaceae; genus Mesoflavibacter; species Mesoflavibacter sp. The sequence goes on from NZ_CAXQQP010000007.1 coordinate 352,423, forward strand.
GGATAAAAATAAACAGTACTACTTTGTAATAGTAAAAGCTGTAATTTTACCTGAAAATGCTAATAATTATGATGTCGTTTGGATGGAATCTTTTAAAAAACATGCACAAGAGCATAATGCAAAAGTTTTATATGCTGGTGTTGGTTTAGGTAATCCACAAGGAGAGGATTTACCGATATACTTAAATGAAGAGTATTTAATAGAATATAATGGTATCCAAGTGATAGAAACTCATTTAAATTAAATTTATGTTACAGCGTTTATCTTCAATTTTATTATTGTTATTAGTTTTTATTTCTTGTAAAAACGAACCAGAATTAGTAAAAATTAAAGGACCAATTTTTGGTACTGCTTATCAAATACAATATTATGATGTTGGCAGTAAAAGTTATCAAAAGGAATTTGATAGTATTTTTGAAGTACTAAATCAATCCATGTCAAATTACATTCCGTCTTCAAATATTTCTAAAATTAATAGAAACGAAAGCGTAAATACAGATCCTCATTTTGACACTGTTTTTAAGGCAGCTAAGAAAATTTACAGAGAAACAGAAGGAGTTTTTGATCCAACGATTGGTAAGTTAGTAAACGCATGGAATTTTGGATCAGAGAATAATAAATCTGCTGTAGATAGTATTAAAGTGGATAGTTTAATGAAGTCTGTAGGTTTTAATCGTGTTGGTGTTGTAAACGGAGTTATAATGAAACGCACTAATACGTTTATAGATTTTAATGCTATAGCTAAAGGTTATGGTGTAGATGTTATAGCAGATTTTTTAGAAAGTAAAGGCATAACTAATTATTTGGTAGATATAGGAGGAGAGTTAAGAGCTAAGGGAATAAATTTAAATAAACAAAAAGAATGGGCAATTGGCATAGAAAACCCAAATTTTGATGGCTCTCAAAGTTATTCTAAGGTTATTGGTATTACAGATAAAGCTATGGCTACTTCAGGAACTTACAGAAAGTTTAAGGTAGATAATAACGGTAACAAATACGCTCATATTATAAATACAAAAACAGGCTATCCAACACGAACCAGAATCTTAAGTGCTTCGGTAATTACAGATAAATGTATGATGGCAGATGGTTATGCTACAGCATTTCAAGCAATGGGAATAAAAAAAGTAGATTACTTTTTAGCAAAACACCCAGAATTACAAGTGTATTTAATTTTTGAAAACGAAAAAGGAGAGTTAGAAACGAAGTCTTTTAATGGTTTTCCTGAATAAAATTAAAAGTTAATAGCTTTAAGTATTAATAACAACCAACCAATCACAAAAAGTAAGCCGCCAATAGGTGTAATTGGACCTAAAAACTTTAGTTTTTTTCCTTTAGCATCACTTAAAACCAAACCGTAAATACTAAAAGAAAAAAGTAGAATACCTAAAGTGAAACACCAATACATTGCAGAAGTTGAAAACTGAAAATTAAACCCAAGAAGTAATAAAACAATAGCATGATACATTTGGTATTTAATACCGGTTTCAAAACTTTTAAGTTGATCATCTGATAAGATTTTCTTTAAAGCATGTGCTCCAAAAGCGCCAAATATTATGGCTAACATACCAAAAAATGCACCTGTAATGATAAAAGTTTGTTGTGTCATAATTGTTTCTATTTATAACAAACAGGGATAATTTCCCCTTTTGCTAAACGATATTTGTCTATTTTTTCTAAAGAAAGTTTACTTGTATAATCTACTTCTTCAACTTTAAAACCTATGCTTCTAAGTTTGTCAAAATAATCACGACCGTAAATGCGTACATGATCGTATTGACCAAAAATTTCAGCACGTTCTTTTTTGTCTGTAATGGTGTTATCCTCAAAAGTAGTTTCACGATTTAAGTCTTGCGGTATTTGCAAAATAGCAATTCCGTTAGGTTTTAAAACACGATACAGCTCTTGCATTGCTTTAGTGTCATTAGGAATATGTTCTAACACATGATTACATAAAATAACGTCGTAAGTGTTATCTTTAAAAGGCAAATCGCAAATATCTGCTTTAACATCAGCTAATGGAGATAGTAAATCTGTTGTTGTGTAATCTAAATTTTTAAGTTGCCTAAAGCGTTTGTAAAATGCTTGTTCTGGAGCAAAATGAAGCACTTTTTTATTAGAAGTAAAAAAATCTGTTTCATTTTTTAAATAGAGCCACAAAAGTCTATGTCTTTCTAAGCTTAATGTAGAAGGCGACAGTACATTAGGTCTTTGCTTACCATAACCATAAGGTAAAAAAGACTTAAAACTCTTACCATCTATTGGGTCTGTATATTTTTTGCCTCTTAAAACAAAAGCTAAAACAGGTTTAGCTAAATAACTTAACCTGATTAAAATAGGTCTCGGTATAATATTAAGTATGTATTTAAAGAGTTTTTTTGACACTAATTTCACGAATTAACACAAATTATTACAAGACAATTCGTTTATATTTTAAACTTTCATCACCAAAATTAATTAATAAACCTAATTTTAATTTTGAGACAGCAAGATAGTTTAATGTTTGTTTTACATGAGCAGAATTTAAAGCTTCAATAGCTTTTAGTTCTAAAATTATTTTATCATCAATGATAAAATCTGCTTTATATTTATGAGGTAAAGTGTTTCCTTTATAGCTTATTGCAAATTTAGTTTCTCTAGAATAAGCTATATTGTTATCAATTAATTCGATTTCTAAAGCATCAGCATATACAACTTCATTAAAACCTTTTCCAAGTTGGTTATGTGCTTCCATACAAAGACCAATTATCTTATAAGCTTCATCTTTATAAATTAAATTTTTCAATAGAAAGTGAATTATTAGTGAGAATTAGTGTAATTCGTGTCTTTAGGTCTATAAAACTAAAGCTTGTTGTCTAAATTCATCTTCCTCGTCACTTTCAATACCTAAAGCGTCATAAATGTATTTAAAAGTAGATAATAGCTCTGGTTTACCATCTACAATAGCAACATCATGCTCGAAATGTGCGCTAGGTTTACCATCTAAAGTTGTAATTGTCCAGCCATCACGGTGTTGTTTAATTCGTTTTGTTCCCATGTTTATCATAGGTTCAATAGCTACGACCATACCTTCAATAAACTTTTTTCCTCTTCCTCGTTTTCCGTAATTTGGCATTTCTGGATCTTCGTGCATAGTGCGTCCTAATCCATGACCTACTAATTCTCTTACCACGCCATAACCATGATCTTCGCAATATTTTTGAATAGCATAACCTACATCTCCAACGCGGTTTCCTAATTTAAACTCTTTGATACCAACATACAAAGATTCTTTAGTAACTTGAAGTAGTTTTTCTGTTTCAGGATTAATTTCACCTACAGCAAATGTGTAAGCATGATCACCGTAAAAACCATCTAAAATAGCACCACAATCTATAGATATTATATCTCCTTCTTCAAGTGGCTTGTCGTTAGGGATACCATGTACCACTTGCGAGTTAGGACTCATACAAAGTGTGTTAGGGAAGTCATATAAACCCAAAAATCCAGGTATAGCTCCAAGATCTCTTATGTGTTCTTCTGCAATTTTATCTAGTTGAAGTGTTGTTACACCAGGTTTTACAGCTTTAGCAACTTCTCCTAAAGTTTTAGATACCACTAAAGCAGCTTGGCGCATTAATTCTATTTCTTCTCTTGTTTTTACAATAATCATAATCTCTAAAATATCTGCAAATATACTTAAAATAAAAGTCAAATTTCTTTTAGAAACATGACTTTTAGCAGGATTTATCTATACGATGCATTGTAATTTTGTAAAATAAAAACAAAACCAATATGTATTCGCCAGTAACCGCAGAAGAAGCAGTAAAAGTTATAAAATCTAATGACAGAGTATATGTGCAAGCTGCAGCAGCTGCACCGCAATCTTTAGTAAAAGCAATGTCTGCTAGACATGAAGAATTAAAAAATGTTGAAATATGCCACTTACATACCGAAGGTGAAGCGCCATATTCAAATCCGGAGCTTAAAGATAGTTTTCATGTTAACTCATTTTTTATAGGTAAAAATGTACGTCATACTTTAAAAGAAGGAAATGGCTCATACACACCAGTTTTTTTAAGTGAATTACCGCTTTTATTTAAAAGAAATATTATTAATTTAGATGTAGCGTTAATCCACGTATCGGTACCAGATAGACATGGGTATTGTTCTTTAGGTGTTTCTGTTGAAGCAACATTAGCAGCAATAGATAATGCTAAAATTGTAATAGCTCAAATTAATAAATATATGCCACGTACACATGGTGCTGGTATTATTCATATTTCTGAAATTGATCAATTTGTAGAACATCATGAACCATTACCAAGTCACGATGCATTACCACCTAATGAAGTTGAAGCAAAAATAGGCGAATATGTAGCTAATTTAATTGAAGATAGAAGTACGTTGCAAATGGGTATTGGTAGTATTCCAAATGCAGTTTTAGCCCGATTAACTAATCACAAAGACTTAGGTTTACATACCGAAATGTTTTCTGATGGTGTTATAGATTTAATTTTAAAGGATGTAATTAATGGTAACTATAAAGAAATTAATCGTGGTCGTGCTTTGGCTACTTTTTTAATAGGTTCGCAAAAGTTATATGACTATGTAGACGATAACCCATTTATAGAAATGCGTGCATCAAATTACACAAACGATGTTTCGATTATTAAACAAAATCCAAAAATGGTAGCCATTAATTCTGCTATTGAAGTAGATGTAACGGGACAAGTTTGTGCAGACTCTATTGGTGCACATATGTATTCTGGAGTTGGTGGACAAATGGATTTTATTAGAGGCGCATCTTTAAGTGAAGGTGGTAAAGCAATTATAGCATTACCATCTGTAACTAGAAATGGTATTAGTCGAATTGTACCATCTTTAAAACCAGGTGCTGGTGTGGTAACTACAAGGTCGCACGTACATTATGTTGTAACAGAATTTGGTGTGGCTAGCCTATACGGGAAAACTATTAAAGAGCGTATAAAAGCTTTGGTTAATATAGCTCATCCAGATCACAGAGAAGAAATAGATAAAGCGTATTTTGAAATGATTGGTTGTTAAAATTTAAACCAGCTTTTTTTCTTAGGTTTTGATTGTTGTGGTGTTTGGTTGGTAAGCATTTGATAAATTTCTCCCCAACCTAAAATGCCACCAATATTACGATCGTCTATAAATAAATCGGCGTTAATTTTTCGGCTTACATCACCTTTAAACGTTTCTTCAGGAAAACTTTTATTTACAGCGTAAAAGTCTATACCGTTGTCTTTACAGAAATTAACAGCTTCCTCTAGACGTTTACCATGTCTATAGGTCCAAAGTATAAGTCGATGACCATCATTTTGAAGACGTTTTAAGGTTTCAAAAGCAAACAAACGAGGTTTGCCTATACCTGGATATGCATCTTCTACAATAGTGCCATCAAAATCTACAGCTATTATTTTTCCTTGTATATTCATTTATATAGAAATAAGATTGTAAAAGTACAATAAATTTAATTTTTTGAATTTAAAATTCAATTGATTTAAAATGAAAAATCCGCTTCGTATTGAAGCGGATTTTTTTAATTACAATTATTTTTTTGTATTAAACTAAAGATTTTTGCGTCATCGCTTCAGGTTGCTTTACACCCATTAACTTTAAGATAGTTGGTGCCATATCTCCTAAAATACCGTTTTCTATATGCTTTAATTCATTATCAATTAAAATAACAGGAACAGGATTTGTAGTATGTGCTGTATTTGGGCTACCATCAGGATTTATCATAGTTTCGCAATTACCATGGTCGGCAATAAGAAGTGTTGTATACCCGTGATCTAATGCAGTTGTTACCACTTTTTCTACACATTTATCTACAGCTTCGCAAGCTTTAACAGCAGCGTCCATAACACCAGTGTGACCAACCATATCACCATTTGCAAAATTTAAACAAACAAAATCTGTTGTTTCGTTTTCTAATTCTGGTACTAAAGCATCGGTTAGCTCAAACGCACTCATTTCTGGTTTTAAATCGTAAGTTGCTACTTTAGGCGAATTTTTTAAAATTCGTTTTTCGCCTTTAAAAGGTGTTTCACGTCCACCAGAAAAGAAAAATGTAACGTGAGGATATTTTTCAGTTTCTGCAATTCTAATTTGTGTTTTATTATGCTTTTCTAAAACTTCACCTAAAGTATCTGTTAAATTTTCTTTGTTGAAAACAACGTTGATACCTGTAAAAGTTTCGTCGTAATTAGTTAATGTTACATAATGCAGATTTAACTTATGCATGTTTTGCTCATGAAAATCGCGTTGGGATAACGCTTCTGTTAATTCGCGACCACGATCTGTTCTAAAGTTGAAAAAGATAACCACGTCATCTTCTTTAATAGTTGCTATTGGATTACCAGCTTCATCTGTTTTAATAATTGGTTTGATAAATTCGTCTGTGATATCATTATCATAATTTGTCTGAATTTTATTAGATAAATCCAGCGTTTTTTCACCGAAACCATTTACTACAGCATCGTATGCTAATTTAACACGTTCCCAACGTTTGTCTCTGTCCATTGCATAATAACGACCAGTAACGCTTGCAATTTTTGTGTTTGTATTTGAAGTGAAATTTTCTAAATTTTCAATAAATGCTTTACCAGATTTTGGGTCTACATCACGACCATCTGTAAAGGCATGAACATAGCTATTTGTAACTCCAGCATTTTGAGCAGCTGTAATTAATCCTTTAATATGGTTGATGTGCGAGTGTACGCCACCATTACTTACTAACCCTAAAAAATGAACATCTTTATTATTTGCTTTAGCATAATTAAAAGCATCTATTAATACTTGTTCTTTGGCAAGTGTGTTATTTTCTACAGCAAGATTAATTTTTGCTAAGTCTTGATAAACAATGCGCCCAGCACCAAGATTCATGTGGCCAACTTCACTATTTCCCATTTGTCCTTCTGGAAGACCAACATGTAGTCCGTCTGTACGCAATTGTGCATTAGGAAATTTGGTGTATAAACTGTCTATAAAAGGTGTGTTAGCATTATCTATTGCAGATACTTTTGGGTCTGGAGATTTTCCCCAACCATCTAGTATCATTAAGATGACTTTTTTATTCATTACTGTAAATTTTATTATAACAAATATAAAAACAAAAGTCCTGCAAAAGCAGGACTTTGTTGGTTTTCTACTAAATCGTTTTAGTTTATTGTGTATTTTTTAATAGAGGCTTTAATTTTTTCAATTCTATTTTCTGGATCAGGATGTGTGCTCTGGAATTCTGGTACACGGTTTGGACCAGCTGCTTGTTTTAAAATTTGCATAACGCCAATCATTTCTTCTGGGTCATAGCCAGAACGCATCATAAAACGTACACCTAAGTCGTCACTTTCTAACTCATCACCACGACCATTTTTTAATAGTTTAGACATGCCATATTGACTAACTACATCTCCCATATTACCGCCAACAGAACCTGCGGTTGATAAACCTTGCCAAAGCTCAGAATTCGCAATACGCTCTGCACTATGACGACCAATAACGTGACCAATTTCGTGCCCTAAAACACCAGCTAATTGGTCTTCGTTTTCTAATTTAGAAAATAAGGCATAGGTAATAAAAATTTGTCCGCCAGGTAAAGCAAACGCATTAATTGTATTTTTATCTGCAAGTAAATGAAACTCGTACTTGTAAGGCGTGTCTTTTGCGACACTATTTTGTACTAGTTTGTTGCCAACTCTATCTATAAATGCTTGATATTCTTGATTAGGATATAATCCACCATGTTGTGCTGCCATTTGATCACGACTTTGCAAACCCATTTGAATTTCTTGGTCTGGCGTCATAGAGATTGCTTGTTTTTTTCCTGTGTACTCATTTGTTTCCATTGAGTTGTAATATTTAAACAAAGCAAATGCAGCAAGAAGAACACCAATTAGAAGTCTACCTTTAAAATTTCTCATGATAATTGATTTAGATAAAGCAATTTACGAAAGTTCAACGTTAAATGTTGAGTTTATTTTTTTGGTTGAATGAATTTAGACGAAATACAAATAAAATCTATAATCGTTTATACATTACATAATGTGGACCAACTTTAGGGACTTCAAATTGGTCACCAATAATTGTAAAACCTAATCGCTTGTAAAATCCAACAGCAATTAATCTAGCATCAAACCAAAGTAGTTTAGCTCCTTTTTGTTTTACCATAGTTTCGGCTGTTTCTACTAGTAATCTACCAAATCCATAGCCTTGATATTGATCTAAAATTCCCATTCCGCGTAAGCGATATTGGTATTGTTCTTCAAATTTTTCGTTGTTAAGTTTCATTAAACTAACTACACCAGACAACTTGTTTTTATAATATAAGCCTAAGTGAAATGTGTCTTCGTGGTCATCAAAAGTTAGCTTGCAATCTTCAATAGGTCTACCAGTTCTTAAAACAGGATGACGTACTGGATAGGTTTCTAAAGCAGTGATTTGTTTAATTTTAATATCAGGATTTTCGATTTTATATAGATTTGCTGGCATACCTGCGTAATTAAAGGTTTTTATAAAATTCATATTGCATTTTTCTAAGACTTTATGTGATGCATAATTGTCTATATGTGCATGTGCATATATGGTTTTAAGGTTAAGGTTTTTAAAACCATAATCTATTGCAGCTTGGCAGCTTTCGGTAGCGTAACCATTGTTCCAATATTTTTTATAAAATCGGTAGCCAACTTCAACTTTGTTTTCTTTAGGATGAAATTTTAATCCGCACCAACCTAAAAACACATCTGTTTTTTTATCGCAAACTGCCCATCTTCCCATATTATGCTTTTCATATTCTTTGTAGTTTAATAGGAATTGCTCTGCTTCATTTAAAGAAGAAAACGGTTTGTCTCCAGTATATTTTAGTACGTCTTGGTCAGAATTCATCTCGTAAAAATGAATAGCATCATCTACAGAAAATTCTCTTAAATATAACCGTTGTGTACTTGCTATGATTTGCATTATTTGTATAATAGTATTTCAAAATTAACTAATTTTGCAATAAAAATTGAGATGTCTTTTAAGTTTAAAATAATAGATAAAACTGAAATTTTTAGCATTATTCCGTTAATGCAAAAATTAACTAATAATGCTAATTCTGATGCAGTATTAAAAGAGCGTTTTGCCGAAATGATTACTCAAAATTATGAGTGTGCAGGTGTTTATGATGGCGATACTTTAATTGGTATGTCAGGAATGTGGTTTCAAACAAGACATTACGTTGGTAGAAGTATGGAAGTAGATCATGTTTATATAGAAGAAAAATATAGAGGAAATGGTCTTGGTAAACTTTTTTTTAAGTGGTTATACGATTATGCCAAAAGTAAAGGTTGTACTACTTGTGAATTAAATACTTACGTTCAAAACTACCCGTCACACAAATTTTATTATAACGAAGGTTTTGAAATTTTAGGCTATCATTTTTTAAAGAAATTATAATTTTTTGCAAATAATTAAAATCTTTGTTTATATTTGCCACCGCAAAAAGCGGGAGTAGCTCAGTTGGTAGAGCGTCAGCCTTCCAAGCTGAATGTCGCCGGTTCGAACCCGGTCTCCCGCTCAAAAAGCTTCATCAAAAACGATGAAGCTTTTTTATTTTATTCATTGTAATTCATTATGATGCTTTTGTCTTTTCGAACATAGTGAGAAATCTCATCTTAATAATATGAATATGAGATTCCTCCTCGTACCTCGTTCGGAATGACATACTTTGATGAAAAATAATTTGTTTTAAATTTTTGTACTTTACTTCAATTCGTTTAAGAATGTATCAGGATCAACTTCGTAAGGTTCTTGATTGTGCTCAAAAATGCGTGCTTGTAAATTTCCTTTTAATTGTAAATTGTTGTCTTTAACTTCTATCCAACTTCCCTCGCGTAAACCAATTACTGGTTGTGTATTAAATTGATGAAATTCTTTTATTCTAGTTTCTCTAGTTTCACCCATGTGTTTGCTGTTTGGGTCTGGATCTAAATAGTGTGGATTAATATTAAATGGCACAAAACCTAATGTTTTAAAACTTGGCGGATAAACAATAGGCATATCATTAGTTGTATTCATGGTAAGACCACAAATGTTGCTTCCAGCACTGGTTCCTAAATACGGAGTTCCTTTTTTTATGGCGTCTTGTAAGCTTTCAATTAAATTAAATTTGTAAAGTGCATTGACTAAAACAAAGGTGTTTCCGCCACCAACAAAAATACCTTTTGCGTTGTCTATTGCTTCTTTTGGGTTTTTAAAAGTATGTAAGCCAATTAATTTTTTTTCAATTTTATTAAAAGCATCGCTAGCCTTTTCTGTATACTGTTTATGTGTGATTCCGCTAGGTCTAGCGTAGGGAATAAAGATAACTTCTTCTGTGTCTTTAAAATGAATTTTTAATGTGTCTAAAAGATAGTCTAAATATTGACCGCCATGTACGGTAGAAGTGCTTGCAATAATTATTTGCTTCATTGTAATAAATAGTTTTTGTAAATTTATGTAAAGCTAGCTTTTAACAAAAGTTTAGTGCCTAATTAGAATTAAATTAAGAGTAAAAATGCTTAATTTACAGTAAAATCAACCGTTATGAAATATTTTCTATCCTTATCTTTATTCTTTTTCACTATTTTTTCTTTAGCACAAGATTCAACCAGAGTTACTGTAAAAGGTAAAATTATTGTAAATACACCAGATGTAGAAGGTGTTACAGTTTTTAATATATCTTCTAATAAAGGAACAATTACAGATGAAAAAGGAGAGTTTACCTTGCAAGTTATGCTTAATGATAAGGTAGAGGTGTCTGCGCTTCAGTTTAAAGACTTTAGTTTAACTGTAACAGAATCTATTATTAAAAATAAACAAATGACTGTTTTTTTAGTAGAACGAGTTAATAAGTTAGATGAAGTTGTAATATTACCATACGATTTAACTGGTGTTTTAAAAGAAGATATTGAAAGTGTTGAAGTATTTAACCCAGATATGGATGCTATTTATTTTGGAGTAGATGATATTTCTGTTTACGAGTTTTCTGATGATCAATATAGTAAGGTAGAAAATTATGCAGCGATGAATCAAAACGATCGTATACGTTATCAAGCTAACGGTGTTGCTATTGTTGAAGGTTTGGTAAATTTAATTTTTAAACCAAAAAAGAAATCTAAAAATACTAATACAGAAACAGAGAAAATACCAACCCAGACTTTAGCAGATAAATACCAACATGATTATTACACTAAAAATTTTAATATCCCAGAAGAACAAGTAGAAGCTTTTATAGCATTTGTTCAAAAAAATGATTTTGATGTATCTCTTCTAGAAAAAGGTAAAGAGATACAGTTAATAGAGGATTTAAACAAAAAGAGTAAAAAATTTTTAAGTGAGAATCCAGTTGAAAAAGAGTAATCAACTTTTTATTTTATTAGCTTTTATTGTACAATTTTCAATATCTCAAACGGTTACAATAAAAGGGCAAATAGTTGCAGATGATGATTTAGAAAATATTCATGTTCTAAATAAAACTTCTTTGACAAATGCTACAACAGATAGTTTAGGAGTTTTTAAAATCAAGGCTAAGCAAAATGATACTATTGTTTTTTCAGGTGTCCAATATCAAGTCTTAGTTAAAGTTGTATCAGAAGAAAATATTAAGACAAAAACTTTAAGAGCCAAATTAGAATTATTTACTAATGATCTGGATGAAGTTTTTTTAACCAAACAACTTTCTGGAGATTTAACTAAAGATGTTTCTTCCTCAACAGCAAAAGCAGATATTAACTTTTATGATGTAGGTATACCTGGTTACAAAGGAAAACCATTAACCCAAAACGAAAACCGACTTAATGAAGCAGGCGGAAACGAAAAAATGTTTGCAATAGGCTTAGGTGCTGCTGTTAACTTTAATAAGTTTTTAAACACTATTACCGGTCGCACAAAAATGCTAAAAGAACGCGTAAGATTAGAAAGTAATGACGCGTTATTAGCTAGATTAAAAAATGATTTAATCGAAGATTTCTTTACCCAAAATCCCTTACCAGAAGAGAAAAAAGACGAGTTTTTTTACTATTGTCAAGAAGATCCAAACTTTAGATCAAGATGTACAAAAAGTAACTTAGAAGCATTACAATTTTTTACTGATAAGTATAATGAGTTTATAAAAAATGTAAATCAATCACAAAATGATAATTAATTAGAATGGTTTTTGGTTACTAACCATTAGATTTGTGACTCTAAATAATACACTTAAATGAAATCAATTAAACTAATATCTGTAATAGCAATTTTCTTTTTATGCTCTTTTAATACACTACACAAATATTATGTAAGTATTACACAAATAGAGTTTGTGAAAGAGCAACAATCTGTGCAAATAATTTCTAGAATATTTATTGATGATTTTGAAAGTGTATTAAGAAAAAGATACGACAAAAATATAACTTTAGATAGAGGTGATGACGAAACACAAATAGACGATTACATTAGAAAATATCTTTTAACAAAGATTGAAATATCAATAAATAACCAAGAGGTAATACCAAATTTTATAGGTAAAAAGTATGATGATGGTATTATGCATTGTTACCTAGAGATAGAAAACATAAAATCAATTTCTACTTTCCAAATTAAAAATAAGGTTTTGTTTGATATGTTTGAAGATCAAAAAAACGTTATAAGAACCAATATTAATAACAAAAATAAAACCGTGGTATTAACTGCGCAGAACGATAAAGGTTTGTTAAACTTTTAGTAAAGCCTTTATAGCAACGTTAAATTTTGTTAAATTCACATCCTTTATAACTAATTCTAAAAATGAAAAAACTAAAGTATTTATTCCTTTCAGCTTTATTTGTTTCAGCAAGTGTATTTGCGCAAGACCAAGCTGAAGACAAAAAAGAAAGACAACCAGGTCACACAAACAACAACAAGTTTAAGCAATTATACGACGAGTTTTCTACACCAAACATGTTTAGAACTGCGTCTGGTGCACCAGGTCCTGCTTATTACCAACAACAAGCAGACTATAAAATGGACATCGAGTTAGACGATGTTAACGCTAGAATTTATGGTGAAGAAACAATTACGTACACAAACAACTCACCAGACAACCTAGAGTATTTATGGGTGCAATTAGACCAAAATATGAGAGCTAAAGACTCTAAAACACCTTTAATCCAAGGAAGCGGTATAGCACCAGCACAACAAACATCATCTTTTGCTAATAGCTATATGACAGAAGGTTTTGATGGAGGCTTTAACATAGAATATGTAAAAGATGAAAAAGGTAATGCTTTACCACACATGATTAATCGTACCATGATGAGAGTAGAAATGCCTTCAGTATTAAAATCTGGAGATCAATTTACTTTCAAAATCAAATGGTGGTATAATATTAATAATCACGTAGAAGGAAGAGGTCGTTCTGGTTACGAATACTTTGAAGAAGACGATAATAGAGCATACGTTATAGCTCAGTTTTATCCTCGTATGGCAGTTTATAATGATGTAGAAGGATGGCAAAACTCTCAATTTTGGGGACGTGATGAATTTGCACTACCATTTGGTAATTTTGAGGTTAACATTACAGTGCCAGAAGATCATATGTTAGATGGTACAGGTAAATTAACTAACCGTAAAGATGTTTTTTCTAAAGAAATGATGAAACGTTATGAGAAAGCAAAAAAATCTTATGAAGAGCCTGTTTTAATCGTAACAGAAGAAGAAGCAAGAGCAGCAGAAAAAACAAAAGCAACAAAGAAAAAAACATGGAAGCTATATGCTGAAAATGTTCGTGATTTTGCATTTACAACATCAAGACGCTATATCTGGGATATGATGGCTGTTAAAATAGGAGATAAAGATGTAATGGCAGTATCATTATATCCTAAAGAAGGAAATCCTTTGTGGGAAGAATGGTCTACAAAAGCAGTAGCAAGTACTTTAAAAACGTATTCACGTATGACTTTTGATTACCCATATCATAAAGCAATTTCAGTTCATGCTAAAAATCAAGGAATGGAATACCCAATGATTTGCTGGAACTATGGAAGACCAGATGCAGATGGTAATTATAGCGATCGTGTAAAATACGGAATGATAAGTGTAATTATTCATGAGGTTGGACACAACTTCTTCCCAATGATTGTTAATAGTGACGAGCGTCAATGGACATGGATGGATGAAGGTTTAAATACATTTTCTCAATACGTAGCAGAACAAGATTTTGCAGAGTGGTATCCATCTTCTTTATCTCCAGGTATGGACAAGTATCCTTCAAGACGTGGTCCTGCAGAAAAAATTGTAAATTACATGGGTGGTGATCAAGATTACATAGCACCAATTATGACAAAAGGTTTAAATACATATCAGTTTGGTAATAATGCTTACGGAAAACCAGCTACAGCGTTAAATATTTTACGTGAAACAATTATGGGACGCGAATTATTTGATTACTCTTTTAGAACATATGCACAAAGATGGATGTTTAAACACCCAACTCCAGAGGATTTCTTTAGAACAATGGAAGATGCTTCTGCTGTAGATTTAGATTGGTTTTGGAGAGGATGGTTTTATACAACAGATTATGTAGATATAGCAATTAAAGATGTTAAAAAGTTTTATATATCTAATGAACCAACACAGCAAATCAAAGACATGGTTAAAGCGCGTGGTATGAGTTTAAGTGATTTACCACCGTTAGTTTATATGGTAGAAGAAGGAAGTGAAGATTACAAAGAAGACATGAAAGCAAAAAGCTTAATGGAAGGTTCTCAATCACTAAAAGAATACATTATGGATAACTTTACACCTGCAGAACAAAAGCAATTAAAAGAGCCGAAGTATTTTTATAATGTGACTTTTGAAAAACCAGGAGGATTGGTAATGCCAATAATTGTAGAGTATACTTATGCAGACGGAACATCAAAAACAGAAACTTACCCAGCGCAAATCTGGAGACTTAACGATAAAGAAGTAAGTAAAGCTGTAGCTTCTGAAAAAGAAATTGTAAAAATTACAGTCGATCCAAAACTAGAAACTGCAGACGTTGACACATCAAACAACACTTGGCCAAAAGAAGAGCAAACAAGCGAGTTTGATAACTTCAAACAAAATAAAGATTAATCATAAAGACTTTATTAAGTTATAAATCTAACCCTTAAAACTTTAGTTTTAAGGGTTTTTTATTGCATATAATAGTTTGATTGACTGTATTTCACTTAGTTTTTATATATTTAAATAGCTATTAAACAATTAGATATGTACAATTACAAAGCAAAGATTATAGACGTTTATGATGGAGATACTGTAACAGCAATGGTAGATTTAGGTTTTTTACATTTTCAAGAAATGAAATTACGTCTTTACGGTATAGATACTCCAGAGCTTAGAGGAGAAGAAAGAGAACAAGGTATTGTTGTAAGAGATATACTAAGAGAAATGGTATTAGGGAAAGAAGTAACAATACGTTCTTACAAAGATAAACAAGGTAAATATGGTCGTTATTTAGCAAATATTATTTTAGAAGATGGATTAGAAGTTAATCAATGGTTAGTAGATAATGGTCACGCTAAAGAATATTACCCTTAAAATAAAAAAAAAGCGACTATTTACTTAGTCGCTTTTTTTATGCTATTATTGCATACTTCCAGGAGGATATTTCTCCATGATTTTTGCAACAAATTCTTTTATTCTTTGTTCTTTCTTTTCCATATTAGAACTTAGGTAACCAGTACCTTGTCCTTGCCAGACTAATTCTTTTTTCTTAGCGTCTATAAGGTCCACAAATAAAACACCTTGTGTTCTGGTAGAAACATTAGGTTGCATATTCCAGCCCCATCCCCAACCAGGTGCGCCCCATCCCCAAGCACCAAAGCCCCATGAGTTATTATAAACATCAACACGTTGGTTAGATTTGGTAAAAATGCTAACTAGCATATCAGGATCTTCTGATTTTGTGTATCCTTTTGCTAATAATTCTGCTTCTATTGCACGTAAGATACGTTTTTTATCAAGGTCGCTTATTTCAGCTTTATCTATTCCAGATTTGAAAAAAGCAAACGTTTTATACTGGCTAAAATCTACTTGTCTATCGTAATCAGCAGCAACTCTAACTGAGCTACAAGATGTGATTACCATAGCTATTAGAGCAATTGGTAAAAGTTTAATGATTGTTTTCATAGCGTTATGTGTTTTAAATTGAATTCAATAAATCATCATCCACAATATTTGGTAATGTTACTTTTAAGTTAGGCTCGGTTTGCATGGCGCGTTTAATGGCAAAAATAGCCTCGTCATTTCTTGCCCAACTACGTCTTGCAATTCCGTTATTAACATCCCAAAATAACATTTGTTTTAATCGGGTTGATGCTTCTTTAGTACCATCAAGAACCATACCAAATCCACCGTTTATAACTTCGCCCCAACCAACGCCACCACCGTTGTGTATGCTAACCCAAGTAGCGCCTCTAAAGCTATCGCCAATTACATTATGTATTGCCATATCTGCTGTAAAACGAGAACCATCATAAATATTTGAAGTTTCGCGATAAGGACTATCTGTACCTGATACATCATGATGATCTCTACCTAAAATAACAGGTCCAATTTCATTATTTTTTATAGCTTGATTAAAGGCTTCGGCTATTTTCATACGTCCTTCAGCATCTGCATATAAGATTCGAGCTTGAGAGCCAACGACTAATTTGTTTTCTTGAGCGCCTTTTATCCATTGAATATTATCAGCCATTTGTTGCTGGATTTCTTCTGGAGAATGTTGCATAATTTCTTCTAAAACTTGACAAGCAATTTCATCTGTTTTAGCTAAATCTTCAGGTTTTCCAGACGCGCAAACCCACCTAAATGGACCAAAACCATAATCAAAACACATTGGTCCCATAATATCTTGCACGTAACTTGGATATTTAAACTCTCTGCCTAAAGTTGCGTTTGTTGCCATTATATCTGCTCCAGCACGTGATGCTTCTAATAAAAAGGCATTACCGTAATCAAAAAAGTACGTGCCTTTTGCGGTATGTTTATTTATAGCTTTAGCTTGTCTACGTAATGATTCTTGTACTTTTTCTTTAAATAAATCTGGTTGATTAGCCATCATTGTATTGGCATCTTCAAAAGATAGTCCAGCAGGATAATAACCGCCAGCCCAAGGATTATGTAATGAGGTTTGATCACTACCTAAATCAATATGTATGTTTTCTTTATCAAAAGTTTCCCAAACGTCAACTACATTACCTAAATAGGCTATAGAAATGGTTTCTTTTTCTGCTTTAGCTTTTTTAACACGGGTAACTAATTCATTTACATCTGTAATTTTTTCGTCTATCCAACCTTGGTCTAATCGTACTTGTGTGATTTTTGGGTTGACTTCTGCGCAAACCGTAATACAACCAGCAATATTACCTGCTTTTGGTTGTGCGCCAGACATACCACCTAAACCAGAAGTTACAAATAGATTTCCTTTAGGTTGTTTTTTTATTTTTCTAAATCCGTTAAGTACTGTAATTGTTGTGCCGTGAACAATACCTTGCGGACCAATGTACATGTAACTACCAGCAGTCATTTGACCATATTGTGTGACACCAAGTGCATTAAATTTTTCCCAATCATCAGGTTTGGAGTAATTAGGAATCATCATTCCGTTGGTGACTACAACTCTTGGAGCTTCTTTATGACTAGGAAATAAGCCCATTGGATGACCAGAGTACATAACCAAAGTTTGCTCGTCGGTCATTTCGGCTAAATATTTCATGGTTAATCTATACTGTGCCCAATTAGAAAAAACTGCACCGTTACCGCCATAAGTTATTAGCTCGTGCGGATGTTGTGCAACTGCGTAATCTAAATTGTTTTGAATCATTAACATGATTGCAGCTGCTTGTCTAGATTTTGCAGGGTATTCTTCTATTGGTCTTGCATACATTTTGTAATCAGGACGTAAGCGATACATATAGATTCTTCCGTAGGTGTCTAATTCGTTTTTAAACTCTGGAAGTAACGTTGCATGATGTTTTTTATCAAAATAACGAAGTGCATTTTTTAGTGCTAATTTTTTTTCTTCATCATTTAAAATAGCTTTTCTTTTTGGTGCATGATTTAAAGAATGATCAAATGGTTTAGGTTGAGGTAATTCATTTGGAATTCCTTCTAAAATTTGTTCTTTAAATGATATACTTGTTGCTTGCATTACTTTTTTTTTAATGTATTGGTTGATTTATCATACCCATAAGGACAATGTCTGCAACCGCTTTGGCAGCAATAACCACGTTTAAGGTGATATTGCGCTGTAAAACAACGGTAACCTTCTGGTGTTAGATAATAATCACCTTCTTCTACAGGAATGATTTTCTTCATATTTACAAAGATAATGTAATTTTACTACTACTTTTATATCAAAAACCTTATGCTTTTAGTTTTTAAATATTTGGTGCCAAAAGGTTATACGGCTATAACTATTTATCCATTTATAGTGTTAAAGCATAAAAGACAAAAAGATGACATGATTTTAATTAATCATGAAAAAATACATTTAAGACAGCAATTAGAATTGTTAGTGATTGGTTTTTATTTGTGGTATTTTATTGAGTTTTTATTACGGTTAATAAAGTTTAAGAATTGGTATAGAGCTTATTTAAATATTTCTTTTGAAAGAGAAGCTTATAAAAATGAAAACGACCTAAATTATTTAAAATCTAAGTCGTTATGGAGTTTTTTTAAAGAGATTTAAATTCTATCTTCTTTTTGTTTCTTTAGAGCTTTCAGGAGTTCTTTTTAGTGGTTTTGGTCCATAAGGAAATCTTAATCCAATGTGTTGAGATGTAATGTTTCCATTTTCGTCTGTAGAATTAGCTCTGCTAGCTACTATTTGCCATGAAAAAGAGACATTACTATTACCGTTTGATAGTTCTTTTACAGTAAAACCTTCAGCTGATTTATTTGTGACAAAAACTCCATTACAATCACCCTCAAGTTGAATGAAAACTTTTAATGGGTGTTCTTCATCAACGTAAATATTATCTGTTAGTAATTTTTCTAGCTTAATGACTGCTTCACCATTATTCAGTTTTCCTGTTCCAAAATCTTGAAATAAAATTTCCGGAGCTTCAGGAGAAAACATAACTCTAGGTTCTCTGTTTTTGTCTAATACTAGAGTAGAGTTAGAACCGTTACCTACTACTTTGTAGTTTGTGCCTCCAGTTGCATTAGCATCATTATTGTGATTATATTTAAGTCCAACATAGCTATAAGATTGACCGCCGCTTGATGTACCTCCAATAAAATAGCCTCCGTATAAAATTCTTCTAGAAGTACCTCCTAAAACAGGTATTAATTGTTCATCTTTTCCAGCTATTTTTGCAAAAGCACTTGTGTTATTAGTACTTGGGTTGTTGTCACTATCTAAGGAAAAATAACCAGCTGCATGACCATTATGTGCAGAGTTATTTGGTGATCCATTTCCTACCATACCGCTAATGCCGAATCCATCTACAGCAGATCCAGCAACTCCAGCTCCAGTGGTAGGATAGTAACCACCAATACCATTTGCAGCGCCAATAATAGCAGTTCCGCCAGTATTTAAGTTTAGTCCCCAAAACGCATTAGCAAGAGTATCATCATTTCTTCCAGCTACAGCATCATTTGTACCTGCTGCTTGAACATAAACTTGACTAACGGCAGAACCTGCAGAATTTACTCCAATTGTACCAGTACTCAATATTCTAGCTCGTTCACTATTATTAGTAAAAAACCTTAAATCTTGCGCATCTGTTGTTCCTAAAAAATTTGTACCAGCAGTTGTGCCGCTGTTACCAGTTAAAGACCAATCTAATCCACCAGGTGAGCCTGCAAAAGCAATCCATCTAGATCCATTCCAGTAGTATAAACCAGGAGCTACATTGTTTGGAGATGTACCAGATGTTGCAGTGTTATAAACTACAGTACCTGTAGGTATAGATCCTCCTTGAGGATTAACTGCGGTTTCTGTAATGGTATTTACAAGAGCTACATTAGGGAAAACTAAACCTTGTGTGGTAGAAGCTATATCTACTGCGCCTCTTGGTGCAGTAGTCCCAATCCCAACTTGTGAGTAGCTATAATAAAAGCTTAAAAAGGCAAATAAAACAAGTGTGTTTTTTTTTGTGGAAATTCTCTTCATTGCTTTAAGTTTTTTTTAACATTTTAAATAACAAAATTAATCAGTTCTTTACTTTTTAACATTTAAATGCTTTTTTTATCGATAAAAAACATGATATTTAAAATTGTTCATATGCTTTTTTTTACTGATTTTGCTGGTTTTTAGGAGTTTTTTTGCCTTGTAAGAAAACACTTAATTGCTTAAAAATGAATTTTTGGTCAATTCTGTATTTAAATTTATTTATATAGTTTTTCTTTTTATTTTAAATCAGTTTTTTTGAAGTTTGGTACTTAATAAAATAAGTAATGAGTTTAAATTTATTTTCTTCTAATTTTTTATCAGATAATCAGCATGTTTGGTTAGATGATAAAAAAAATATTGAGCTTTCAATAAAGAGAGAAGATTTAATACATCCTTTTGTATCTGGTAATAAGTATAGAAAACTTAAATACAACGTTTTACAAGCTAGAGAAGAAAATAAAACAACCTTGCTAACTTTTGGAGGTGCATTTTCTAACCATATTGCAGCAGTTGCATCTGCAGGTAAAGCTGAAGACTTTAACACTATAGGAATTATTAGAGGAGAGGAATTGAAAGATAAAGTTGACACTAATCCTACACTAAGTTTTGCTAAATCTTGTGGAATGACTTTTATTTTTATAAGTCGTAAAGACTATAGAGATAAGTCTAATCCAAAATTTATAGCAAAACTGAAAGAACAGTTTGGTGATTTTTATTTAATACCAGAAGGAGGAACAAATAATTTAGCCATAAAAGGATGTGAAGAAATTTTTAATGAAAAGGATAGTAAGTTTGATTATATATGTTGTGCTGTTGGAACAGGTGGTACAATTTCTGGGATAATTAATGCGTCAAAATCTAATCAAAAAGTTTTAGGGTTTTCGTCATTAAAAGGTGACTTTTTAAATAAAGATATTAGTAAATTTGTCACAAGTACAAATTGGGAATTAATTACAGATTATCATTTTGGAGGCTACGGAAAAATAAATGACAGTTTAATTGCGTTTATCAATAAATTTAAAGATGAAAATGAAATTCCGTTAGACCCAATTTATACAGGAAAAATGATGTTTGGTATTTTTGATTTAATTAAAAAGGGATATTTTAAACCAAACTCAAAAATTTTAGCCATTCATACAGGAGGATTACAAGGAATAGAAGGAATGAATGCAAAACTTAAAAAACAAAACAAACCGTTAATTCTATAAATTAATGAAGAAAATTTTTACGCTTTTACTACTTTCAATATTAATAGTAAGTTGTGGTAGTTCTAGAAAAGTTACAACTAGAAAAACTAAAACAAAACCAAAAGTTGTTGTAAAAACAACACCAAAAGTAACTGATAAAGAAGAGACAAAAGATGTCGTTGTAGAAGTAACACCAAAAAGTACACCTGAAGTTTATGCAAATAAAACTGAAGAATACATTGCAATATACAGTGATATAGCTCAAGAAGAAATGCGTAATTATGGTATACCAGCTAGTATTACATTAGCGCAAGGAATTTTAGAGTCTGCTTCTGGAAAAGGAAGACTATCTGTAGAGGCAAATAATCATTTTGGTATCAAATGTCATGGTTGGACAGGAGCTAAAATATATCATGATGATGATGCATCTCAAGAGTGTTTCAGAAAATATAAAAACTCAAAATACTCTTTCAGAGATCATTCTTTATTCTTAAAAGAAAGAAAACGTTATTCAAAACTTTTTACACTAGAAAAAGACGATTATAAAAATTGGGCAATAGAGCTTAGAAAAGCCGGTTATGCTACAGATAGAAAGTATCCAGATAAGTTAATAAGCTTGATAGAACGTTATCAATTACATAGATTTGATGCTGAAGTTTTAGGAAAGCAAACCGTTAACAATGATAAACATGTTGTCGTAAAAGGCGATACACTTTATGCCATTTCAAAAAAATATAATATAACAGTAGACCAGTTAAAATCGTTAAACGGTTTACAAAGTAACGATTTACACGTAGGTCAAGTTTTATTTGTAAAACCAATTCCAAAAGATTTTTAATACATGATTTATAAAAGAAGTAGTGCCTTATTTGCTGAAGCAGAAAAAGTAATTCCTGGAGGCGTTAATAGTCCTGTTAGAGCATTTAAAGCTGTTGGCGGAACACCAATTTTTGTTAAAGAAGCAAAAGGAGCATATTTATATGACGAAGATGGAAACCAATTAATAGATTACATAGCATCTTGGGGACCGATGATTTTAGGTCACGCACATGAGCCTGTAGTTAATGCAGTAATAGATAAAGCTAAAAAAGGAACCTCTTTTGGAACACCTACAGAAATTGAAACTAAAATAGCAGAATTAGCTGTGTCAATGGTACCTAATATTGATAAAATTAGATTTGTAAACTCAGGTACAGAAGCATGTATGAGTGCTGTTAGACTAGCTAGAGGTTATACTAAAAGAGAAAAAATAATCAAATTTGCTGGTTGTTACCATGGGCATTCAGATTCGTTTTTAATACAAGCAGGAAGTGGCGCAGTTACTTTTGGTACACCAAATAGTCCAGGAGTTACTCAAGGAACAGCAAAAGATACATTGTTGGCAAAATATAACGATCTAGATAATGTAAAATCTTTAATAGAGGCTAATAAAGATGAAATAGCTTGTATAATTTTAGAGCCAGTTGCAGGAAATATGGGGTGTATACCTCCAAAACCAGGTTTTTTAGAAGGACTTAGAGCTTTATGTGACGACAATAATATTTTGTTAGTATTTGATGAAGTTATGACAGGCTTTAGATTAGCAAAAGGTGGTGCGCAAGAATTACTTGGTATTAAGGCAGATATTGTTTGCTTCGGAAAAGTAATTGGTGGTGGATTGCCAGTTGGTGCATTTGCAGCAAGAAACGAAATAATGAATCATCTTGCGCCTTTAGGACCAGTGTATCAAGCAGGAACCTTAAGCGGAAATCCTTTAGCTATGGCTGCAGGTTTAGCCATGCTTACAGAATTAAATAGTGGAAATGTTTTTGAGAGTTTAGCTAAAAAAACAGAATACTTACATAAAGGTTTAGTAGAAGTTTTAGACAAAAACAATGTGACTTATACTATAAATAGAGTGGGTTCTATGATTTCGGTACATTTTTGTGAAGATGAAGTTGTAGATTTTGAAACATCTGCAAAAGGAAATAATGAAACATTTAAAACGTTTTTTCACGGTATGTTAAACCAAGGTATTTATATAGCGCCAAGCGCATTTGAAAGTTGGTTTTTAAATGATGCTTTAACTTACGAAGATTTAGATAAGACTATAGCTGCTTGTAATACTATATTTAGTTAGATAAAAAAGTATGTTTTGAAATAAAAAAATCCGATTGAAATTTTCAATCGGATTTTTTTATAATAAATATGATAATTATTACTCGTCTTTGATTTGGTCTGTTAATTCTAAATATTTTCCAAATTGTTCTTCATTTAAAACACTTTCTAAAGATGTAAGTAAACGTTTGTTGATTTTTGTTTCTAAATCAGTATAACCGCTAGAACCAATTTTTTGAGTCTTGTTTAATGTATTTGTTTTGTCATAATATTCTTGAAAAGCAGTGTACATAGCTTCTTGTGTTTCTTGATCTGCTTTTAAGTGTCTACCATATTCTACAGCTTTTTGATAAGCTTTTTGGTTAACTTCTGTGCTAAACTTTTGTTGTGCATTAACTGATTGAGTAGTTAATAAAAGTCCAAAAACAAATAAACAAAGAGTAAATAATTTTTTCATTGTAGTAATAGTTAATTAATTGTATCTCAAAGTAACGCTTTTTGATTAATAATTACAAATAAAAAAGCATTGATTAGACAAATCAATGCTTTTTATCTTTTAAAGTGATTAAAATACCAAGTAATTAAGATTATGTTAATCTTTTGATAGCTCTTTATGCATTTTTTTCTCTTCCATACGTTTTCCTCTTTTCATTCTGCTTTTCATTCTAGCTCTTTTCTCTAACATGGTTTCCCATTTTTTGTATTGTTCTTCATTTAAGATGCTTTTCATTTGTTTTTTATTTTCAATTTGAGCATCTAATTTTTTGTTCTCAAAAGCTAGGCGTTCTTCTTTTGTTGGTTTTTTACCTTTTTCTTTAGCTTCTTTACGTTTTTCCATTGCGGCTTTACGTTGTTTAGCTTGCTCTAAATTAAGCGCCATTACTTTTTTTTGTTGTGCTTCGGTAAGATCTAAATGTAAAGTCATTTTTTTAGTTTGAAGCTCAGCCATTTCTTGAGGCTCTAACTGCATCATTTTTTCTTTACGTTCTTTTTTTACTTCTTTTTTGTCTTGTGCATTAGCTTGAAAAGTGATCAATGCTAAAGCTAGTATTGCTAATTTTTTCATCTGTTTTGTTTTTTAAGTTATTTACTACTTTGACTTTTAAAAACTTAAATGGTTTAATAGTGTTTTATTTTTGTGAATTAATTAACAATCTGATTTTTTATTAATAGTTGATAATACTTTGTAAACGAAGGATAGTTGTTGATTTTGATAAAAAGTAATTTATCTAGTTTTAAAACAAGTGATAGAAACTTGACCTGAGTTAGAAAAATAAAGTAGGTGCTAGTTAATCTTTATTAAAATGGAAAAATAGTAGCTTATACAAGTGTTCTTTTTTGAAAGGTTTTGAAAGATAGTTATTCATGCCACTTTCTAAAGCTTTGTCTATAGCTTCTGTAGTTACATTAGCAGATAGTCCAAATATAATAACCTCTTTATTAAATTCTCTAATCTTTTTTGTTGCTTCCCAGCCGTCCATTTCTGGCATATGTATATCCATAAATATAAGCTGATAATTTTTTTCTTTAAATTTTCTTAGGCCTGCTTTTCCGTTATTAGCAGAGTCGGCTTTAACTCCTAAATCTTCAAGAATTTTTTTAAGAACAATAATGTTTAATTTGTTATCATCTACAATTAATACATTTAAATCATTAAGATTAATGTCTTTTTGGTTTTCAAACTTAATATTGTTGTCTTCTTGGTTTTTTAAAATTGGATATTTTAAGTAAAATTCAAACGTTGTTCCTTTATTAGGTGTGCTTTTTACAGAAATTTCTCCACCCATCATTTTTATAAAGATTTTACAAATAGCAAGTCCTAAACCACTACCTTCATATTGCTTTTTAACACTGTTTTCTAATTGTGTAAACCTTTCAAAAATTGTATTTAATCTATTTTTTGGTATACCAATACCAGTATCTGCTATAGATATATTAATATGTAACTTGTTATCGTTTGTGATTTCTTCATTATATGTTAGTGTAACACCGCCATTATTTGTGAATTTTAACCCGTTTTTAAGTATGTTATTTACGACTTGAATAAATTTACTTTCGTCACCTAAAACAAATTTGTTTTCTATGTTTATGTATTTTCCTTTAAGGTATAAGTCCTTCTGTATAAATAAAAATTGATTAACCTCTATTAATTCAATTATTTTTTGATATGGGTTAAATTTAACTTTTGTTAATTCTAGTTTGCCAGACTCGATTTTATCAATATCTAAAATATCGTTTACGATATTTAATAAGTTGCTTGAGGACTTACTCATTAAGTTTAGATATTCTTTGTCGTTTTTATTAAGATTGCTGCTTTTTAAAAGATCTATAAAGCCTAATATAGCGTGTAAAGGTGTTCTTATCTCGTGGCTCATATTAGATAAAAACTCTGTTTTAGCTAAAGAAGCTTTTTCTGCCTTTTTACGTTCTATGTTTAGTTGCTTGTTAGTTTGTAAAAGTTCTTTGTTAGATTTTAAAACTAATTTTCTTTCAGCTCTTGCTCTTTGGTAAAAGTAGATTAATAAACTAATTAAAAAACTTAAAATAAGACCAATTATAAGTGTTATATTGGTTATGTATCTTCCGTTTGCTGTAAAAAGGTTTTTATTTGCGGTTACTTGAAGTTTCCATTTTTGATTGTCTAGTTTATCTACAAGAATGCTATCTTGAAAGATGATGTCATTGGTAGTTTTTGAGTCTTTATTTAATTCGTAAAATAAGGTGTTGTTATGGTCAAATAGCTGTATGGAAAGATGGTTGTTTAAGTTTTTAGCCAGCTTATCAAAATTGTCTTTAAAATTCATTCCGCCAGTAATCGTTCCTTGAAATTTATTTTCAAAATAAACTGGTACATCTACCAAAAAAGCATTTCCACCTTGTGTTAGTTTAGCCCATGGTGTTATGTTTACAGAACTGTCTTTGCTATGTTGTATCCATTCATCTCTTCTATATTCGATTTTAGAGATATCTAAGTTTATAGCTTTTTGGTTACCTTTTAAAGGGTTTATTTTTCTGATAACCATAGCGCTATCAATCCATTCTAAAAACTTAAATGATTGATTTTGCTCAAGAAGCATAGAGGCATCTTTTTCCCAATAATCTAGATATAAACCATTGGTGAATTCTATTCTGTTTTTAAGATTTTCAAGTCTAGAGACATCGGCTTTAAAGATGTTTTTAAATTCTTTAGATATTAACTTGCCATTTTGTAGGACGCTTTCTCTAACTAAATCTTTATTATTATTTAAAGCTTCTTGCCAAGCTGTGATTACAATTAGTGTTATTACTAAAAATGTAGCCAAAGGAAATATAACAATCTTTTTGTTTAAAGTTTTAAACATTGTAATAGGTTTTGGCTTACATAATCTTAGAAGATATAAGCTTTTTCTTAAGTTTAAGTAAATTAGTTTTACTAGTACAATTTACAAAAAAAACCTAAATTATATCGATAGATAAAATTTAGGTTTTATGTGCTAATTAATTTAGGTTTTAAGCTATTTCTACAAATAAACCTTCGTCGGTTTTGTTGACTTTTGCAACACCAAGTTTGGTTAAACCTTTTATGGTTTTGTCCCATTTTTTATTACTTAATCCAGATTGAGATTTAAGCTCGTTAAGGTCTATTGGGTTATTTGCTTTTAAGATTGCAAACACTGCTTTTTCTTCATCTGTCATTGGTATTGCTTTTTTCTCAGGTTTCATTTGAGGGAAAAACAATACTTCTTGTATAGATTGGTTATTGGTTAAAAACATGATTAATCTGTCCATACCAATTCCCATACCAGATGTAGGTGGCATACCATATTCTAAAGCACGTAAAAAGTCGTAGTCTATAAACTCTGTAGCTTCGTCGTCTCCTTTTTCGGCTAATTTTAATTGGTGTTCAAAACGTTCTTTTTGATCAATAGGATCGTTAAGCTCTGAATAGGCATTTGCAATTTCTTTACCGCAAACCATAAGTTCAAAACGTTCTGTTAACTCAGGGTTATCACGGTGTTCTTTACATAACGGACTCATTTCTTTTGGGTAATCTGTGATAAATGTTGGTTGGATGTAATTACCTTCACATTTTTCTCCAAAAATTTCGTCAATTAACTTTCCTTTACCCATGGTTTCATCAACTTCAATACCCATGTCTTTTGCAGCTTGTCTTATTTCTGCTTCTGTTTTACCTGTAATATCAAAACCTGTAAAATGTTTTATGGAGTCTGCCATAGTCACTCTTGCGTATGGCGCTTTAAAGTCTATTTCGTGTTTGCCAAATGTAGCTTTTGTTGTTCCGTTTACAGCTGTTGCACAATGCTCTAATAATTGCTCGCAAAAATCCATCATCCAGTTATAGTCTTTGTAAGCCACGTAAATTTCCATAGCGGTAAATTCTGGATTGTGTGTACGGTCCATACCTTCGTTACGGAAGTTTTTAGAAAACTCATAGACACCTTCAAAACCACCAACAATTAATCGTTTTAGATACAGTTCGTTAGCAATTCTCATATATAAAGGAATGTCTAAACTGTTGTGATGCGTTATAAATGGTCTTGCAGCAGCGCCACCAGGTATTGGTTGTAAGATTGGTGTTTCAACTTCAAAATAACCAGAGTTATTAAAAAATTGACGCATAGCGTTAAACAATTTAGTACGTTTTACAAATACGTCTTTAACTTTTGGGTTAACCACTAAATCTGCATAACGTTGGCGGTAACGTAATTCTGGATCATCAAATTTATCATGAATATTACCTTCTGCATCTACTTTTGGTAATGGTAAAGGTTTTAATGCTTTACTTAATAAAGTAAAGTCTTTTACTAAAACTGTTTTTTCGCCAACTTTAGTTGTAAATAATTCACCTTCAATACCAATAAAATCGCCTATGTCAAGTAATTTTTTGTAAACAGTATTGTATTTTGTTTTGTCTTCGCCAGTACAAATTTCGTCTCTATTAAAATAAACTTGAATACGACCTTCGCTATCTTGTAGTTCGGCAAAACTAGCATTTCCTTGAATACGACGACTCATTAAACGACCGGCAATAACTACCTTTTTACCTTCTTCAAATTGAGATTTTATTTGTTTAGAGTTTTCGGTTACAGGAAATAAATCCGCAGGATAAGGATTAATACCAAGTTCTCTTAATTTACATAGTTTTTCTCTTCTTACAAGTTCTTGCTCAGATAATTGTGACATGTTTATTTTGAATATAATTTTAGCTGGCAAAGATAAGATATTAACAGAGGAATTAAAACTATTTTTTTACGTAATGCAGCGTCTAGAATTGAATTAAAATAAGGATTATTTTTTGTAACAAATGACTTTTGTAAACGTCTTATATGTAATCATCAATCATTAAAAATCAAATTATTATGTCTTTTTGGCGCGTATTATTATGCATTTTCTTTCCGCCTTTATCCGTTTTAGATAAAGGATGCGGATCAATTCTAATCGTATTTATATTATGGTGTTTGGGTTGGATACCAGGTACTATTGCGGCTTTGATAATTGTAAACAATCCTAACAGATAAATCGTATCTTTGTACTTTAATCAACTTAATCAATAATTATAATGAACAAATTTTTTACTCTAGTTTTTAGTCTAATGACTCTGTTTTTAACCAGTTGTAACTTTTCTGAAGATGTTTATATCAACGAAGACGGATCAGGTAAAATTTCTTTCTCTTTTGATGGCTCTCAATTAATGCAAATGGCAGGAGATAAAATAAAAGAAGATGGTGAAAAAGCTATAGATTCTACCTTTAGTTTTAAAGAATTGTTTGACGAAAAAAGAGATAGTATATCTAAGTTACCAGCTGAAGAACAAGCGAAATTTAAAAAGCTAGAAAACTTTAGTATGCATATGGTTATGAATCCTGAAACAGAACAAATGACATTTGAGTTGTTTACAGAATTTAATAATGCTTCTGAAATGCAAAATATGTTTGAAGCAATGAATACTTTTAGTGAGTTAGAAGGTAATAAAAAAGGTAAGAAGCAACCAATTAATGATCCGGCAAACCCTTTTAGTCAATTAGATAATACAGCTACAAAACTAAACTATAATTTTGACGGAAAAACATTTACAAGAACAGTAAAAATTCTGGATCCAGAAGCTCATCAAAAAGGAGCAGACAGTATTAAAGATATGATGGCTATGTTTGGATCTTCTACCTATAAATTAAATTATCATTTTCCTAGACCAGTAAAATCTGTAAATAATGATAACGCTATGTTTAGTGCAGATAGAAAAACTATAATGGTAGAATTTCCTTTTGCAACTTATGTAACAGATCCAGAAGCTTTAAATTTGGAAGTAATTTTAGAAGATTAATACATTGAATAAACAAATAATAATAGAAGATTTAGGATTTAAAGACTATAAAGATACTTGGGATTACCAAGAAACTTTATTTAAAGAAATCCTTGATATAAAAATTAAAAATAGAAGAGAAGATGCAGGTTTAGAAACTCCAAACTATTTTCTTTTTGTAGAGCATCCGCATGTATATACTTTAGGTAAAAGTGGAGATATGTCTAATTTACTTTTAGATGAAAAACAGTTAGAAGAAAAAGGTGCTACATTTTATAAAATAAATAGAGGCGGAGATATAACTTATCATGGACCAGGACAAATTGTTGGTTATCCTATATTGGATTTAGACAATTTTTTTACAGACATCCATAAGTATTTACGTTTTCTTGAAGAGGTTATTATTTTAACTTTAAAAGAATACGGTTTAGATGCTACCCGTAGTGAAGGCGAAACAGGAGTTTGGTTAGATGTTGGTACACCGTTTGCACGTAAGATTTGTGCTATGGGCGTACGTGCTAGTAGATGGGTAACTATGCATGGTTTTGCACTTAACGTGAATGCAAACTTAGGATACTTTGATAATATTATTCCTTGCGGCATAAGAGGAAAAGCAGTAACTTCTTTAAATGTAGAGTTAGGTGTAAAGGAAGTAGATGAAGCTGAAGTAAAAGAAAAACTACTTAATCATTTTAAAACTCTTTTTGAAGCTGAATTTGTAACAGCGACAGTATAAAAAAAAAGCGATTTGAAATTTCAAATCGCTTTTTTGTTTTTAATCTTCTGCATTAAAATATACTTTATAGTAATGCATTTTTTTGTCCTCGTCGTAACCGCGTTCTAGATGTTCGCTAGCAGCATCTGGTGCGTCAATATCAAGTTTTATTTGGATATGCGTATCTAATTTTATATCGGTTTTTATTTTCTTTTTTTCTTTGGTTAATACTTTTTCAGAAACATCAAATTGATTTCTGATAATTATGTTTTGTTCGGCTTCAAAATCTTTTTTATAACTTTCAAATAAATCTATGTGTTTTTCTTCTTCAAAGATTTCTTCTTTAAAACGCTCTACATTTATAATTTCATTTTCTTTAAAGAAGTCTATGGTTTTGGCTAAAAAGTCATTTCTTTCTTTAGATCCGTAACTGGTCTTTATAACTTCTGTAGAAAACTCTTTACATAATTCTAAATAGTTTTGGGTATGACTATTATAATCGTCTGCATATTTTATGTTTAAAAACTTGTCTGTCCAATATGCTGAATCATAATTATTGTTATCTACGGTAAGCACTACTTTTCCTTCTGCATCACCAGTGTTTAAAATTAAACAACCTTTGTCTAGTTTTTTGGCATTGATTCCTTTTTGAACAATAACATCGTAGCTATTATTTTCTAAATAGGTTTGAAAGAAATTGCTCTTGTTTTCAATTTTGAAAATACCAACTGCATCAATGACCATTTCATTATATTCTATACCATCAAAATAAGCTACAATAACATCTCCTGTTTTAATTTGTGCACTTGTAGATTGCTCATATAAATGTTTTACTATGTTTTTTGAAGTTTCTACTAATGCATTATCATCACTAAAAATTTCTTTAGAGTAGGCGTTAATTTCATTTAACTCGATATTGGCGTGATGATTAAATCTGTGACTTTGTACTAAGCTGGTAAAAGGTCTTAGTAAAAAGGGTAACATTAGCTCGTAGCTTTCTTCGTCAAACTGTAATTCGTTTTCAGAAAATGCATTTTTTGTATCGTTATGTTTATTACCAACTTTATGGATTATACATTTAAGTATGCTGGCTTTGTTTCTGTTTATCATTAGTGCTATTAGTTAATTTTGTAAACTAAAATATTGTTGCTTTCTCCTTTAGTAACAAATTCTAATTTATTGTCTGTGTCAATATTGTTTAAGTCAATGCTTGAAGTGCCGTAAACCGGGAAGTTTTCAATCATTTCAGCATTACTATCATAAAGAAGAATTTTTTGATTTTGAACATCTGTTACCGAAACGTATATCTTATTATTGATATAAAATAACTTTGGCGCCGTGTAATTTGCTAAATCTAAATTAAGCGTTTTGTCTTTAATATTAAGTATGTTTTCTGATTGAGATACCAATGTTTTTGTAGTTGTAACTAGTTGATGTTTTTCTTTTAGATTGGTATTAGCAACGTTTACATTCCCGTTTTGATCAATTGTAGCTGATTTTCCGTTGTTTGTTGTTGTAATAAATCCGTTATTAAATTCAAAAACTGGTTGATTAGAGTAATTTAACTGTTGCTTTACTTTGATTCTGGTTTTACCTCGCCTTGATAAAATGTGTAAATGATTATCTGTTTTTACAACAATATAGTCTTTAGAGCCAATTCTTATATGTTTTGGAGGTGTATTAATTAAGTCTTTGGCAGATTCAAATTCAAAACCTTTTACTGTTTTTCCTTTTGCATCGTATAATAATACGTTTTTACCTTGAGTGACAAACAATCTGTATTTACGTCTTTTGTCATAATCAAAAACAGCTAAAGGTTGTGTGATTTCGTCACTAAATTTAAGAGGAAAAGGATCTACGTCTTTACCATTTCTGTCTATAACATAAACACGATGCGGAGTTGCAAAAGCTAATTGTAACCTGCTGTTTTTGTACATGTCTATTTGGTTGACTTCGCCTAAAATTGGACCGTCTAGTTGTTTGGTCCATAAGATTTTTCCGTTATTAGAAATTAAATACAACTTGTTAGTAATGTCTTGTACTATAATTTCTTTTTGATTGTTTGTATGATTAGTAACAAATTGCGGCGTGTTAAGTACATCATTTTCAATTTTTATATTGAATACTTCAGAAATAATATTGTCTCTATAACTTTGTTTTGCTTTTTTGAAATTAGCATTGAAATGTGCAAAATCGCGATCATATATAAATTGTATAGCAGAAGTTTTATAACCCTTTAGGTTGAAATCTTCTTCAGAATCTAAGTTGTGTTTAACTGTTGCTTCTAAACTTTCAGGAGTTAAAATCTGTAATATTGAAGCATCATTGCTAATTTTAGATTTTATGTTTTTGTAATAATCACGGTGACTAAAAGTAGTTTGATTTTGATAGTTTGCAATCACGTTTTCTAAAGCTTCTGTAGTTTTAGCAAACACAACAAACTGATCCAATACACAATAATGATTAGCTTCAACTTTATTAATAAAAGGTGCTAATGTGTTATTGAAAATTTCAGGATTACTAAAATTAAACACATCTACATTTCGGTAAGTTTCTACAAGGTGTTGTTCGCTTATTAAGGCTTCTTCTGTAGCAATAACATCTTCTGTGTTTATGATAAATAGGTTGCCAGATTCAAAATAAACTTCTCCAAATTCAATACTATTTTTTAAAAGTGAATTTGCTAAAGTGTCATTTTTCTTAGTAAAAGCGTTTAGGTTGTTTTTAAATGTAGTGTAGTTGTTATAAGTCAAACTTAAAAAACCATTACTGTTAGAAGGTGCAATTTGTGCCAGTTGGTTGGTTTGTGGTATTGTGTTTTTAAAAACATTAATTAAACTGTTGCTACTATCTATTGCTTTGGTAATACCATTTAATATAATTTGGTCTTGAGATATATCTGCATCAAAAGTTAGCGAATTACTGAAATTTGAAAACGTAATTTTCTCGTTTTTGAAAAGACTTTTTACTGGTGAATTGTTTGTTGCAATTACAGAAAATGAAGCATTTTTATCCTGGACGTTAATTAAACTTTTAATGTGTTCAGGTTTTTGCTTGCTGTTTATGATTTGCTCTAATTCGGTTTTAGTATTACTTCCTATTAAAACACTATCTTTTTTAGTGACGTAAAGTTTTAAACTATCTATTGAAATTTCTTCAGCAGAAAATCCTTTTAATTGTAAAGACTTTCTTTTTGTGCTATCTAATGTGAAAATCGAATCTGATAATCTAGTTGAAAAACTAAAAACAGTTTCTTTTTTAGAACCTATACCTATATATATAGGATGTTTTGTTTTTAGATTTTTTATAAAGGCAAACTGCGCAATTGTATTTTGATAGCTTTTAGTTTTGTTTAATGAAGAAAGAAGATCATTATTATTAAGGTTGTTTGTAAAACCTTCTAGGTTGTTGATGGTTAAAACAACATCTGCCTTTTCTGAAATAAAATCTACAACCTTAACTTTTTTTGAGTCTGAATTACAAGAAAAAACTAAGAATACTATTGAAAGGTAATACCAAAAATGTTTCATATAAATAATGAGGGTTTATGCAAAGATAGAAAGTTACAGGTCTAATTTCAATTGTTCTGGTAATAGTCTAAAAGATTTTCTATGATATTTTGTAACGCCAAATTCCTTAATGGCTTCTCTATGCTCTTTTGTTGGGTAACCTTTGTTTTTTTTCCAATTATACATAGGGAATTCTTCATGGATTTTATTCATATACTCATCTCTATACGTTTTTGCTAAAACCGAAGCAGCTGCAATGCTTAAAAATTTACCATCTCCTTTTATTATAGTTTCATGCGGTATTTCTTTAAAAGGTTTAAACTTGTTGCCGTCAACTATGATGAATTCGGGTGTGTTTTTTAAAGTTTTAATAGAATTGTGCATTGCTAAAATTGATGCATTTAAAATGTTTATCTCGTCAATTACATCAGGATAGATATGAGAAAAGCCAAAACATAAAGCTTCATTTTCTATAACAGGTCTTAAAATGTCGCGCTTTTTTTCGCTTATCTGTTTAGAGTCGTTAAGAATAGAGTTTTTAAAATCAGGTTTTAATATAACAGCAGCAGCAGTAACAGGACCAGCAAGACAACCACGACCAGCTTCGTCTGTTCCACATTCAAGGTTAAAGCCAGAAAAATTTAGTTTAAGCATTAAATAAAATGAATAATAAAACGTTTAAAAAATTATAGATTTATGCCTTTCTTTACTAAAAATCAAATACCATAAAGATATTTGCTATTTTTGGCACTTAGATAATTTAAAAATTAAAGACTAAAATAGTCAGCAATTAATGAAAAAAATAATTTTCAGTATAATTTTAATAATGTTTACAGTATTTGGTTTTGCTCAAAGAAAACTTGGAGGGAAGTCAGATGTGTCAAAAGAAGATCAAGAGTTAATGGATTCTATTGGTCAAGGAGGAGAAAAAAAATGGAAAAAAGTCAAATTTGAAGACACAGAAATAACACAATATCTAATAATTACTCCTGAAAGGGACTCTACTTATTTAGATACAACCTTATCTATAAAAAAAGAGTATAAATATAATTATTTAAGACGTGATGATTTTGGTTTAATGCCTTTTGCCAATGTTGGACAAACGTATAATAGTTTAACGCATAATTTTAGTGATAATAATTTATTGCCCAAATTTGGCGCTAACGCAAAACATTTTAATTATTTAGACGCAGAAGATGTTAATTATTACCATGTCCCGACGCCTTTAACAGAAATTTACTATAAAACAGCTTTTACACAAGGTCAGCAATTAGATGCTTTTTTTACGGTAAACACATCAAAACGACTTAATTTATCTATTGCATATAAAGGAATGCGATCTTTAGGGTTTTATCAAAATTCTTTATCAAGTACAGGAAACTTAAGGATGACAGCAAGCTATAAGACTAAAAACAATAGATATATAGCTAATATGCACTTTACCTCTCAAGATATTTTAAATGAAGAAAATGGAGGTATTACAGATGAAAGTATTGAGTTTTTTGAAACTGGAGATGAAGATTTCTTGGATAGAGGTGTTTTTGAAGTAAATTTTGAAAATGCCGAAAGCTTATTTTTAGGAAAACGATTTTATCTTAACCATACATATGATATCATTAAACAAAACGATTCTACACAAACCAATAAGTTACAAGTGGGGCATATAATGATGCTAGAGGATAAAATATACAAGTTTGAACAAAGTAGTAGTAATGACTATTTTGGAGAAGCTTTTAAGACCTCAAATCTAGTAGACAGAAATGAGTATGAGCGTTTTTACAATCAATTGCGACTAGATTATACAAATAAAACAATAGGTAACATACAATTTAATGCAAGTCATAATAATTATAATTATGGTTACAATAAAGTATTGTATTTAGATTCTGGGAAAATACCTAATAGGATTAAAGGAGACATATTAAGTGTTGGCGGAAAATATAAAAAACAATATAAAGGTTTCTTACTATCCGGAGAAGCACAATTAAATATCGTAGGTGATTATGATTCTAATTATCTGTCTGCAAAAGCAGGCTATAAGTTAAGTGAAAACTTTGATGCTTCTGTAGGAATTAATCATCATACTGTAGCGCCAAACTTTAATACTTTATTGTATCAAAGTGACTATGTAAATTATAACTGGAAAAATAATTTCAACAATATAAAGACTCAGCAAATAGTTTTTGACATTAAATCAGATAAATACGTAAACCTATCATTAGACTTTAACACCATAACAGACAATGTGTATTTTGCAAAAAACGAAGATGATAACGTAAAGCCTTTTCAAAATAGTGCTACAATTACATATCTTAGAGCAAAACTTCAAAAAGAAATACGATATAAAAACTTCGCTTTAGATAATACGGTACTATATCAAAATGTCTCCGATGAGAATAATACATTAAATGTACCTCAAATAGTAACACGTAATACATTGTACTATTCAAATCACGTGTTTAAAAAAGCGATGTTTCTTCAAACAGGTGTGATATTTAATTATTTCACTAAGTATAATATGAATGGTTATGATCCTTTGTTGGCAGAATTTTATACGCAAAATCAGCAAGAGTATGGTGGGTTCCCTAGATTAGACTTTTTTATTAATGCTAAAATTCGTCAAACAAGAATCTTTTTAAAGGCAGAGCACTTCAATGCAGCTTTTACAGGATATGATTATTACTCAGCACCAAACCAACCATTTCGAGATTTTGCTGTTCGTTTTGGGTTGGTATGGGATTTCTTTATGTAGAATTCTTTTAAGTACAGAACTTAATTATTTTTAAGGCTAGTGCTTTTTTTCCTGGTATGATATAAATTGATTAATGTTTTAGATTTATAAGAAGTATTTATATTGTATATATAGTTGAAACACTATTTAAATGTTTATAAGAAATAAGTAACAATATATGTATACTCTACATAAAAGTATAAGATTTAAAAGGAGTATTAAGTGTATTATATAGGTTGAAAAAACAGATTAGAAAAAAAGATAAAAAAAGTTAAGTTGTAAAACGCTGAAAACAAGGTGTTAAAAAGCAAGAATAAAAAAAAAGCAAAAAAAGTTTCAAAAAAGGGTTGTGGGAATGAAAAAGGGTCTTATATTTGCACCCCGAAACAATAACAACTGAGCAATCAGGGATAAGATTTCGAGAAAGTTCTAGATAAAATATTGATTAAGCAAAACGGTGAAAAAATAAATTTTAAATTTTTTTAAAAAAAGTTTGCAAGGTTTAAAAACTTGTTTTATATTTGCACCCGCTTAGGAAAT